>JAUIFX010000101.1 GCA_030429865.1 Gammaproteobacteria bacterium | reverse complement strand
CAGGCGATCCTTCCAAACGCCGAGCCGGGTGCGGGTCTGGATCAGGCCGCGCAACACGCCGACATGTTCGGTCAGCCCGAGGCTGGTCGCGCCGACGAGCACGTCGTCGGCGAACTGCAGATTGAGGTAGCGGTAACGATCCCGGTTGAGCAACTCGGCCGAGTCGCCGCCCTCGTCGCCCATCCACAGGCCGAACGAGCTCGAAATCAGGCCCAGTGTGTCGAGCACGTTCATGTTCACGCTGCCGCGGTGGCGCGCGCCCGACAGGCCGGCCATGTTGCGGGCGGCAAGCTGGCCGTGATCGACCGCGGTCGGCTGGATCGCCTGCACCGAGTATTCGCCCGTCGAGAAATCGATGCCCTGGGCGACGTCACCGGCCGCGTAGATGTCGGGGTCGTTGGTGCGCATCTGGCGGTCGACGAGCACGCCGTGATCGGTCTCGATGCCGCTGTCGGCGATGAACTCGATGTTCGGCCGCACGCCCGTCGCCGAGACGACGAGATCGGCATCGACCACGTTGCCGTTCTCGAGCACCACGCGCAGGGTCCCGCCCTGCTGCTCGATCGCGGTGACCCGCATCGACGTGTGCACCGTCACGCCGCGACTCTCGCACCAGTCCTTGATCATGCCGCCGGCGATGTCGTTCATCATGCGCGGCACCATGCGATCGCCCATCTCGACGACGGTCAGCTCGGCGCCGCTGCGTGCGAGCGCTTCGAGGATGATGCAGCCGATGAAGCCCGCGCCCATCAGCACCACGCGGGCGCCCGGACGCGCCGTGGCGGCGATACGTCTCGCGTCGGCGAGCGTCCAGCAGGACGTCACGCCGTCGAGATCCATACCCGGGATCGGCGGCGCCACCGGCCGCGAGCCGGTCGCGATGAGCAGCTTGTCGTAGGCCAGGGTGGAGCCGTCGTCCAGGGTCACCCGGTGGGCGCCGCGATCGACGGCCGACACCCGCCCGCGCTCGAGTGCGATGCGCAGGCCGTCGTAGTGGTTGGCGGTCTTGCGCAGGTAGGTCCCCGACTCCTCGATCTGCTTGATCAGGTAGTACGGGATTGCCATGCGCGAGTACGGCGGCTCGGGCTCGTCACCGATCAGCGTGATACCGGCGTCGGGCTGCAGCTTGCGCAGCGTCTCCGCCGCGACGAGGCCGGACGGTCCGGCGCCGATGACTACATGTTGCATGTAACTCGTTCTCCCCGGTTGGGTAATCGCCCGCTCACAGGCCGAGACGTGCCAGCGTCTCCGGCGTGGGCACGCCGTCGGTGTTCCAGCCGCGCAGCTGGTAGTACTCCGGCAGCATCACGTCGAGGTTGTTGACCATGCCCTTGGCCGGCCCGGTCTTGGCCGCGTCCTTGAGCAGGCGCTTGGGCAGGTTGTCGTCTGCCTTGGTCAGGCCCGCGTCGAGGTTGAACTTGCGCTCGAGGTTCCAGATGCGCTCGCCGGCAGCGAGCATCGTTTCCGGCGACCAGCCGCCTTCGCACGCGGCATCGACCTGCGGCGCGATGTCCTCGAGCGTCCAGGCGAACGTCGTGAACACGCACAGGCCGGTCGAGTCGACCGCGGCGGTAGCGTCCTGGAACGCCTTCACCAGCTCGGCCTTGCCGTCGGTCGTCAGCGGATCGGTCTTGACCGGCACGCCCATGATCTCCGACGACACGGTGTAGCCGCGCAGGTGGCAGGCGCCGCGGTTCGACGTCGCGTATGCCAGGCCCATGCCCTGGATGCCGCGCGGATCGTAGGCCGGGAATTCCTGGCCCTTGACGGTCATCGACAGGTCCGGGTGGCCGTACTTCTCGCACAGGCGCTTCGAGCCGAGCGCGAGGTCGCGTCCGAAACCCTCGCCGGTGGCGACGAGCTCGGCAGCCCGGGTCAGGGCCTCGGCGGAGCCGAACTTCATTTCGAGACCGCCCGTGTGCTCGGTGGTAATCGCGCCGATGTCGTAGAGCTCCATCGCCGCGGCCACCGTGGCGCCGAAGGAGATCGGATCCATGCCGTCCTCGTTGCAGAGGAAGTTGGCATAGGTGAGCGCATCGAGATCGTCGACCCCGGTGTCCGAACCGAGCGCCCAGGCTGCTTCGTACTCGAGGCCGCCGGAGGCGTGCTTGTACTCCGGCTTGTCCTGGACGGTGTAGTGCTGCGGGTCGATCGTCGAGATGCGTCCGCAGGCGATGGTGCAGCCGAAGCAGGCACCGTTGGTCACGAGGTTGGGCTTGCCGTCGCTCTCGCGCGGCTCGTGCATGGCCTCGGCCGAAATCTTGCTGGCGCCTTCGAACTGCACTTCGCGCATGTTGCGCGTGGGCATCGCGCCGACTTCGTTGATCACGTTCATGAGTACCTGGGTACCCATCTTGGGCAGTCCTTCCCCCGTGACCGCGTTCTCGGCCAGGGTACGCTTGCCCTCGCTGGTCGCCTTGAAGAAGGCTTTCGCGTCGCGCACACCGGAGACGCCCTTGGTACCCCGCACGACGACGGCCTTGAGCTGCTTGGACGCCATCACGGTGCCGACACCGGAACGCCCCGCGGCACGATGCAGATCGTTGACGATGGCGGAATACAGGCAACCCTGCTCGGCGGCGCGGCCGACACAGGCGATGCGGATGAGCGGGTCCTGGTACTTGGCGTGCAGGATTTCGTCCGTCTCCCACACCGACTTGCCCCAGATGTCGTCGGCCGGGACCAGCTCGGCGTGGTCGTTCTCGAGGTACAGGTAGACCGGCTGCGGCGCGCGGCCTTCGAAAATGATCATGTCCCAGCCGGCGTGCTTGATCTCGGCGCCGATGAAGCCGCCCGAGTTCGAGCAGGCGACTGCGCCGGTCAGCGGGCTCTTGGTGATCACCGAGTAGCGTCCGCCGGTGGAGGCCATGGTGCCGGTCAGCGGGCCGGTCGCCATGATCAGCTTGTTACCCGGCGAGAGCGCATCGACCTTGGGGTCGATCTCCTCGACGAGGTACTTCGTGGCCAGCCCGCGCTGGCCGATGTACTGCATGGCCCACTCCATGTTCAGGGGCTCTTCGGTGCAGGTTCCGGCGTCGAGATTGACGCGCAGGATGCGACGCTGCCATGCCATGTGACTGTCTCCCTCTGCAGATCCGCTCAGTTGGCGGGAATGGTTTGGGCCGCGTGAGCACGCATGCGCTCGAGGCCGGTGTGCTCGGCATCGACGTAGGTGATTGCCTCCGTCGGGCAGGCGTCGGCACAGGCCGGCTCGCCACCGCACAGGTCGCACTTGATCACCTTGCCGGTATCGGCGTTGTAGTTGACCGTGCCGAAGGGGCACGCGATGGTGCAGACCTTGCACCCCACGCAGACGTCTTCGAGCACGTCCTTCGCCCCGGTCGCCTCGTTGATCACGATGGCCTCGACCGGGCAGGCATGCATGCACCAGGCTTCCGCGCACTGCGAGCAGGTGTAAGGTGCGAATCGCCCTTCGTCGTGGAAGGTGAACACCTTGATACGCGACTTCGAGGGATTGAACAGGCCTTCGTTCTCGTAGGAGCAGGCCATCTCGCATTGCAGACAGCCGGTACATTTCTCCGGCTCGAGTTGCAGGGCTTTGAGCATCATCGACTTCCTCGTGGCCGTGTGCGGCCGGGCCAAGCCCTGCCGGCACGGGTAATCAGTATGCCGCGCGATGCGGGAAAAAATCCCGACCCGCTTCGCGACGCGTCCCGGGCAAACGTCGCTGCCCTGCCCTAGAATGAGCACGGCGCGCGTCCCGCGGCGCTGGGCTCCAGACTAGCGAGAAGCGCTTGAAAACGCCAGCCCACAGCGGCATCCCGGGTCTGCCGGGAACACCCGCGCGGCGGGCGAGTCCACATAGGGGCGCGGTCGCGGCGTGCGCGGTGCAACAATCAAGCGCCACCAGCTGATTCCGACACCGCGCGCCGCGCGCATGCCGCCGCCCCGGTTCCTCTCACGCAGCGAGGTTGTCATCTCCATGTCGCCGATCCCCACCCGCCCGCTTCCCCGCCCCCTTCGCGTCTGCCTCACCGGCCTGTGCCTCGTCCTGCTCGGCGCCGCGACCGCGAGCAGCGCGCTCGAAACCCGGCAGGTGCGCATCGGCTTCGTCGGCGCGCACGACGGTGACGCCATGCGCGGCGCGAGCCAGGGCATCGACGAGGCCAACGCGCAGGGCCGCTTTCTCGGTTGGCACTACGAGCTCGTGCCGCTGGCGGATGCCGCGGCGGCGCGCGGCGCCGGGGTCGCCATGATCGTTGCCGACGCCGCGCCGGCTACCCTGCGCGCGCTCGCCGACGCGGCCGCCCCCGCCGCCGTGATCAACGTCGGCGCAGCCGACGACGCCCTGCGCGCGGCCTGCCTGCCCAATCTCCTGCACACGCTGCCGAGCGCCGCGATGCGCGCCGACGCCGAGGCGCAATGGCGCCGCAAGCATGCCGACACCACCGCCACCGCCCGCGCCTGGCACGAGAGCTTCCGCAAGTACGCCGCGGCGCAGCTCAACCGCCGCTACGAGACGCGCCACGGTCAAGCGATGAGCGATGTCGCGTGGGCCGCGTGGGCCGCGGTCAAGCTCGTCTCCAATACCATCGCGACCCACGGCGAGGCGGCGCCGGCGCAGGTCCACGACATGATTCGCGGTGACATCGCCTTCGACGGCCAGAAAGGCGCCGACATGAGTTTCCGCGACACCGGCCAACTGCGCCAGCCGCTGCTGCTCGTCGACGGCGATACCATCGTCGGCGAGGCGCCCGTGCGCGGCGTCGCCGATCCCGGCGACCTCGACACCCTCGGCCTCGCGGCCTGCGCCCGGTAAGCCCGTTCCACCGACCCATCAACGCCAGGAGTTCCCATGCGTACAGCCATCTTCACCCTTCTTATCGCCGCCGCCTGCGCCAGCCACGCGGCCGGCGGCCGCGTCTTCGTCAGCAATGAGCGCGACGACACGGTGAGCGTGATCGATGCCACCAGCAACGAAGTCATTGCGACCGTCCCGGTCGGCAAGCGGCCGCGCGGCGTCGGGGTCTCGCCGGACGGCAGCGAAGTCTACGTCGCCGTCAGCGGCGACAACGCGATCGCCGTGATCGACCCGGACAAGCTCGAAGTCGTACGCACCTTCGACAGCGGCGACGACCCCGAGGCCTTCGCCGTGCACCCCAACGGCAACATCTACATTTCCAACGAGGAAGATGCCAAGGCCTCGGTCTACAACCCGCGGAACGGCGAGAAGATCGCCGAGATCGAAGTCGGCATCGAGCCCGAGGGCGTGGCGATTTCACCCGACGGCTCGCGCGTCATCGTGACCAGCGAATCGACCAACATGCTGCACATCATCGCCGTGCCGGAACACGAAATCGTCGCCAACATCGTGGTCGGCGCGCGCCCGCGGGCCGCGACGTTCAGCGCCGACGGCAAGATCGCCTACGCGACCTCCGAGATCAGCGGCGAGGTGAAGAAGGTCGACGTCGCCACCGGCACCATCCTCGGCCGTATGCCGCTCGCCGACGACAAGGCCAAGCCCAAGGACGTGCTGCTCAGCCGCGACGGCAAGCGGCTGTTCGTTGCCGGCGGGCGCGCCAACAGCATTTTCGTGCTCGATGCCGACACGCTCGAGGTCCTCGACACCATCGGCGTCGGCAAGCGCGTGTGGGGACTTGCCCTGAGCGGCGACGGCAAGCGCCTCTACACGACCGACGGGGTCGACCACCAGGTATCGGTCATCGACACCGAGCGTGATGACGTCGTCGCCACGGTGCCGGTCGGCCAGTTCCCGTGGGGCGTCGCGATCGACGATTGAATACCCGCGAGCGCGAGCGCAGCACGGAAAAGGCGCCCCGCGGGGCGCCTTTGTTTTGCGCCGGACGTGGCAGCGCAGCGCCGCCGCCGGCTGCGCGCTCCCCGGGCTACAGCCGTACGCGCAAACCGACCCAGCCGGCCAGCGGTGCGCCGGCACCGAGGAACACCGGACTCTGGTCGGCGAGCCCGGGCAGGATCTCGGCGGGCTCCTCGCCGAGCAGGCCGAAATTCTCGTAGTCCGTGTCGAACAGGTTGGTCACGCGCGCGAACAACTCGAAGCGTTCGTCGATGCGATAGCTGCCGCGCAGGTTGACGACGGCATAGCCGTCGATCTCGCCGAGCTGGTTGGACTCGTCGCCGCGCAGGTACTGGCCGGAGTTGTAGATCACTTCGAGGCCTACGCGCAGGTTCCACGGCAACGTGTAATCGCCGCTGAACTTGAACTGGTGGTCGGGAATCCCGGGAATGCGGTCGCCGGCCTCGACCTGGACCTCGCCATCACCGTTGGCGAACGGATGATTCGGGCTCAGCACCATGAAATCGTCCTCGAACGTCGCCCGCACGTAACTGTAGGCGATCGACCAGTCGAGCGCGCCGAAGGTCCCGACGAACGCCGACTCGAAGCCCTCGCGGCGCGTCTCGTCGACGTTGGCGAACAGGCCGGTACCGCGTCCGGTGGTCTGGAAGATGATGTCGTCACGGTTCTCGGTGCGGAAGTAGCCGAGGCGATGACGCACGCCGAAGAAATTGCCGCGCAGGCCGAACTCGATGGTCTTCGCCACGACCTCGTCGAGCGGCGGATCGGCGAGGAAGGCGTTCGGCAGGCGGCATTCGAAATCGATGTCGTCCGGGTCCTCCCCCTCGGCGATCGCGTAGGCCCTGGCGACGCGGAAGACGCCTTCGTTGCAGGCCAGTTCGATCGGCGTCGGCGCACGTGAGGATTCGCTGTAGCTGGCGTAGCCATTGGTGTCGTCGGTGAAGTCGAAAGTGCCGCCGACGGTCGGGTTGAAGCGGCTGAAGCTGTGGTCGCCGTTCAACTCCGGCCGCTCGCCGGAGCGGTCGCGCAGGCGCACGCCGGTGTTGTTGTAACGGCCGCCGAACGTGAACGTGAAACGCTCGGTGACGTCCAGCGCGTCCATGAAATAGAGACTGAAGGTCTCGGTCGACGTGGCGACGTTGGTTGCCTCCTCGTCGACGAAGGTGCCGACGCCGAGGCCCGCGGTGCTGCGCGTGACCGGATCGATGTCGGACAGCTCGGTGACCGAATTGAACAATGCCTCGCCCTTGAACCAGGAGAAACCGGCGACGAAATGGTTGCCGCGCCGGAACAAGTCCTCGCGCAGGGTCAGCTGCAGGTCGGTGCCGTAGCTTTTCTGATCGCGATCGGACATGTTGTTGATCGCGGCGTCGGTGATCACGCCCGTGCCGGACAACTCGTCGGCTTCGATTTCGTCGAGGTTGAATTCGTCGCCCCCCGCGAGGCCGTTCAGGGCCGCTTCGAGCGCGCCGATCGGATCGGCACTGGCGGCGACCCCGAGCGCGTCGTCGTCGCACACGTCGTCGTCGTCGAGACCCAGTTCCTCGAGGTCATCTTCCTCCAGGCCTTCGACCAGGAAGGTGTTGCCGCCGAGCTGGCAGGCGCTCAATTCCGAGCCATCGCCGTTGAACGAGGCGGTATCGTTGTCGCGGTAGAAAGCGGTCAGGTTGGCATTGACCGTGTCGCTGAAATCGTGCCCGCCATCGAAGGTGAACATGACCATCTCGTTCTCGGTGATGTCCGGCGCCGTGAAGATGGCATCCCGATCGATCGCGAGCAGGCCGACCGGCGCGGCCCCGTTGCCGGTCAGCTCGGTGTCACCGTATTGGAAACCGACGTCGGCCTGGCTGCGTGCGCCGCGCCAGCTCGCCGCCGCGTAGACGTTCAGCGCGTCGGATTCGGACAGGTCGCGCCAGCCCTCTTCCTCGAAATAGCTGACGTTCGCGTACCAGCCGAAGGTGCCGTTGTTGCCCCCGGTCTCGACACTCGTGGTGATGCGCTCCCAGGCGCCGCCCGAGACCTCGGCCTGGTGGCCCTCGAAATTGAAACCGTTCTTCATCTCGACGGCGAGCGCACCGCCGAGCGCGTTGAGACCGAACAGCGGGTTACTGCCACCGACCAGGCTGATCGAGTGCACTGCCGACTCCGGCACAAGGTCCCAGTTGACGGCATCGCCGAGCGGCTCGTTGATGCGCACGCCGTTCTGGTAGACCGCGACGCCCTGCGACAGGCCCAGCAGTGGTGAGGCCGCGTAGCCGCGGTACTGGACGTCGGGCTGCAGCGGGTTGTTCTGCGCCGAGTTGATGTTGACGCTGCCGAGGTGGGTCGACAGGTAATCGGCCAGGTCGACGGCCTGGGTACGCTCGAGCGCATCGCTGTCGGCGGACTGGACGTTGAACGGCAGCTTGTCGGCGGCGAGACCGTTGCCGCCGGACGGCGTCGGCGCGACGACGAGGATCTCCTCGTCGAAGCCGGCGCCCTCGGCGGCGGGGGCAGGCGTCGTGGACGACAGGGCGAGCATGCCGGAAACGCCTGCGATGGTCAGGCAAGAACGCGATTTCAGCATCGGGAACGGGTACCTCCGGAAGACGTGGCGCGCGCGGCCGGAAAGCGGCGGTGGCGCGCGGAGCGGCAAGGCTACGCGCAAGCCGGTAACGCGCACGCGGGAATTTCGCGAAAAAAATACGGGAAATATTCCCGCGCTTCGTCGAAGCTGATCAGGCCCTGACGATACCGTGCCGAATGGCGAGGCGCGCGAGTTCGGCGGTGGTGCCGACCTCGAGCTTGGCCTTGATCTGGGTCGCGTAGTTGGCAACGGTCTTGCTGCTCAGCGACAGGCGCGGCGAGATCTCGTTGACGCTGAGCCCCTCGGCGAGCAGGCAGAAGATCTCGAACTCGCGCGTCGACAAGCCCTGGAACGGCGAATCGGCGCCCTTGGTCTTCTGGAACGCGATGCGCTGCGCCATCTCGGCATCGATGTAGATGTTGCCGTTGGCAATCTGTCGCACTGCCTCGACGAGGTCGACCGGCGCACTGCTCTTGCCGATGTAGCCGCGCGCACCGGCCTGCAGGGCTTGTTCGACGAAGATCGTGTCCTCGTGCATGCTGAACGCCAGCACGCGCGCGCCGGCTTCGCGGCTGACGATACGCCGGATGGCTTCCAGCCCGCCGATGCCGGGCAGGCTCAGGTCCATGATGACGACGTCCGGTGCGTGGTCGACGAACTGTCGGCAAGCCTGTTCGCCGCTGTCCGCCTCGCAAACCACGCGCAGGTCCGGCTGGTTCTCGAGCAAGGTCTTGAAGCCGGTCCGCACGACAGCGTGGTCGTCGACCAGGAGAATGCGGGTGGGTGCTTGCATGAAGGCGTCCGTCCGTGTTCATCGAGCGCGGCGCGCAGTGCCCGGGCACGGCCCCGGCACGCGCCGCCGGCGCTGGCGAAGTCTATACGGGATCACGCTGCCGCGCAGGACCTGGCGCCGCCGCGGTGCCGCTGCTCACGCCGGTGTCAGGCGCTTGCGAACGGAATCTCGGCGCTGATGCACGCACCGTGCCCGGGCTCGCTCGCGAGCTGCAAGCGTCCGCCCAGGGACTGCGCGCGCTCACGCATGCCGCGCAGGCCGATCCCGCTGCTGCGCGTGCTCGGATCGAACCCGATGCCGTTGTCGCTGACGCGCACCTCGAGGACGGGCGCCGGGCCGCCTTGCGCGGACACCGCCAATTCCACGCGCGCGCTGCTGGCGCGGGCGTGGCGGGCGATGTTCGTCAGTGCTTCCTGCACGATGCGGTAGACACCGATACGAATCTCGTCGTCGAGCTGCGGCAATTCGTCGCCGCACACCAGTTCACAGAAACAGTCCTCGTGGTAGCCGTTCCAGTCGTCGACCATGAGCTCGACGGCGGCGGCGAGCCCCAGTTCGTCGAGAATCACCGGGTGCAGGCGCGTCATCATCTGCCGCACGCGCGCGTAGACGTCGGACGAGACGTCGACAATGGTTCGCGCACGCTCCGCCAGCGGCCCGTCGACCCGCTCGCCAATCGAGACCGCCAGCGCCTTGATCGCGGTAATCGACTGCCCCATCTCGTCGTGCAACTCGTGGGCGAGGTGGCGCCGTTCGTCTTCCTGGATGGCGAGCGAGCGCCGCGCGAGGCTCGCGTTGTCGTTCTCGCTGCGCTCGAGCGCCGCGGTCATCTCGTTGAAACGCGACACGATGACGTCGATGTCCGGGATCCCGCTCGTTGCCAGGCGCGTCGCGTAACGCCCGCGGCCGACACCTTCGAGCGCGGCCGAGACGCGCCGCAAGGGTGCCAGGGCGTGCCCGAGAAAGACAAACGCGACGACGTTGCTGCCGGCGAACGCGAGCAGCAGCACCAACAGCGTCGTGCGTACCTCGCGCCAGGCCTCGTCGATCTCGGCGCTGGCATCGGCGACGATGCTGACTTCGGCGCCGCCCAGCACGACCACCTGGCGCAGCACCGTCTCGTGCGGCGCGACCAGCCGCGCGAACCACGCCGGCGCCAGCCGCGCCTGTCCGACGCCCGCATCGACCTCCGGCAGCGGCGCGTCGACCAGCAGGATGCGCAGGTGTCTCAACGGTGCGTGCTGCCGGGCGAGGTGCGCGACGAAGGCGGCGACCGCCGACGCGTCGCCGGCCGCGGCGCCGCTGTCGCGGAACCCGCGCAGCAGGTGCGAGGCGAGTTCGGTCGATGCGCGCAGTTCATCGACCACCGCGCGGCGGGTGTTGCCGAGCAGGTAGACGATGGCGATGGCCAGCGCGAGCGAGAACAGCAGCGACAGCAGCAGGTTCAGACGCAGCCGCAACCCCATGCGTGCCTCCCGCCGCGCCCGCGCCGACGCCGCTCAGGAATGCTCGTCGTTCTGCATGCGCTCGGCGAAGCGGGCCTGCTGCTCGGCCGACGCCTGGCCCTGGTAGCGCGACTTCCACTCCTCGTAGGGCATGCCGTAGACCAGCTCGCGCGCCTGCTCGTAGTCGATCTCGACGCCACGCTCACCGGCCTCCGCGCGGTACCATTTCGACAGGCAGTTGCGGCAGAAGCCGGCGAGGTTCATCAGGTCGATGTTCTGTACCTCGGTGTGCTCGCGCAGGTAGTCGCGCAAGCGGCGGAAGGTGGCCGCCTCGATTTCCAGCGTTGTCTTGTCTTCCATTGCGGCAAGGCCTCCGTCTCGTCTTGACAGTGCGCCTGCGTATGGCGCGGCTTGTAGTGCACGCCCAGGCGGACCGTTATTATAGCGGTCCACCCAGCCTTACCGGGACGGTCTGCCTCGATGCATCTCGCCGAGAATTCACGCATCGTCATCGTCGGCGGCGGCGCCGGCGGGCTCGAGCTGGCGACGCGTCTCGGCCGTCGTTACGGGCGCCGCGGCGAACTCGACATCACGCTCGTCGATCGCGCCTACTCGCACCTGTGGAAACCGTTGCTGCACGAGGTCGCCGCCGGCACGCTGAACTCGAGCGAAGACGAGCTGAGCTACCTCGCGCAGGCGCACTGGAACCACTTCGCGTTTCGCGTCGGCGCCCTGGAGAGCCTCGACCGGGCCAACCGCACCATCACGATCGGCGCCTCGGTCGACGCGCAGGGTCGCGAGTACATCCCGGAACGCATTCTGCGCTACGACCTGCTGGTGCTCGCCATCGGCAGCATCACCAACGACTTCGGCATCGAGGGCGTGGCCGAGCATTGCTTCTTTCTCGACCAGCGCGAGCAGGCCGACGCTTTCCACCAGCACCTCGTCCGCGCCTGCTACGCGGCCAACGCCGGTGCCGAACCGGTGCGTCCCGGGCGGCTGCACATCGCGATCGCCGGTGCCGGCGCAACCGGCGTGGAACTCGCGGCCGAACTGCACCACTCGCTGCGCACGCTGGTCGGCTACGGGCTCGACCGCATCGACGTCGAGCATGACATCCGCATTCACCTGATCGAGGGTTCCGAGCGCATCCTCCCCGGCCTGCCCGAATCGGTCTCGGCGTCGACGCGCCGCGCGCTCGAGGAGATCGGCGTGATCGTGCACACCAACGAACTCGTCACGCGCGCCACGCCGGACGGACTGTGGACGCGCAGCGGCGCGTTCATCCCGGCGGAGATCAAGGTCTGGGCGGCCGGCATCAAGGGCCCGCCGGTGCTGGCGACGCTCGACGGCCTGGCCGTCAACCGCGCCAACCAGCTGGAAGTCCAGCCGACCCTGCAAACCACTCTCGATGAACGCATCTTCGCACTCGGCGACTGCGCGGCCTGCCCGATGCCCGGCGGCGAGCGCAACGTGCCGCCACGCGCCCAGGCCGCGCACCAGCAGGCCGAACACCTGGTGCGCGCCATCGCGCGCCTGCGCCAGGGCAAGCCGCCGGAGTCGTACGAGTACCGCGACTTCGGCTCGCTCATCAACCTGGCGAAGCACAGCGCCGTCGGCAACCTGATGGGCAACCTGCTCAGCCGCCAGCCCGCCAGCTTCCCCGTCGAAGGCCGCCTCGCGCGCTGGGCCTACCTGTCGCTGTACAAAATGCACCAGGTCGCGGTGCAGGGCTGGGTGCGCACCGCGCTGACCACCGCCGCCGATTTCCTGACCCGCTCGAGCAAGCCGCGCCTCAAGCTGCACTGAACAGCACGGCGGCGCGCGCTCATGCCTCGCGAGCGCCGGCCGCGATACCGTATTTCTGCATGCGATAGCGCATTGCCATGCGCGTGATGCCGAGACGGCGCGCGGCTTCCGAGACATTGTCATCGCAGCCGGACAGCGCACGCCGGATCATGAACTGCTCGACCTGTTCCAGCGTCATGTCGTCGAGCGCGGCGAGATCGGCCGCAGCCGTCGTCGTGTCCGCCGCGCGCAGCCCGAGCGCGGCCGCATCGAGCGCGGCGCCACCGCATAGCAGCAGGGCCCGTTCGATCACGTGCGACAACTCGCGCACGTTGCCCGGCCACGGGTAGGCACCGATGGCGCGGCGGGCGTCGGTGCCGATCTCCGGCTCGGCGAACCCGTAGCGCCGCGCGACTTCGCGGGCGAAGTGCGCCGCGAGGAGTACCGCGTCGTCGCCGCGCTCGCGCAGCGGCGGCAGCGCGAGCGTGAGCACGTTCAGACGGAAATACAGGTCGGAACGCAAACTGCCCTCTTCGACCATGGCCTCGACGTTGCGGTTGGTCGCCGCGATGAACCAGGCCGAGACGCGCCGCTCCTGGCTGCTGCCGACCCGGCGCAGGCTGCGCCGTTCGAGCACGGCGAGCAGCTTGGCCTGCAGTTCGAGCGGAATCTCGGCGATTTCGTCGAGAAACACGACGCCGTCCTCGGCCGCCTCGATCAGTCCCGTGCGATCGGTCAGCGCGTGCGTGAACGCGCCCTTGACGTGACCGAACAGCTCCGACTCGAACAGGTCCTTGGGCAACGCCGCGCAATCGACGTGCACGAAGGGGCGCGTCGCGCGCGGCGAACTCTGGTGCAGCAGGCGCGCGGTGACGTCCTTGCCGGTGCCGGTCTCACCGGTGATCAGAACCGTCGGCGGCACGCCCTCGCCGCTGACCAGGCCGGCGATGCGTGCGATCTGTTCCCGCACCGCGACGAGGGCCGGCGAATCACCGATGAGCTGGCTTGCACCGGCACGCACGTGCTCGCGCGTGCGCGAGTACTCGAGGCGGCGATCGAGTTCGCTGGCATGCAGCACCTTCTCGACGTTGAGCAGCAGCTCGTCCAGGTCGAGGGGCTTCTTGAGGTAATCGGACGCGGCGAACTTCATCGCCTGGACCGCGTCCTCGACCTCGCCGTAGGCGGTCATCACGATCACCGGCAGGCTGCTGTCGCGGCGCAGATCGCGCAGCAGGTCGAGCCCGGAGCCGTCGGGCAGGCGCATGTCGAGCAGCATCAGCTCGGGTTCGTCACTGTCCAGCGCCGCGCGGGCGGCCGCCAGCGTGGCGGCGTGGCGGCACGCGAAGCCGGCGCGTTCGAGGCGGCGCACCACCGCCTTGGCAAAGAGCATCTCGTCGTCGACCACGAGCACGCGCCCGCGCGTCGCCGGCACGTCGCGGTGCCGGGCCTGGGCGTCGTCAGTCTGGGTCACCGGTCGCGGCCTCCTCGACGGCTGGCGCGAGGATCACGGCGTCGGTGCCGGCATCCTCGCGAATGTTGAACTCGAGTCGATATCCATGCGTGCCGCATATCTTATAGGCAACCGGAATACCGAGGCCGGTACCGAAGCGCTTCGTCGACGGCCCCGGCGCGAGTCCCGACGGCTGCGGCGTGAAGGGAATGCCGCCCGCGTCGTCGCTCACCGACAGCCGTACCGTGGCGCCCTCGCGAACCACGCCGACGCGCACCGTCGCACCGCGCGGGGACGCTTCCACGGCATTGTTGAGCAGGCCGTAGAAGGCCTGCTCGAGCAGGTCCGGGTCGGCCTCGATCAGCGCCGTCTCGTCCCACGGCTCGCACACGCAGGTGACGCCGTTGTCGGCCATGCGCGCCTCGAGCAACTTGAGCGTCGACGCCACCACCGCGCCCGCGGCGACCGTGCGTCGTTGCGGCTGCAGCGGATGCAGGTAGGAAACCAGCGCGCTGACCCAGCGCTCGAGACGATCGACGGTGTCGATGACGTCCTGCCGGATCTCGTCACGCTCGGCCTCCGATTCGCTGCCATCGAGCAGCTGCGCGTTGGCGCGGATGACGGCCAGGGGATTACGGATGTTGTGTGCGACCACCGGCACCAGGGCACCCAGCGCGGCCTGGCGTTCATTGGCGACGATCGCATCGCGGCTCGCCTCGAGTTCCTGCGCCATGTGGTTGATGCCCCGGGCAAGGTCGCGCACCTCGCTCACGCCCTGCTCCGGCAACACGTGATCGAGATGGCCCGCGCTGACGAGCCGGGTGCCGTCGAGCACGTGCTGCATGGGTACCACGAAGCCGCGCACCAGGCTGCGACGCGAGAAGACGAGCAGACCGAGCGCGATCAACACCGGCACGGACAACGCCCAGGGCGCGATCTCCGTCCAGCGCGCAATGGCAGCCTTCTGCGCGGCCTGCTCCTGCGCCACGAGGCCGATCAGAGACTCGAAGGCGCTCTCGAAATCGGCCACGAAGCGACGCTCGAAGGCCGGGTCGAAAATCTTCGCGCGCACCAGGCGATTGAGCGCGAAAGGGTCGGAGAGCGTCTCGCGCAGTGTCGCCTGCAGCAGGCTGAACGCGGTCTGCAGGTGCTGCACCGCGTAGTCCTCGGCACGATTGCGCGAGTTGCGCCGCAGCTCGTTGAACTGCTCCTGCCCGGTGCGCGCGTAGCGCGAGTTGAGCGCGGCCACGCCGCTCTCTTCGCGCAGGCCCGCGACCGAGACTTCCTGGATCTGCTTGAACAGCAGCGAGCGGATCTCCTGCGCGGTGTGCGACAGGTAGTCGAGGCGGATGGCCTCGGCCGACCAGCGCTGCCACTGCCAGCCCCAGGCCGCGCCGACGCCGCCGGCGAGCACGACGAGCAGCATGAAGGCCACTTCGTGCAGCAACAGCAGGCGGCGCAGCGATTGCGGGCGGGAAACCGACATGGCCCGATTATTGGTGAGGGCAGGCGGCACGGGCAAACGCCGCGGCTGTTCCACGCCTCCCTGGTTGCAGGTAACCGCCGGCCGTGGCTGCCTGCAACCAGGCGTGATGCGGCGGCGCAACATGGCGGCGCGCCACCTCGCGGAATTTCAACGAGTTAGCCGCGACGTGTGCGATGCGCAAAGCTGGCACGAATCCCGCAAGATCCCGGGCGACCATCCCTTCACCGCTTCGAGGAGAGACAACATGGCGTGGCACACCCCGGCTTTCGAAGACATTCGTTTCGGTTTCGAGGTGACGATGTACATCAACAACCGTTGATCGTCACCGCGTCGACGAGACGCTCGAAAAAGGACCCCTCGGGGTCCTTTTTTTGTGCCTGCCCCGGGGCGGGCGGCGCTTCACCACGGCCACATGCGGCGCACGAGTGCCCACTGTCCGGCCAGCACGTGCGACAACACGCCGAGCAGGTGGGTGGTGATGAGCACCACGAGCGCGATCGAGCTGATCACGTGGATCTCGGTGAACAGCTCGTTCAACGGTGCATCGCGCCAGCCCCAGTGCGGTAACGGGATGCCGAACCAGCGCGTCTTGTAACCGCTGAAACTCGACGACACGTAACCGCTGAGCGGCTGCACGAGCAGCAGCGCGTAGAAGCCCAGGTGGACGACATGGGCCATGCCGCGCTGCCACCAGGGGACGCTGTCCGGCAACGCCGGCGGACGGTGGGCGATGCGCCACGCGATGCGCAGCACCAGCAGCGCGAAGACGCTCAGCCCGAGTGATTTGTGCAGTGCGAAATAGTAGCTGCGGGACGGCCCCTGCGGCAGTTCGACCATGTACCAGCCGAAGCCGATCAGCACCAGCACCAGTGCCGCCATGAGCCAGTGAATGAACATGGCGGTTCGGGTGTACTTCTCGGGATTCGACGGCATGGGGATGGCGGCGTTCGGAGCGCGTGCGTGAACGGACCGCAAGCGTAGCATGGGGTGGGCTCGTTGCATTAGAATCGGGCGCTGCATCCGGCGGTAAATGTTCCACGGGGTCATAGCCCTATGACGGCAAGTCAAACGACTGCATGAGATACCGAAGCCCTCCTTGCGCGACGCCGGACAGGCGCGCGCGCCACGCGGCGCGGTTCGGCGCGCTGGTCCTGGCAGCGCTGCTGGTCACCGTGCTGCCGGGTGCCCGGGCCGCGACCGGCGGCTTCGAGATCGAAGTCAACAAGACCGCGCGCCTGCTCATCGTGCGCGCCGGCGCCGAAGTGCTCAAGACATTCCGCATCGCGGTCGGCCGCGGCGGCCGCGGCGACAAGAGCATGCGCGGCGACAACAAGACCCCGATCGGCACCTACCGCGTGGTCGGCTACAACGACCGCAGCCGCTTCGACACCTTCGTGCGCCTGAACTACCCCAACGTCAAGGATGCCTATTACGGGCTGCGCAACGCGGTCATCTCGCGCTACGACTTCGACCGCATCGTCGCCGCGCTGCGCGAAGGGCGCACTCCGCCGCAGAACACCGCGCTGGGCGGCGCCATCGGCATTCACGGCATCGGCGAGGAGACGCCGGAGAAGATCCGCATCCACGACCACCTCGACTGGACGGAAGGCTGTATCGCGCTGCGCAACGCCGATATCCACGAGCTCAAACGCTTCCTGACCGTGGGTACCCGCGTGGTGATCCGCGAATGACGCGTTGGCGCGCTGCCTGCCTGCTCGGCTGGCTGTGGTCGCTGTGCCTGGCAGCCGCCGCGTCACCGCCGGTCGTGCCCTCGGAGGCCCTGGTCGCCCGCTACGAGACCGACAAGTCCTTCGACGACGTCGTCTTCGAACTCGATTTCGCGATCACCGAGCGCAACTTCCGCATCACCGGGCGCAATACCATCGGCAAGGGCCTGCGCGAGCGCGGCTACGAAGATTTCCCCGACGTCGAGGTGATCCATTTCTGCAGTCTCGAGCTCGCGCGCGAGGTGTTGTTGCTCGACCCGGGCTTCGTCGCGCAGATGCCCTGTAGAATCACGGTCCACGAGGATGGGGACACGACGGTGGTAAGCCTGATCAAGCTGCCTGTCGATCATCCCGACGAGCGCGTCAACGCCTTCGCCCGGCGCATGAACGCGACCCTGACCGAGATTGCCGAATTCGCCGTGTCGCGCTGAGAGGAGAGCCGCGTGAAGAGATTCCAGGATTTCGATTACTGGCTGTTCCTGGCCTGGCTGCTCATCACCGGCTTCACGGTCTTCGGCATCGTCGTGTGCTGGAACGAAGGCCTGTTGACGCTGCTCTACGAAAGCGACCGCAGCCACATTTCGCTGGTCATCGGGCTGCTCTACCTGATCGGCTGCGGGCATTGCGCGCGGCGCGCCTACTACCTCGCCGGCGAGATCGAGCACGCCCGCGCGCTCGACGAGCACATCGGCGATCGCGTTGCGCTGCTGCGTCCCGGCGACGACGCCATCAGCATCGATGGGCACCGCCTCGACCCGGACAGCGTGCTCGGCGAGCACCTGCGCGTGCTCGCGCGGCGCGGCGAGGACCGCATCACCCAGGCGCAGGACGGCGAGCAATCGACCCTCGTCGCCACACTCATCGCGCATGCCAAGGGCTCGCAGGACATCGGCTGGTTCCTCGTCGACGTGCTGCTCAAGCTCGGCCTGCTCGGCACCATCGTCGGCTTCATCCTCATGCTCGGCTCGGTCGCCGACACGGCCTCGCTGGACGTCAACACCATGCAGAAGGTGCTGAAACAGATGAGCAACGGTATGGGCACCGCTCTGTACACGACCATGGCCGGCCTCGTC
>JAUIFX010000100.1 GCA_030429865.1 Gammaproteobacteria bacterium | reverse complement strand
CGCGCGCTTGCCGCGATCGCGATCACCCCCGCATCCGACGACGACGTGGAGGCGGCGCGGGCCGAGTTCGCGCAACGTCGCGAGCGCCGCGGCGAGACTGTCGGGGCCGTGGGCGTAATCGATGAACACGCGCGCACCACGAACGCTCGTGCCGCATGCCTGCAAGCGTCCCGGTACCGCTTCGAGCCGCCCGAGAACCTCGGCAATCGTCGTGAGATCGTAGCCACCGGTCTGCAGCAGGCCGGCGATGACGAGCAGGTTGTCGACGTTGAAACGGCCGATCAGGCGCGTCGCCACGGGCAGGCTCCGCGCGCCGGCGACGAGTTCGAAACGCAGGCCATCGGCGTCGAGGCTGATCGCGCGGGCGGTGAGGTCGGCATGTCCGGCAGCCGCACCCCGGCCGCGACCGGAAGAGCAGGTGAGCAGCGGCAGGCGCGAGCCGAACGCCGCGGCGAGTTCCGCGCCGAACGGGTCATCGACGTTGACGACGGCCGCGGCGACCCCGGGCAGCTCGAACAGGCGGCGCTTGGCGGCGGCGTAGTGCGCGATGTCGCCATGGTAGTCGAGATGGTCGCGACCGAGGTTGGTGAACGCGGCGGCGCGTATGCGCACGCCGTCGAGACGTCCCTGGTCGAGGGCGTGAGACGAAGCCTCGAGCGTGGCCGCGGCCGTGCCGGCGGCGCGCAAACGGGCCAGCCAGCGATTGATGCTGATGACGTCCGGCGTGGTGTTCGGATTCGCTTCCAGCGCTTGCAACGGGCCCGCACCCAGGGTGCCGATGTAACCTGCCGCGCCTTCGAGCAGCGCGAGCGCCTGCGCGGCAAGATGGGCCACGGTGGTCTTGCCGTTCGTGCCGGTGACGGCGAACACGCGCACACTGCGCGACGGCGTATCGAAGAAGCGGTTGGCGAGGTCGCCGAGCAGGCGGCGCAGGGCGGGCACGTGGACCACCGGCACGCCGCCCGCCGCCTCATCGTGCGGGTGCTCGGACAGCACGGCGACGGCGCCGCGCGCGACCGCGTCGGCAGCGTAGCGGAAGCCGTCCTCGCGGTGGCCGCCGAGAGCGAGGAAACAGCATCCCGAACCCACCGCCCGGCTGTCCAGCGCGAGATCGCTGACCACGCGATCGTCGGTCGCCGCGACCTCGCTGATGCCCGCGAGCAGCGTCGACAGCGGCATGCTCTCGCTCAGCGCGATCATGGTGCCGCCTCCTCGGGTGACGCGGGCGGCGGGGCGCCCGCGAGCCACACCGTCGGCGCGGCCGGCGCGCCGAGGGCATCCGGCGGGATGTTCAGGATACGCGTCGCCTCACGCATGACGTTCGCGAAGATCGGTGCCGCCACGCGGCCGCCGAAATGCTCGCCGCCGTCCGGTTCGTCGATCACCGTGATCGCGACCAGGCGCGGTTCGCGCGCCGGGATCATGCCCGCAAAAAGGGACAGGTAGCGGTGCTCGGCATAGCCGGCATCGACCGACTTGTGCACGGTGCCGGTCTTGCCGGCGACGGTATAGCCCGGCACTGCCGCCTGCTGCGCGGTGCCCTGTACGACCACGCGCTCGAGCATGCGACGCACGGCACGCGCGGTCCCGGCACTCAGCACGCGTTCGCGCGCCAGCGGTTCGTCGCGCCGGAGAATGGACAACGGTTGCAGCCAGCCATCGTTGGCGAGCACGGTGTAGGCGCGCGCGAGCTGCACCGCGGTCACCGACATGCCGTAGCCGAAGGACAAGGTCGCGTGCTCGATGTCGCTCCAGTTGGCGTAGTCGTTGAGACGGCCGTAGGTTTCCCCGGGCAGGACGACGTCGGTCAAGGAGCCGAAGCCGAAGCTGCGCAGGCCGCGCCACAGCGTCTCGGGCTCGAGCGAGAGCGCGATCTTGCTGGCCCCGACGTTGCTCGATTTCTCGATCACCCCGGCGACGTCCAGGGTGCCGAAGTTGCGCACGTCGCGTACCGTGTTGCGGCCGACCTTGAAATACCCGGGGGTTGTTTCGATCTCGGTATCCGGCGCGTAGCGCCCGCTTTCGAGCGCGATGGCGACAGTAAACGGTTTGATCGTGGAACCGGGTTCGAAGAGGTCCGTGACCGCGCGGTTGCGGTAGTGCGAGACCTTGCGGTCTGCGCGGTTGTTGGGATTGAACGACGGCTGGTTGACCAGGGCGATGATCTCGCCGGAGTGCGGATCGACGATGACCATCGATCCCGCCCGCGCGCGTTCCGCGTGCACCGCGTTCTTGAGCGCGCGGTAGGCGACGTACTGCACGCGCTCGTCGATGCTGAGCACGATGTCCTGCCCGGGACGGATCGGGTGGAGCCGCTCGACGTCCTCGACGACCCGCCCGAGGCGATCCTTGATCACCCGCCGCAGGCCCGGCTGGCCGCGGAGCTGGTCTTCGAATGCCAGTTCGATGCCTTCCTGCCCGCGATCGTCGACGTTGGTGAAGCCGAGCACGTGCCCGGCCACCTCGCCCTCGGGGTAATAACGACGATACTCCTGCTGCAGCCCGACACCCTCGAGATCGAGCTCGCGAATCGCCGCGCCTTCGTCGGGCGTGAGGTGACGCCTG
The DNA here is from genome assembly GCA_030429865.1 of Gammaproteobacteria bacterium. Lineage (GTDB taxonomy): Bacteria > Pseudomonadota > Gammaproteobacteria > JACKNG01. The sequence goes on along the minus strand of JAUIFX010000100.1, from coordinate 15,600 downwards.
AGATAGACGAACTTGCGCTCGAGCCGCGGCATGACCAGGGTCTCGAGCTGTGCCTCGGAGACGTTCAGGGTCCTCGCCAGCTCGCCCCAGCGATCGCGTTCGGTGATGAAGTCTACCGGTTTGATCCAGGCCGACTGCGTCGGCGTACTGATGGCCAGGGGCTCGCCGTTGCGATCGAGCACCATGCCGCGGTTCGCATGGATCTGGTCGGTGCGCAGGTAGCGGGCATCGCCGTGTCCCTGGAGGAACTCGCTCTCGTGCAGCTGCAACTCGACCGCACGCCCGACCAGGGCAGCGGCGGCCAACACGAAGCCCGTCACCACGAGGCGGCGGCGCAGCTTGAGATCGCGCCTGCTGCGGGTACGCGTGCTCATCGCAGCTCCACCACCTGGTGCGGCGCGGGCGTGACCATGCCGAGTTGTTCGCGCGCAATGTCCTCGACGCGTACGTGGGTGGCCCACGTGGCCTGTTCGAGCAGCAGCTGTCCCCATTCCTGGTCGAGCTGCTGCTGGGTGTCGCGCAGGGCCTGCAGCTCGACGAACAGCTTGCGGCTGGCGTGGCGGTTGAGGACGAGCTCGACGGCCGAGGCAAAGGTGCACAGCCCGACCAGTACGGCGACCGCGAGCAGCCTCACGCGAGCCGCTCCAGCACGCGCAGCCGGGCGCTGCGGGCGCGCGGGTTGGCGGCGGTTTCCGCCGCGCCGGCCATCACCGGCTTGCGCGTCACTTCGTGGAAGGTAGGCACCGGCAACGGGCCAGCGCGACGCGCGACGCGGTAGGCCTGCTCGAGCGCGCGGAAGCGCTGCTTGACGAGCCGATCCTCGAGTGAATGGAAAGCGATGACCAACAGGCGGCCGCCAACCGCGAGGAGATCGAGAGCGCTGTCGAGCAGCCGCTCGACTTCGCCCAGCTCGTCGTTGATGCGGATGCGGATGGCCTGGAAGGTGCGCGTGGCCGGGTCGATGCGTCCGCCACCGCGCCCGATGGCGGCACTGACGAGCGCGGCGAGATCGAACGTCGTCTCGAGGGGGTGCGCCACGCGCGATTCGACGATACGCCGCGCGATGCGGCGCGAGTGACGTTCTTCGCCGTAATGCCAGAGCACGTCGGCGATCTCGCGTTCCTCGGCCGTGGCGAGCCAGGCCGCGGCCGAAATGCCGGTGGTCGGATCCATGCGCATGTCGAGCGGGCCGTCATGGCGAAAGCTGAAACCGCGCGACGAATCGTCGACCTGCGGCGAGGAGATGCCGAGATCGACGAGTATGCCGGCGACCCGCCCGCGCAGCGCGGCCAGCGTCTGCGCGAGTCCCGAGAACGCCATGCGGTGCACGTCGACGCGCGCATCGGCCGCAGCGAGCGTCGATGCATCGGCGATTGCCTCCGGGTCGCGGTCGCACACGATAAGGCGGCCGGCATCACCGAGCGCGCCGAGCAGCGCGCGCGCGTGGCCGCCGCGCCCGTACGTCGCGTCGACATAGATCCCGGCGGGTTGTACGTTCATGAGATCGACAACCTCATCGAGCAGAACCGGTACGTGAACGGCCACCGGTCGTGCTCACAGCGCCAGTGATTCGAGCGCCGACGACGGCGCGTTGCCGTCGGCGCTGACGTCCTCCAACCATTCGTCACGCTCGGCACGCCAGCGCACGGCATCCCAGATCTCGATCTTGTTGCCCTGGCCGAGCATCACGACCTGCTTGCTCAAAGCCGCGATCTCGCGCAGCTCCGGCGGCAGCAGGATGCGGCCCTGGCCATCGCAGCTCAGATCGGTCGCGTAACCTCGCATCATCTGTTTCGTCCGGCGGCTCTGCTTGTCGAAATCCGAAAGCCCGGAAAGCTTGGCCTCGATGATCTGCCACTCGGCCAACGGGTAGAGCCACAAGGAGCGATCCCAGGGATTGAGGGTGAGGACCAGCTCGCGGCTGTCGCAGGCGGCGAGCATTTCGCGGAAACGCACGGGGACGGCCAAGCGGCCCTTGACGTCGAGATTGACGGTCGTGAGTCCCCGGAACATGTGCGTGCGGGATCCCGCTCAGCGGCGCGCGCCCGCAGGCGTGCGGGGCCGTCGATTCAAGGCTGCTGATGCGCGTAGATCCACTTTTCCCCACCAATCACCACAAGTGGCAACTATAAGGACGGGCCACGAAAAGTGTCAAGGTGATTACCGGGAATCGGGCACGAATTCTTGCTTTAGTTACAGTAACTTAGCCACAGCCCACCGGAATGGAAGTAAGCGCACACTCACTATCCACAACAAAGATCGAAAAAAATCATTGCGATAAGCTTCAATGCTCATAACGATTCGAGAATGGAAGGACACTGCCGCGAGCGTGTCCCGGCGCGTTCGAAGGAAGGCAAGGCGGCCTGTAAGCCGGGTTCTGTACTGCTGCAGGGCAGCATGGTGATCATTCATCTGCGATCCGCGTCACCGCGAACCTGTAGCGACCTACCCGGAAACTCGCGCGGACCGCGCTGACCCGCCTCGCGGCGGTACGTTTCCCTATTTGGTCTTGCTCCGGATGGGGTTTACCCTGCCACCGGCGTTGACCGGCGCGGTGCGCTCTTACCGCACCTTTTCACCCTTACCGCACCCGCGGGTGCGGCGGTATATTTTCTGTGGCACTTTCCGTGGGCTCACGCCCCCCAGGCGTTACCTGGCATCCTGTCCTGCGGAGCCCGGACTTTCCTCCATCACCGGACCCGCGAAGGTCCGTGACAGCGATCACCCGGCCGACTTGCCGGCGCCAAGTCTGAGCCTCGGCGCGACGCTTTTCAATCATCCGCGGCGAGCGCGAGCGCGCGCCGGTAGACCGCGTTGCGCCGCGCGCCGGTCAGGCGGGTGACGACGCGCACCGCGGTGCGCTGATCGGTCTCGGCGAGCAGCGCGCCGAGCAGGCGGTCGATCTCGGCTTCCTGCGCGTCCGTCGCCACCTGCGGGGCCCCCGCTACCAACACCACGATCTCGCCGCGCGTCGCGTTCGGATCCGCACCCAGCGTGCCGAGCAGCGTTTCGAGCGTGCCGCGGTAGACAGTCTCGAAACGCTTGCTCAGTTCGCGCGTCACGACCGCGGTACGATTCGCGCCGAACGCCTCGCGCAGGTCGGTGAGCATCGCGAGCAGACGATGCGGGGCTTCGTAGAACACCAGGGTACGCGGCTCGTCGGCGAGCGCGGCGAGACGCCGCGCGCGGGCGCCGGCCGCGCTCGGCAGGAAGCCTTCGAAGACGAAGCGGTCGGTCGGCAGGCCGCTGATGCTGAGCGCGGCGACGAGCGCGCTCGGTCCGGGCACGGTGCGCACCGCGACACCGGCGTCGAGCGCACTCGATACGAGGACGTAGCCGGGGTCGGAAATGAGCGGCGTACCAGCGTCGCTGATCAGGGCACAGGCCTCGCCGGCGTCGCGCATGCGCGCGACGAGCTGGCCGGCCATGCGCCGCTCGTTGTGCGCGTGGAGCGGCTCGAGCGCGGTCGTGATGCCGTAATGGTCGAGCAGCCTGCGGCTGTGACGGGTATCTTCGCACAAGATGCGATCGACGGCGCCGAGCACGGCCACGGCGCGCGGGCCGAGATCGCCCAGGTTGCCGATCGGCGTCGCCACCACGTAGAGCGCGGGGCGCTCGATTGACACCTCACCGGGTGCCGCTGATACTGGCCGCGTGTCCACCGCCTACTCTGTGTTCGCCCGCCTGAGGGTACTGGGTGCGCTACTCATCGCGCTCATTACATGCGCCTGCGCACCTCAAGGCAACGTGCGCGAGGCGCCCAGCGCGCCCAAGCCCGACCCGCAGGCGCTGGCCAACGCCCAACTTGCCGCCGGCAATTTCGCCCAGGCCGCCAGCGCGTACGAGACGCTGGCCGCGACCAGCAGCGGCGCACAGGCGACGCGGCTGCGCGCGATGGCGGCGCTGGCCTACCAGGATGCAGGTGACTACGCTACCGCGGACGGCCTGCTCAGCCTGCTCGAAGGCGCCGACGGCGCCGCAGGCGCGATCGCCACGGCACGCGCACGCGCGCTGCTGCATGCGGCGCGTGACAGCGACGCGCTGGCGCTCGCCGACAGCATCGACACCGCCCCGCTCACACCCTACCAGCGCGGCATCCTGGCCCGCACGCGGGGCCGGGCGGCGCTGAACCTCGGTGACGCCCGGGCCGCGGCGCCCGCGCTGATCGCGGCCTGGCGCTATCCCTACCCCGCGGAGGGCGAGGAGGAACTCCGCCAGCAGACCTGGCGCGCGGTCTCGAGCCTGCCGGAAACCGAGCTCGAGCAGGGCGCGACGGCGGCCAGCGCCGACACGCAGGCGGCCTGGTACGCACTCGCACTGACGGCGCGCCGCTCGATGCTCGATACCACGACTTTCGCCGCACGCGCCGAAGACTGGCGCATGCGCTACCCGGGGCACCCCGCGGGCGAGCTCATCGAAGCCTTGCTCGAACGTTCCGAAGCGCTCGGCGAGCGGCCGCGCCAGGTCGCCCTGCTACTGCCTTTCGACGCCACCTTCGGCCCCGCCGCCGAGGCCATCCGCGACGGCTTCATCAGCGCCTGGTTCGGTGACGAGAACGCCGCCTCGAGGCCTCGCCTCGGTGTTTACTCGACCAGCGACGGCGACACCGACAGCGTGGTCAACCGCGCGCTCGGCGACGGCGCCGAGTTCATCGTCGGCCCGTTGCGCAAGGAACTCGTAGAACGGCTGCGCGCGGACAGCGACCTCGACGTCGGCGTGCTGGCGCTCAACGTCGTCGACGACACGGCGCTGCCGCGCACGGGGTTCTACCAGTTCGGCCTCACCCCGGAAGACGAGGCCGCGCAGGTCGCCGAGCGCGCCATCGCGCGCGGCCAGGGCGCCCTCCTCCTCGCGCCCGACAGCAGCTGGGGCAAACGCCTGATGGCCGCCTACGAGAACGCCTGGGGCGGGGCCGGCGGCACCGTGCTCGCGCGTGTTCACTACAACGAGAGTACCGAAGGCTATACGCGCGCGGTGCGCCAGGCGCTGAACATCGACCTGAGCCAGGCGCGCGCCGCCGCGCTGCGCGAACGGCTCAATCTGCCATTGCACTTCGAGCCGCGCCGGCGCCAGGATGCCGCGGTCATCCTGCTCGCGGCCTACCCGGACAACGCGCGCCAGCTGATGCCGCAGCTGCGTTATTTCGGCGCCGGCGCCATGCCGGTCTACGCGACCTCGCATGTCTACGCCGGCGCCAGCAGCGCGGAGGGCGACATCGATCTCGACGGTATCGAGTTCGCCGACATGCCATGGCTGTTCGACGGCGCGGACCGGCGCACGCGCGCCGTGGTCGAGCGCTACTGGTCGCCGCGTGCAGCCGGCATCGCGCGACTCTACGCGTTCGGCATCGACGCCTACCGCGTACTGCCGCATCTCGGTAAGCTGCGCCTGCAGCCCGGGCTGCGCGTGCCCGGCGTCACCGGCGACCTGTCGATGGACCAGCGCGGGGTGCTGCATCGAAGGCTCACCTGGATGCGCTACGTCAACGGGACGCCGCGCCGTGCCGACAGCCCCGCGACGCGCACGACCGGCCATGGCGCCTCCGCGGGCGAGTGAGCGCGAACCGACCACCGCCGTCGGCGCCCGGCTCGAGCGCGCCGCGGAACGCTACCTGAGCGAGCGCGGACTGCGCACGCTCGCACGCAACTATCGCTGCCGCGGCGGCGAACTCGACCTGGTCATGCAGCACGGCGACAGCATCGTCTTCGTCGAAGTGCGGTACCGGCGTTCACGCGCCTACGGGTCTGCCGCCGAGAGCGTCGATCGGCGCAAGCAGCAGCGTCTGCTGCGAGCCGCCGAGCACTACCTCGCCCGTCACGGCATCGAGGCCCGCTGTGCGTGCCGCTTCGACGTGGTCGCCCTGCACGGCCCGCTGGATACCCTGGAGCTCGACTGGATCGAGGGGGCGTTTTCTGCATAATGCTCGCCTCGCCCTGACACCCCGAGCCCGCCGCTCATCGCCAACGGGACGCCCTGCTTGGACCAAGCGACCAGAATCAAGGCCATCTTCGCCGACAGCATCGACGTCAAGGCGCGCTGCGCCGACAGCCTTGCCGATGTCATCGTCAGCGCCGGCCAGGCGGTCGCCGACTGCCTGCTCGCCAGCGGCAAGATCCTGAGCTGCGGCAACGGCGGCTCGGCGGGCGACGCACAGCACTTCTCGTCGGAGATGCTCAACCGCTTCGAGCGCGAGCGGCCCGGGCTGCCGGCCATCGCGCTGACCACCGATGCGTCGACCATCACCTCGATCGCGAACGACTACCAGTACGCGGACGTGTTCGCCAAGCAGATTCGTGCCCTCGGCCAACCGGGGGACGTGCTGCTCGCCATCTCGACCAGCGGCAACTCGCACAACATCATCAACGCCCTCGACGCCGCCCACGACAAGGGCATGCGCGTCATCCTGCTGAGCGGACGCGACGGCGGCGGCGCCGCACGCAGCCTGGCCGACGCGGATATCGAGCTGCGCGTTCCGAGCGAATCGACCGCGCGTATCCAGGAATCCCACCTGACGATCATCCACTGCCTGTGCGACCTGGTCGACAACCACCTGCTGGGGGCCGAGACCTGAGCACCCGCCGGTTGCACCGCGCTCGCGCCGCGGCGCGCCGCTCGCCGCCCGCGCACCGCATCGCGCGGGGCATCCCGATCCTGCTCGTGCTCACGCTGTGTGGCGGCTGCGCGCCGCTGCTCGTGGGAGGCGCCGCGACGACCGGCGCGGTCGTCGCCGGCGACCCGCGTACCGCCGGGACGCTGGTCGAGGACCAGGCAATCGAGGTGCGTGCAGCGGCGGCGCTGCGCGCCGACCCGCAGCTGCGTGAACAGACGCACGTCAGCATCACCAGCTACAACGAAGTCGTCCTGCTCACCGGGCAGGCACCGAGTCGCGCGCTGCGCGAGCGCGCCGTCGCCCTCGTACGCGAGGTCGACAAGGTGCGCCACGTCTACGACGAAATCGCCATTGGCGCGCCCAGTGCGCTCATCTCGCGCACCAACGACGGCCTCGTGACGACCCGCGTGAAGACGCGCCTGATCACTGATGGCGCGATCAGCGCGCAGCGCATCAAGGTCGTCACCGAGGCAGGCGTGGTCTACCTGATGGGGTTCGTGACGCCCGCACAGGGCGCGCTTGCCGCCGACATCACGAGCGCCACGCCCGGCGTCAAGCGCGTCGTGAAACTGTTCGAGTATCCGCCCGGGACCGCCGATTGACACGGCATCGCGCGCCAGCCGCAAGGCCTGGCGGCATCGAGCCTTCTCTTCCTACTTGACGACGGTGAGGTGCGGCGGCCGCTTCGGGCCATCCTGCGGCGCGGACGTCTCCGCCGCCTCATCGGCCGACCCCGAAGCAGCCGTGCTCTCGGCCTCGCCGAGCACGATACCCTGCCCGTTCTCACGCGCGTAGATCGCCTGGACCGCGCCAATCGGCGCATAGACGTGCTGGGGCTGGCCGGCGAAGCGCGCATTGAACTCGACCGCTTCGTTGCCGAGATGCAGGTCACGCACGGCGCTCGGCGATACGTTCAGCACGATGACCCCGTTGTCGACGAACTGGCGCGGCACCATCACCTGGTCGTGGTCCGCGTGGACCAGCAGGTGCGGGGTGAGGCCGTTATCGACGATCCATTCGTAGATCGCGCGCAACAGGTAGGGACGCGTGGAAGTCATGATGCGGACACGGCCTGAGGGCCGCGCTCAGCGAATCTCCTGCTCGACCGGCGATAGGCTGAGGTGGAAGGCACGCCGGTCGAACAGCCGATCGGCGTACTTCAGGAGGGGCTTGGCCGGTGCGCCGAGCTTGACCCCGTAACGCGGCAGGCGCCACAGCAACGGCGCCATGCACAGGTCGACGAGCGAGAACTCTTCGGACATGAAGTAGGGAAACTGCGAAAACACCGGGGCCAGCGCGAGCAGGTTGTCGCGCATGGACTTGCGCGCGTTGGCCGCGGCGATGTCGTTGTCCCCCTCGAGTTCCTCGGCGAGCGAGTAGAGGTCACGCACGATGCGGTAGCGGAACTGGCGGTTGTTCGCGCGTGCCACCGGGTCGACCGGCATCAGCGGCGGATGCGGATAACGCTCGTCGAGATACTCCATCATGATCTGGGCGTCGTAGAGCACCAGGTCGCGATCGATGAGCGTCAGCAGGCTGCTGTACGGGTTGAGATCGTGCAGATCGTCCGGCTTGCTCTCCTCGTCGATGAAGTGGATCTCGACGTTGATGTCCTTTTCGGTGAGGACCAGGCGCACGCTATGGCCGAGCGGGTCGGCTGCATCGGCGTACAACGTCATCACTGAACGCCGATTAGCGAGCGCGGTCATCTTAGTGAACATCCTTCCAGTATTCCCGTTTCATCAGGTAGGCCGCGACGAGCAGCACGAGCAGGAAGGCAATCACCCAGAACCCGATCCGGTAGCGCACGAGCTTGGCCGGCTCACCCATGTAGACCAGGAACGCGACGAGGTCACGCGTCGCCTGGCGGTACTCGCCGGGGCTCAGCTTGCCGGGACTTTCGAGCTCGAGGACGGGGCCGCCGTGGCCACCGTGCCCATCGCCGTGCGCGTCCCCCTCGTGCTTGACCTGCAGGCCTTGCAGCTCGGCCAGCACATGGGGCATGGCGGTATCGGGGAAGTAGAGGTTGTTGACGCCCGTCGGCCGCTTCTCGTCGAGATAGAAGCCGTTGAGGAAGGAGTACAACCAGTCCGCACCGCGCGAGCGGGCGATGACCGAGAGATCGGGCGGCGCCACGCCGAACCACTGTTCGGCGTCTTCGGGCTTCATCGCGATCGTCATCGTGTCGCCGACCTTGTCGCTGGCGAACATCAGGTTTTCCTTGACCACGTCGTCGCTCAGGCCGAGGTCCGCCGCCATGCGGTTGTAGCGCATGTACTGCGCCGAGTGGCAGCTCAGGCAGTAATTGACGAACAGGCGCGCGCCGCGTTGCAGCGACGTCTTGTTGCCCAGGTTGACGTTGGCGTCGAGCTTCTCCGGACCGTGTCCGCCGGCGGCGAAGACGAGGCTGGCTGCGGCCCACAGGGCCAATGCGGTAATCAGCTTGTTCATCAGCCCGTCACCCTCTCCGGCACAGGTTTGGTCTTGTCCAATTTGGTGTAAATCGGCATGAGGAAGAAGAACAGGAAGTACAGGATGGTGCACACCTGCGCCACCGCCGTGCGTCCCGGCGTCGGCGGCAGCAGGCCGAGGTAACCGAGTATCAGGAAGGAGACGACGAAGATGGTCAGCGCCGACTTGTACAGCGTGCCGCGGTAACGGATCGACTTGACCGGGCTGCGGTCGAGCCAGGGCAGCGCGAAGAACAGCATCGTCGCGAGGCCCATGAAGATGACGCCCCACAGCTTGCCGGGCACGCCGAAGAAGTCGACCGTGTTGGCTCGCAGTACCGAGTAGAACGGCGTGAAGTACCACACCGGGGCGATGTGCTCCGGCGTCTTCAGCGGGTCCGCGGGCACGAAGTTGTTGTGCTCGAGGAAGTAACCGCCCATCTCCGGCGCGAAGAACACCACCGCGGCGAACAGGATGAGGAAGACGATCACGCCGACCGAATCCTTCACCGTGTAGTAGGGGTGGAACGGGATGCCGTCGAGCGGCTTGCCGTCCGGTCCCTTGTTCTTCTTGATCTCGACGCCATCGGGATTGTTCGAGCCGACTTCGTGCAGCGCGATGATGTGCAGCGCGACGAGGCCGACGATCGCGAACGGCAGCGCGATGACGTGGAAGGAGAAGAAGCGGTTGAGCGTGATGTCGGAGACCACGTAGTCACCGCGAATCCATAGCGACAGGGTGTCGCCGACCCACGGGATCGCGCCGAACAGCGAGATGATCACCTGTGCGCCCCAGTAGGACATCTGGCCCCAGGGCAGCAGGTAGCCGAAGAACGCTTCCGCCATCAGCGACAGGTAGATGAACATGCCGAGGATCCAGATCAGCTCGCGCGGCTTCTTGTACGAGCCGTAGAGCAGCCCCCGGAACATGTGCAGGTAGACGACGACGAAGAAAGCCGACGCCCCGGTGGAGTGCATGTAGCGGATCAGCCAGCCCCAGTCGACGTCGCGCATGATGTATTCGACCGAGCCGAAGGCGAGGTTGGCGTCCGGCTTGTAGTTCATCACCAGCCAGATACCGGTGACGAGCTGGATCACCAGCACCACCAGCGACAACACGCCGAAGTAGTACCAGAAGTTGAAGTTCTTGGGGGCGTAGTACTGCCCCATGTGGTCGTTCCACAGCTGCATGAGCGGGAACCGGTCATCGACCCAGTCGCGCAGGCCGACGAGCCCTTTCGTGATCATGTTCATGCCGCGCCTTCCTCCAGCTCACCGATGACCAGGTGCGTGTCGTCGACGTAGTGATACGGCGGCACCTCCATGTTCGTCGGCGCCGGCACACCGGCGTAGACGCGTCCCGAGAGGTCGAACTTCGAGCCGTGACAGGGGCAGTAGAAACCGCCCTGCCAGTCACTGCCCATGCCTTCGGCATCGGTGCTCGGGAAGAAGTTCGGCGAACAGCCGAGATGGGTGCAGATTCCCACCAGCACGAGGTATTCGGGCTTCTCCGAGCGCCACGGGTTGGCGGCGAACTCGGGTTGCAGCGACTCGCTCGAGGCCGGGTCGCGCAGCACGCCGTCCAGGGACTCCAGGGCCGCCAGCTGCTCGGGCGTACGGCGCACCACCCACACCGGCTTGCCGCGCCACTTGAAGATCAGGCGTCCGCCCGGTTCGAGCTGGCTGATGTCTGCCTCGACGGGAGCGCCGATGGCCTTGGCCCGGGCGCTGGGCTGGAACGTGGCCACGAAGGGGATCGCGGCCAGGCCGGCCCCGATACCTCCGATGACGGACGCCGTGCCCGTGAGAAAGCGACGCCGATCCGGATCGACAGCGTTCTCGCTCATGCTGTGATGTCTCCCAACTTGAAGGTCTGTGATGAATGTCTCTGGCAAGCGGAGTGGCACCCGGTGACGGGCGCGCGGCGCGCGGGGGAATTCGGCTTCACCCTGGGGTATCGCTGTTGCGGCCAGATCCCGCGCCTGCCGTGGCCCCTCCCGAACACGGTTTGCCGCGAGATATCGACAATCAGTATGTTGCGGTGGATTATATCACCAAAATCCCGCCCGCCACGGCGCGCCCATGGCGCGCGGAGGACGCCGCGGCGGCCCTGCCGCGCCAGCCATGAAATCCATCCTGTTCCTCATTCACTGGGCGCTGGTCGGGCTCGGCGCCGCCGCTCTCGTCGTCATTACCTGGACCGCGCTGAGCGGCGGCCTCGCCACCTGGTCGGGGCCGCGCGTCGAGCTGCCACGCCGCGGCTATGCCACGGCGGTGGCGCGTGCCGCGCCGGCGGTCGTCAGCGTGCGCACGCTGAGCCGGCGCGCGGCCGGCGCCAACGCCCTCACCGAGGATCCGCTGTTCAGGCGTTTCTTCGACGATAGCGAGGCCATGGTACGCCGCGAGACCAGTCTCGGCAGCGGCGTGCTGCTCGACCCCTCCGGCGTCATCGTGACGAACTACCACGTCATCGCCGGCGCCGACAGCATCCACGTCTCGCTGCGCGACGGACGCCAGGCCGATGCGCGCGTCGTCGGCACCGATCCGGAAACCGATCTCGCGGTGCTCAAGATCGACCTCGGCGACCTGCCGACGATCGTGCTCGGTGACTCCGATGCACTGCGCGTGGGCGACGTCGTGCTCGCCATGGGTTACCCGCTCGGCATCGGCCAGACCGTGACGCAGGGCATTGTCAGCGCAACCGGCCGCAACCGCGTCGGCATCAACACCTTCGAGAGCTTCATCCAGACCGATGCCGCAATCAACTTCGGCAATTCCGGCGGCGCGCTGGTCGACAGCCGCGGCGCGCTGGTCGGCATCAACGCGGCGCGCATCGATTCCGAGGGCATCGGCTTCGCCATCCCGACCACGCTCGCGCTCGGCGTCGCCCGGCAGATCCTCGAACAGGGCAGCGTCCAGCGCGGCTGGCTGGGCCTCGACGCGCGCGACCTGAACGAGGCCCAGCGTGCCGAGTTCGGCGTCGACCAGGGCATCCTCGTCCTCGGTGTGCTCGCCGACGGGCCGGCTTACCGCGCGGGGGTGCGCCCGGGCGACGTCCTTACGCACCTCGGTGGCGAGCCGATCGGCGATTCGCGCACCGCCATCGACCGCATCACGGCGCTGACGCCCGGCAGCCGGGTCGCGATGACCCTGCTGCGCGCGGGCCGCGCCGTGCCTGCCGAGGCGGTGGTGTCACGGCGCCCGCTACCGCGCTGAGACAGGCCCGGTGCGCCCCTGCAGCGCCGCCGCCAGCGTCTCGAGGAACTGCTGGTTGTCGCGCGGCGTACCGACGCTCACGCGCAGGCAGTCGGCGAGCAGCGGATGGCTGCCGTCGAGATTGCGCACGAGCACACCGCCACGCCGCAGCGCCGCACACAGCGCGCTGCCGCGCCCGGCCGGCGCGCGCACCAGGAGGAAGTTGGTCGCGCTCGGCCACACCGTCATGCCAGGCAGTGCGGCAAGCCGCGCCGCGAGGCGTTCGCGCTCGGCCAGCACCGCTTCGACCTGGCGTTCGAAGACCGCTTCGTGGGCAAGGGCGAACAGCGCGCCGGCTTGCGACAAGGCGTTGATGTTGTACGGCATGCGCACGCGCTCGAGCAGCGCCAGCCATTCCGCGGCGCCGTACAGCGCACCGACACGCAGGCCGGCCAGGCCGACCTTCGACAGCGTGTGCATCACGACCAGGTTCTCGTGCACGGCGACTTCGCCGACGCGCGTCGCGCCGGCGAAGCGGTAGTAGGCTTCGTCGAGCACGACGAGGCCGGGCGCCGCCGCGCACAAGGCTTCCAGCGTGCCTTCATCGAGACGATTGGCGGTCGGGTTGTTGGGACTTGCCAGGAACACGAGCGCCGGCTGCTCGCGCTCGATCGCCGACAGCATGGCCGGGACGTCGAGGGAGAAATCGGCAGCGGCCAGCGGTACGCCGACGGTGCGCATGCCGACCGCCTGTGCGGCGCTGCCGAACAGCGCGAAGCTCGGCTCGACCGTGAGTACGCAGGCTTCCGGTCCCTGCGCAAAGGCGAGACAGAGCATGCGGATGAGTTCGTCGGAACCGTTGCCGAGCAATACGTCGGTCGGCGCCGCCAGGCCGTGATACGCGAGCAGGCGTGCGCGCAGTTCGCGTGCCTGCGGATCCGGGTAACGGTTGAGTTCGACCTCGGCGACGACGGCGAGCCAGGCCGCGCGCAGCGCATCGGGCAGCGACCACGGAATTTCCATCGCGTCGAGCCTGACCAGGCCGTCGCCCTGCTCGGTACGATAGGGCTCGAGCGCGCGCACCCAGGGCGCGGCGAAGCGCGCGATACGCGCGCCGATGCTCACTCGTCCGCGGCGCGGTAGGCCGCCGAACGGGCGTGGGCGTCGAGCCCCTCGGCGGTCGCGAGCACCGCGGCGATGCGTCCGAGTTGCGCCGCGCCCTCGGGCGAACAATCGATCACCGAGGAACGCTTCTGGAAATCGTAGACGCCGAGCGGCGAGGAGAAACGCGCGGTCCCGGCAGTCGGCAACACGTGGTTGGGCCCGGCACAGTAATCGCCGATGGCTTCGGGCGTGTGGCGGCCGAGGAAGATCGCGCCGGCATGCCGGATGTGTGCGAGCCAGCGCTGTGGATCGGCGACCGAGAGCTCGAGGTGCTCGGGCGCGATACGGTTGGCGAGCGCAACCGCCGCCTCCAGGTCGCTTACCTGTACGAGCGCGCCGCGCGCGGCGAGCGCGGTACGTACGATGTCGGCCCGCGGCAGCGTCGGAAGCAGCCGCGCGATGCTCGCCTCGACCGCGTCGAGAAACGCGCCGTCCGGGCTGACCAGGATCGACTGCGCCTGCTCGTCGTGCTCGGCCTGCGAGAACAGGTCCATCGCGATCCAGTCGGGGTCGGTACCGCCGTCACACACGACCAGGATCTCCGACGGCCCGGCGATCATGTCGATACCGACACGCCCGAAGACCATAGACTTGGCCGTGGCCACGTAGATGTTGCCGGGGCCGACGATCTTGTCCACGGCCGGCACCGTCTCGGTACCGTAGGCGAGCGCGCCGATCGCCTGCGCGCCGCCGATGGTGAAAACGCGGTCGACGCCGGCGATCGCGGCCGCCGCGAGCACCACCGGCTCGACGTGCTCGTCGGGCGCGGGCACGACCATGACGATTTCGCCGACGCCGGCGACCTTGGCCGGGATCGCGTTCATCAGCACGGAGGACGGGTAAGCGGCCTTGCCGCCGGGCACGTAGATGCCCACGCGGTCGAGCGGCGTGACCAGCTGGCCGAGCACGGTGCCGTCCGCCTCGCGGTAGTTCCACGACGCCGCCTTGTGCTTCTCGTGGTAGCTGCGGATGCGCGCGGCGGCCTGTTCGAGCGCGGCGCGCACGGCCTCCGGCACGGCGTCGAGGCTCGCCGCGGGTTCGGCAACCTCGAGCGCGGCCGCGGCCGCCACCGCGCGGCGGTCGAACCGATTGGTGTAGCGCACGAGCGCGGCGTCGCCCTCGCGCCGCTCGGCGTCGAGGATCTCCTTCACCGCGCGGGTGACGTCGGGACGTTCGTCGTCGTCCCACGCGAGCAGCGCGGTCAGGCGCGCATCGAAATCCGGCGCCCGTGCGTCGAGCCGGTTGATCAGCACGCTCACGCCGGCTGCTCCACGACCTCGCGCAGCGCGCCGATGATCTCGCTGACCCGCGCGTGCTTGGTTTTCATGGCCGCCTTGTTGACGATCAGCCGCGAGCTGATCTCGCAGATCGTCTCCATCGCCACCAGGCCGTTGGCCTTGAGCGTGTTGCCGGTATCGACGAGGTCGACGATGCGATCGGCGAGCCCGACCAGCGGTGCGAGTTCCATCGAGCCGTACAGCTTGATGATCTCGGCCTGCATGCCGAGGCTCTCGAAATAATCACGCGCGGTACGCGCGTACTTCGTGGCGATACGCGGGCGCCGGCGCGAGAAATCCTGCCCGGGCAGACCGGCGACCATCAGCCGGCAACGCGCGATGCCGAGGTCCAGCGGCTCGTAGTAGTCGTGCCCCTCGTACTCCATGAGCACGTCCTTGCCGGCCACGCCGAGGTCGGCGGCGCCGTACTCGACGTAGGTCGGCACGTCGGTGGCGCGGATGACGAGCAGCTTGACGTCGGCGCGCGAGGTATCGAGGACGAGCTTGCGCGATTTTGCCGGGTCGTCGAGCGGCTCGATGCCGATGCGGGTCATCAACGGCAGCGCGTCTTCGAGGATGCGCCCCTTGGAGAGCGCGATGACGAGGTCGCCGGCGTTACGGTTCACGGTTGCAGTCATTGTCGTCGTGTCGTCAGGTCGGGCGCTCGCGGCACCGGCTGCGGGGCGAGCGATGGACGCGGGCCACGCCGCGGGCGCGCGCCGGGCTCAGCTCGGCACGCGCTTGATCTGGGCGCCGAGATTGGCGAGCTTTTCCTCGATCGTCTCGTAGCCGCGATCGATATGGTAGATGCGATCGACCTCGGTCGCACCGTCGGCGACCAGGCCGGCCAGCACCAGGCTGGCTGAAGCGCGCAGGTCGGTCGCCATCACCGGCGCGCCGGTGA
>JAUIFX010000099.1 GCA_030429865.1 Gammaproteobacteria bacterium | reverse complement strand
GAGTTCGACGGCGCGGCGCGCGAGACGGCCGACCTCGGCCTTCGGATAGAACGCCACGCCCGTATGTGCGCAGCAACCATGATGCATCTTGTCGATGGCCGGCGAGGGGTAGGCCCGATCGACGAAGATCTTCATCGTGCCGCCCACCAGGCGCTCGCTCCCGGGCTCCTTGATGCGATCGATGATATCGGGGCGACGCAGGTCATGGGTGTCGAAGAAATGATCGGCGGCGTGCAGCATTTGTACACCGAACGGCAGCTTGCCCTGGCGGTCAGCCAGGCGGTAGAGCTGTGCCGATTTGGACGTCACCATGGCATCCCCGACGAAGGTGATGCCGACCGCGAGGTATTCCCGCATCTTCGCGTGCAGGAGTTCGACCGCACGGTCGAGATCGCGTTCGGCATACTCGTTCCAGGAGTGCGAGTGCAGCGGGTTGGCGGCGTTCTCGTACAAGACACCGGTCGGGACGCCGGTCTTGTCCCGCTCGATCTCGCCGCCGGCCGGGTCCGGCGTGTGCTCGTCGATGCCGACTCGCGCCAGAGCCATGCTGTTGACGAACCCGGCGTGGCAGCTCGCGTCGATGAGAAAGACCGGATTGTCGGGCGCCACCTCGTCCAGCTCAAAGCGGGTGGGGTTGCGCATCTCCCGCACGTGCGCCATGTTGAAACCCATGGCGCGAACCCATTGCCCCGGCGGCGCCGCCTTGCAGTATTGCTCGATGGCCTCGAGCACTTCCGCAAGCGTCGACTTCGGTGGCGTCGAGCAGTCGACGCACTCCGGCGCGAAGGCGGCGATGCTCAAATGATTGTGAGCGTCGATGAAGCCGGGGACGACGGTCGCGCCTCCCAGGTCTACGATCTCGGCCTCGGGACTGGCAGCACGTCGAACTTCCACTTCGGCGCCGACGGCTGCGATGTGGCCGTCGCGCATCAGCACGGCTGCGGCGACGGTGTCCAGCTTATCGACGGTGCGCACGACCCCGTTGACGAAGGCGGTTTCGCGCCTCTGGGACATTGATGGATCCTCCGGTTCGTGAGGAGGCGCGGCCTGCAGGCGCGAGGACGGCGCTCTCCCGAGGGGGGCTTTCAGAGCCTGGCTGGGGACTTACGCGGTGAGCTGTCGATAAATGTCGCCAGTGTCGAAATGGGCGCGCTTCTCGACGATCTTGCCGTCCTTGATGGTCAGCAACATGAGAAGCGAGAAGCGACAGTTGTTGCCCTTGGGAGTGGCTCCAACGCAGGGGGCAATCTGCTTGGTTCCCTCGAAGAGCATGTAGGCCGCGACCTTGTCGCCCTCAGCGACCATGAATTCGACGGGAAAGCGAAAGCTCTCGAAGGCGTCGAAGTTCTTCTTCTCCGCGGCGATTAAGCCTTCAACGCCGCGATGTGGCACGTCCACCTGGTTGTAGAAGACGAAGTCTTCATGGCACATCCCGTGCAGCGCGTCGAAGTTCTTCTGCTCGATGGCTTCGTAGAAGCGTTGCACGAGTGCCTTGTTCTCTTGTGGTGTTGTCATGAAGGAGCGATCCAGTGCAAGGATTGGTGAGAGGACTTGTCGTTTCAGAGACGGAGCGTCTCGCCATCCGCCGGGATCAGGACACGATCGCCCATGCGGTTTTCCTGCACGAACGCACGCAGCTCCGCGCGGGTGAGCGCGGCATGATTGACCGCTTCCATGTGGCTCGCGACCAGCGTGGCTTGCGGCGCCGCGTCGTAGACGGATTTGACGTCGCCGGTGTTCATGATGATCGAGCCGAGCCCGAGAACCTGCGCATCGCAGCAATTCATCACCACGACCTCCGGCGCATGGATGGCGAGCATGCCGGCGACGTATTCGTTGAACACCGTATCGCCGGCCAGGTACAGAGACTTTTCGTCGGGGTGAGTGAACAGAACACCACAGACCTCGCCGAGAATCTCATACGCGGCCTGCAGGCATTCGTCGGAGCCGTGCTGACCGGGCGTTCGCGTGAGCTTCACGCCGTTGAAAGTGGGATTGCCGATAAGCGCGTGCACGTTGGTGAAGCCGGCTTGCTCGATCGTCGCTTTGTCGCCGAAGTGCTGGACGAAGAAGGGGATGTCCTTGCGCAGCGCGTCCGCAGCGACATCGTCCCAGTGATCCGGGTGAACGTGGGTGAGAATGACGGCGTCGACGTCAACGAGCTCGGCGATTGGTACGACCAGTTCGGCCGTTGGATTACGCAGATGACTGTTGAGCGTCCCCTCGAAGCCTGGTTGACTGCCTTTCGCAGCGAACCATGGATCGATCAGGAAGCGGCTGCCGGCGTAGTCGAGCAACAGGGTGGCGTTTCGGATCTGGCGAAGGTTCATATCGGCTGTACCCACGGTGAACAGTCGTTACGGTAGTCTGCACGCGAGAAGGGCGACAGTGGCCCGTGGGACAATTGGCGTGATAATCGGGCCAATAGTGGCTCGGCAAGGTGGGGGGCGGCGGGAGTGCTCGCAATCCGCTCAGGCGGATTGCTCGGCCTCCGCTTCGCTCCGGCCCGTCGCCGCGGTGCGGCGACGTCCTGCGCATCGCTGTCGCGATGCTCGTCGAACCCGGAACGCTTCTTCTCGACCCGCCGCCTCCACCAATCACGAAAAAGGGCCCCGAAGGGCCCTTTGGTGATTGGTGGAGGCGGCGGGAGTCGAACCCGCGTCCGCAAGTCCTCTGCCGTTGGTTCTACATGCTTATCCGAGTCTATTGTTTTAACTGGTTGCTACCCGACCGGCAGGGAAGACAATCAGCGAGTCCGTAAGGTTTTAACGCATCCACTCCGGACAAGCTTCAGCGCGATCTCGTGAGATATGACGCCCGAGGGCTGGACGCACGAGCACGGCTCCAGTCGGACGGCACCCTACCGGGTTTTAAGCGGCGAGTGCGTAGTTGTCGTCGTTGGCAACTAAATTGGTTGCAGCTGGATTTACGAGGTCATCTGCGCCTCGGCATGCCCCTTCGGTTTCGCGACCCACGTCGAAGCCGTGACGCCCCCGGGAGAAATCAGTTTACCCCTATTTCGACCGCGATGTACGGTTCGAGTTCCCGCAACGCGGATGTGGCGGCGGTTTCGCCGGCCTGTTCTCGAGATGGAGTCGCCGGCGGCGATTTCAAGGCCGGCGACCGCGCCATCGGATGGGGTGGTAAGCTCGCTCGCGGCCGTCGCCGCTGCTTCCGCGGCCGGAGCGGCGGACGCGTTTCGCCCCATTGCCAGGAGACCCGACATGCCGGATCGCGAGCTCGTCTCGTCCCATTACACCCACGGGCGCCTCGTCGAGGCCATTGCCGAAGGGGTCGCCCGGCTCGGCAAGTCGCTCGACGAGGTCACGGTCGCCGATCTGGCGCCGGTCGACGAGTTTCACGTCGGCGGCCGCGTGGCGACGGAGGCGTTCCTCGACCAGCTCGGTCTCGCGGCCGCGCACGAGGTGCTCGACATCGGTTGCGGGCTCGGCGGCGCGAGTCGCTTCGTCGCCGAGCGCTACGGCTGCCGCGTGCACGGTGTCGACCTGACGCCCGAGTACGTCGCGACCGGCAACACGCTCTGCGCCTGGGTCGGGCTGGCCGAACGCGTCACGCTCGAGGTCGGTGACGCCTCGGCTCTCGACTGCGCCGATGCGCGCTTCGACCGTGCCTACGTCATGCACGTCGGCATGAACATCGCGGACAAGGTCGCGCTGGCCGCCGAGCTTTTCCGCGTGACACGCCCGGGCGGGCGGATCGGCATCTACGACATCATGCGGACGCAGCCCGGCGAGCTTGCTTACCCGGTGCCGTGGGCGGCGAGCGCGAGCGGCAGCGCGCTCGGAAGCCCGCAGGACTACAAGGCGGCGTTGGAGCAGGCTGGCTTCAGGGTCGTCGCGGAGCGCAATCGCCGTGATTTTGCCGTCGAGTTCTTCGCCAGGCTCAAGGCCCGGACGCAGGACGCCGACGGCCCGCCGCCGCTCGGCATCCACATCCTGATGGGCGAGACGGCGCCGCAGAAAGTGCGCAACATGATCGACAACATCGCGCGCGGTCTCATTGCGCCGGTCGAACTCGTCGCCGAGAAGCGTCGCTGAGCGTTGCCGCGACCGCGGGAGGCGCTGCGCGACGCCGGCTGGCCGCGCCGCCTCAGCGCGAGGTTCCCCAACCGAGCACGTCGCGCATGATCGACCAGCGCGGTTCGCGTGATTGGGCGCCCTGGCCCAGTACCCAGTAGTCGTAGGCGCGACGCAGCAGCCCGGCGCTGTCGGCATAGATCAACCACTCGTCGACCAGTTCGGCGAGCGCCTCGGCGTCGCTTGGCAGACCGAAGGCCGAGGGGATGCGGACGGGGTCGGGCTGCGGCACGACGACGCTGTAACGGGGATGGAGCAGGGTCCAGCCGGAGGCGTGCTCGGCCGGCATCAGGAACGCGTCGACCTCCGGATGTTCACCGGCGAAGTACGGCTTCCAGAACTCGATGGTGACGAATTCGACCTGTGCCGGGCCGAAATAACGCGCGATGCTCGTTTCGACCTGGCGGCGGTCGAGCGGGATGCCGATACGCAGCCCGCGGCTGCGATGCAGGGCCTCGATCGACTCGAACTCGTGGCGGCGCGCATCGAGCGTGGCGAAGCCCATCGTGCTGTCGAGGTAGGGACGCGACAGGCGCAGCCGCCCGAGCCAGTTGGGGCGGTACCAGGTACTTGGCATGACATCGATACGGCCGTCGGCAAGCATCTCGGGCAGGTCCGGCCAGCGGATGGGTACGAACTCGGCATCGAGCTCGAGCGCGCCGGCCAGCGCCTCGGCGACCTCGACATCGTGGCCGACCAGCTCGTCGTCGCTGTTGAAGAAGCTGAACGGCAGGTTGTCGGGGTCGTAGCCGATGCGCAGCGTGCCGCGCCGACGCAGGTGCTCGAGGCGCGACTCCCCGGGGCGCGGCGCGTCCGTTGCGACACCGTGTATCTCCCGCTGCACGACGGTTCCCTGGCTGCGCGTCGCCTGGTGCATCTGGCGCACGACCTCGTCCTTGGTGTAGCTCGGATCGACGACGAAGCCGAGCAGCAGGCGCAGCATGACCACGGTGCCGGCGATGCCGGCGGCGATGAGCAGCAGTGCGCGCAGTATCGGGCCACGCTGGAACCTCAGAAAGCCGCCCATCGCACCGGCACCGAGCAGGGCGACGACGAGCAGGTTCATTGCCGTGACCATGGCGTCGAACTTGCCGGTCAGGATGGTCGTCGGTATGTAGAGCTGGAACAGGTCGTGCGGCAGGCCGAGCACGTCGAGCAAGAAGGGCAACGCGATCTGCGCCTTGGCGAAGTAGCTCGGCAGGCCCGTCGCGAACAGCTCGCCGAGCTCACCGGCGGAGAGCGGTGCGCCGCTCAGCCAGGCGGCAAACGGCACGAAGAGCAGGGTGAGAAGCTTGCCCGCATTGGGAAAGTTGAACAGTACGGGGACGATGACCTCGGCCGCCGAGCCGGAGTTCTCGTCGAGCACGTCATGACGCGCCATCAGCTCCCTCGAGCGCTCGACGAGGATCGGCAGAACGATGAACGCGTTGTTTGTCACGAAGGCGGTGAGCAACGCGTCGCGTGCGACGCCGGCGACCTCGCGGTAACCGAACGGGGTGACCGCGGTCACGAGGAGCGGCAGGATCAAGAAGGCGAGCAGCAGCGAGAGCGCGATGAACGCAATGAAATAGACCTCCAGGCGGACGAAGGTTTCTGGCGTCATCGTGCCCGCGGCGACCGCGCCGATGGCGAATACGCCGAGCGGCGTGAGCTGCATGAGCGTCTTGGTGAGTCGCGTCAACGCCGCATTCCACGTGCCGAGCGGTCCGAGCATGCGCTCTTTCCCGTCCAGGCCAATGAGGCTCGCGCCGATCAGGCAGCTGAAGAGGACGACGGCCGGGATGACGGCGCGTGACAGCGACTCGAACGGGTTGGAAGTGAAGTAGATATCGGCCAGCGCCAGCTCCTGGCGCGGTTCGACGAGCGCGTGGCTGAAGAACGAGGCGTTCTCGAAGGCGGGGAAGCTGAGCGGCGTGACCGCGATGGCGGCCAGGGTACAGGCCCACACCACCATCAACAGCGCCGCGCCGTAGCGGACCAGGCGCCGGGCCTCGCTGCCGCTGAGCGAGCCGAACGCGATGATCAGCGCGGTGACGAGGTAGGGCAGCACCGTCATCTGCATCAGCTTGATGTAGATGTCGGCGAGCGGTTGCAGGGCGGCTGCGCCTTCGCCCAGGAACAGGCCGAGCAGCAGGCCGCAGCTCAGGCCGACGAGAATGCGCACGGAGAATCCGAGCCGGAAATAAGCGGCGACGAGTTGTCTCATGGAACACGGGCTCCGGGGCGGCTGGCCTGCGATGGGTGCCGCGTCGCCCTGACCGGTTGACCGGGCGCAGGGCGCCGCCGCTGACCGTCCGGACAGGGTGCGTCCGCGGTCTCCCGGCCAGGGTTCGCGGCAGGCGCGCGGCACAGGTGATGCCAGCGCTGCGATCGGGGAAAATACCACGACGCCGTGCGTCGTTCCCGCCTGGTCGCCGGGGGAGCGCATCGCCGCCCGCGCAGGGATACGATGGGGGAGGTGTATCGTCCGATCGCGGGCCGCGTGCGCAAGCGCTGCGCAGTGCCCGCGGGCGGTGCCGCCGATGGCGTAGGGACTCGGCGTACCTGGCTGACACACAGGCAAACCACCATGCACGATTGTTCGATACGTTCGCGCCGCAAGGTCCCGCGCGGTCTCGCCATGCTCGCTGCCGGCGCCCTGCTCGGGGGATGCGCAGGCAGCGGACCGTCCACCCTGGACATGATGCCGGCGCCGGCGGCCTACGAGCAGGAGGCCGCACCGTTCGGTGTTGGCGAGGCGCTTGCCGGGGCCGACGCCGTCGCGCTGCGGGACATGCTCTACGTCACCAATCGCGCGCCGGGTGGGGGCGGCGACGAAGAGCGCTTCTACTCGGGCGAGCGCGGTTACCTGCTGCGCGCGGGTGCCGCACGTATCGCGTTCGGCGATACCGACATCACCTGGGACGAAGCGCGCGAGATCTCGCTGCTCAAGAACCGGCCCGGCAGCTTTCCGCTGCGCGTCCACGACGTCAGCGAGTTCGGCGTGCTCGCCGACAGCGTCTCGGTCTTCACGCCCCTGGATGAGGCCGCGGCGGTGGACCCCGCCGACGCGGCGCGTTTCCTGGCCGAGATCGAGCGGCGTCTCGCCGACAGCGAGCTGAAGGACATCTTCATCTACGTCCACGGCTACAAGGTGAATTTCGAGAACCCCCTGCTGGTTGCCTCGGAGTTGTGGCATTTCCTCGGCCACAAGGGGGCGTTCGTCGCGTTCTCCTGGCCGTCGACGCCGAAGCGCCTGGCTTACATGAAGGACATCGAGACGGCACGGGTGTCGGCGTGGGCGCTGCGCAAGCTCATCACCTTTCTCGCCCGCGAGAGCAGCGCGCGGCGCATTCATATCGTCGGGTACAGCGCTGGCACGCGTGTCGTGCTGACCGCGCTCTACGAACTCGCACTGCTCCACCAGAACAGCAGTGACGAAGCGATCCGCGCCGCAACCCGGCTCGGCCGCGTGGTCCTGGTCGGTTCGGACGTCGATACCGGCGCATTCGCGAGCTACGTGCTCGATGGCCTGCTGCGCGTGCAGGAAGATCTGAACCTCTACGTGTCCCCGGCGGACAAGGCGTTGCACATCTCCGAGCGCGTCTTCGCGCATCGCCGACTGGGCGAAGTGTTGCCCGGCACCTTGGATGCGCGCATGCGCGAGTTCGCCACGCACGAGGAACGGCTGGCGTTCATCGACGTCGAGGACGCGGCGAACTTCGATGCCGGCAACGGTCACGCCTATTTCCGCAAGAGCCCGTGGGTCAGTAGCGACGTGCTGATGGCGCTGCGTTACGGGCTCGATCCGGGCGCGCGCGGGCTGGTGCGGGCGGAGGACTCGCCGATCTGGCGTTTCCCGGCCGATTACCTCGAGCGCTTCGAAGCCGCGCTCGCCACCGCCAATCCGGCTCTCGGGGATGGCGCGGGCAAGGCGCCGCCGATGCCCTCGCCGGGTACGCCCTGAGCGGGTGGGCCGCACCGTGCCGCACGCCTCAAGCCCACGGCAGGCGCTGCGCGCCGTTCGCCGGGTGATGTCAGGGTGGTCGACGCGCGGCCGCAGCACCGTCGTGCTGCTCGCGTTCGTCACCTTCCTCGGCGCCGCGCAGGGTTGCGCCGAGCTGCGCGAGCGACGCGCCGCGGCTGGCGAAAGCGCCTCGCCGCAGCGCGCCGCCGGTGACGCGGGGGTCGCGCCGGCCGACGTCCTGCCGGGCGTCGCGGACGGTGCCGGCGCGGCGAGACCGATGACAGCCGCGTTGCTGCAGAGCGAATTGCTGGCCTTCGCCGATCGCTACCTGGAGGGCCTCGGCGAGGCGGCCGACTGGGGAGCGGACCATGCCTCCAGCGCCAAGGCACGGGCGGCGTTCCGGCAGATCAAGGTCGTCTACGTCACGGCCGCGGTGACCACCGCGAGCGAACCCGACCCGCTGCGCGTGCTGCGCGACCTGATGGTGATGGTGCGCCTGCAGGTCCTGGTCTGGGACGGCAGCGGCTTCGACAGCTGGGTCGAGCCGGAGGCGCGCGCGCGCATGCAGCGCGCGTTGCGGCGGCTCGATGCGCAGCTCGGACAACTCGCCGCACGGGTGCTGCCGCGCGACGCGATCGAGCTCGTCTACGAGCTGATCCGTGCGTGGCACGCGGCGCATCCGGAGCGGCGCTACGTCGCCTTCACGCGGTTCGCCGACTTGGACGACTCCGAACTGCGCCATCGTTTCGAGGCGCACATCGAGGCGGGCGGCCTGCTCGCGCCGGTGACGGAGGCGAAAGCCGAGCTGCAGGAGCTGCGGCGTGTCGCCGAGCGGGCCATCTTCCTGGCCAACCACATGCCGCTGCTGCTCGAATGGCAGGCCGAAGCTTTCCTCTTCAATACCCTCAAACAACCCGAGTTGCAGGGCGTGCTGGGCGATGTGGACCGCTTCGCGGACAGCGCCGAAGCGGTCACCGCGGCGCTCGTCGCGTTGCCGGAGCGCCTCGCGCAGGAGCGTGCTGCCGCCACGGTGGCGGTGAGCGAAGCGGTCGCACAGGAGCGCGAGGCCCTGCTGCGTCAACTCGCGGACACCGTCGCGGCCGAGCGTTCCGCGCTGCTGCGCGACGTGCGTGCGGCGAGCGGTGAGTTGTTACCCCTGGCCGAGGCCCTGGCGCGGCTCGCCGAGGGCAGCCGCGAAACGCTGTCCCTGGTTGCCGCGCTGCGCGGCGAGGAAGGGGGTGACGAGTTCACCCTGGCCGAGGCGCGCGGCCTGGTCGAGAGCGCGACGCGCCTGAGCAGTCAGACCCTGGCGCTGGTCTCCGCGGTGGACGGCTTGCTCGGTACCGGCAGCCGGCTGGAAGCACTGGACGAAGCGCTCGCCCGCCACGAGCGGCGCCTGTTCGGCTACCTGCTGGCCCTGCTCGTGGCGAGTGCGGTGGTGATCCCGGCGAGCGTTTTGTCGGTCTCCCGTTGGCGCCGTCGTCACTGAACACTCGGCGCACCCGCTGCGCGACGAAACGTGACGGGGCCAGGCCGCTTGCAACGGACGATGCGCGCGGCGCCGGGTTGATCCAGCTCAGGAACCCGCTCCGCCGGCGCTTCACCATGCAGCAAAGGCGTTGTGCGGGTCGCCGCGGCGCGCGGCTGCGGGGCGGTCTCCGTATCCGTATCCGGGCCGGAAGCCGGTCGATACCCGCACGGCAGGCGCGTTCGGCGGGGTCGTCGGCCTCGCGGCCGCGCATCCGCTACCGTCGTCGACGCTTCGCGCAAGGAGCCCGCCATGAGTCCCATCGTCAAGGAATTCCTGACCACCGACATCGGCCTGATGAGCCTCGCGGTCGTACTGACCACGATCGTGATCATCGGCTACATCGCGCTCATGTTCCTGAAGAAATCCGGCCGCGGGTGAGTCCGCGCGGCGCTCGGGGCGTGGTCAGCCTCAGCGCGCGCCCTTGAGCAGGCGGGATTTCTCGCGATCCCAGTCGCGTGCCTTCTCAGTGGCGCGCTTGTCGTGCTGCTTCTTGCCGCGCGCGAGGCCGATATCGACCTTGACCCGGCCGCCTTTCCAGTAAAGCGCGAGCGCGACGACCGTGGCGCCCTTACGCTCGACGGCGCCGCGGATGCGGTCGATCTCGCGCCGGTTGAGCAGCAGCTTGCGGTTGCGCTGCGGGTCGGGCTGGATGTGGGTGGAGGCGGAGGGCAGCGGTGTGATCAGCGCACCGAACAGGAAAGCCTCGCCGTCCTTGATCAACACGTAGGCATCGCGCAGCTGCACGCGCCCGGCACGCAGGCTCTTCACTTCCCAGCCTTCGAGCGCGATCCCGGCTTCGAAGCGCTCGTCGATGTGGTAGTCGTGGCGCGCCTTCTTGTTCTGGGCAATCGAGCTCGGCGCTTTGGCCTTGGCTTTGCTGGCGGCAGTCATGTGGGTCTCGGCCGGCGGCGCGGCGCTGCGAATGGAGACTGATTATAGCAACGCCGCGTGACCGGCCGTCGCTCCGGTCAGCGCTGGTTGACGCCGAGCGCGAGCTGCTTGACGAGGGTGTTGAGCAGCTTGAGTTCCTGCGCGTTGATGCGCAGCGTCCCCGCGCAGGTATCGGCATAGATGAGGCCGATGCAGACCTTGTTGACGACCACGGCGAAGAGCAGGATGGAATGCGGCGCGGTCAGCTCGCGGCACCAGGCCGGAATCGTGCCGGCGTAGCGCGCGTCCTGCGTATCGATGATGACGGCGTTGCGCCCGCGCGTGGCGGCCTGGCGGAAGATGTCGTCGTCGGTCGCGAGTTGGTAGGTGAAGCTTTCCTTGAGCGCTTCGACATCCTCACCGAAGCCGAAGCGCGTACGGTAGCTGCGTGTCTTGCGGTCACGCATCATGAACAGGACGTGGGAGAAGCCGAGCCCGCGGTAGAAAGCTTCCATGACCATCGCGAACATGTCGTTGATGGGCGCTTTCTCCAGGATGGCATTGGTCAGCTCGGCGATCGCGTTGGTCAGGAACATCTGGCGCCGCTGGGTATTGGCTGCCGCAGGGTCGCTGCCTGCGTCGGCCTCGGTCCCGGGGTCGGCGCCGGAGGACGCGCTCACCCCGTGCGCGGTACCGGCCTCCCCGGCGGATGCCGCCGCCGCTGCCGTACCTGTGCCGTCTGCTGCCGGCGCGACGGCTTGCTCGACGGTGCGCAGGAACGGCGTGGCGTCGAGATCGACGCTGATGATGGACGCATACTCGCGGGTCGCGTCGACCGCGTTGGCAACGGCAGTCTTGAGCTTGCCGATCGTGGTACGCACGCACTCGGCGTAGCGCCCCATCAGGTCCTCGAGCGCGGGCGTGGCATCTTCGTCGGCGGCGCTGTGGCCGAGCAGCTCGGCGACTTCGTTGCTGAAAGCGCTCAGCTGCGCCACGCGGACGTCGGGCGTCTGCCCGGGCTTGAGCTTGCCGGGCGGCTGCGGCCGCATCGCCTGTACGAGGCGCTCGGGCAGGTTCCAGTCGCGCGCGATGGCGATGCCGAAATCGTAGAACGTGGCGCCGAAGATCTCGCGCGCGGCGGCCGCTTCGTCGACGCCCTTGCTGCCCATGAGATCGAGCACCTCGCCGTACTCGTCGGGAAAGTAGTAGATCGCGAGGTGCCTGCCGAGGCGGTGGAACATGGCGGCGATGAACGCCTCCTCGGTGCTGAAAGCCTCCTTCCCCGGGTACAGCTCGCGCGCGAGCATGCCGCTGAGAAACGAGCTGCAGGCCGCGTCCTTCAGCAGGTCGGCCTGGTCGCCGTTCTTCATGTGCTCGAAGATGATGATGCCTAGCGCAATCGCGCGCACCTGCTCGAAGCCGAGGATGACGACGGCGCGGCTGACGGTGCTGATAGTGCCGCCGTACTGGCCGTAGACGGCCGAGTTGACCACTTTGAGCAGCTTGGTCGTCAGCGCGTAGTCCTCGAGGATGACGCTCGCCAGCTCGTTGGCATCGGCGTTGTCGCCGATGCCGCTCTTCTGGTTGATCTCGGCGATGTGCTGCGACACGGCCGGGAAATCGGGTTTGCGCGACATGCGCCGGGCAAGGAACGCGACGGCACCGCGCGGATCGCTGCCGGACTCGTTGTCGGGTGCGGCGGCCGCAGTCGGTGCGAGGTAGTCGCGCAGCGCGTCGCGCATTGCCGCGGCGCTCTGGAAGCGTTGCTCCGGGTCCTTCTCGAGACCCTTCATGACGATCGCCTCGAGCGCGCTGTCGATGCCTTTGCGTACCATCGAGGGCGGCAGGATGCGTTCGTTGAGAATCTTGTAGATCACCGCCATCGGGTTGTCGGCGTGGAACAGGCGCCGGCCGGTCAACAGCTCGTGCATGACCACGCTCAGCGAGAAGATGTCCGAGGGCGGGCCGGCCGGCTTTTCGGCGAGGATCTCGGGCGCGAGGTAGTTGGCGGTCCCGTTGAGCGTCACCGCGCCGGTCGAATCGGACAGGGCAACCGAGATGCCGAAGTCGAGGATACGCGCGTTGTCGGCCTCGTCGACGAGCACGTTGGCCGGACTGAGGTCGCGGTGCAGGATGCCCTTCTGGTGCGCGTAGCTGACCGCGTCGAGCGCCTTGATCATGATGTCGACGACGCGTTTCGCCGGCAACGGCTCGGCGCCGTCGCGCAGGGTGGTCAGTGGCACGCCGGGAGCGAACTGGTAGACCAGGTAGGGCGGCTGGTGATCGAGCTCGATCTCGAACAGGCCGACGATGCCGGGGTGGTCGAGCCGGGCCACGTTGCGTGCCTCGTTGAGCAGCCTGGCGGGGTCCCGGGTCCGGTGCGTGAGGCACTTGATCGCGACTTCGCGCCCGAGTTCCGGATCGTCGGCGAGGTAGACGACGCCCTGGCCGCCGCGCCCGAGTACGCGCAATGGCCGGAAACGGCCGATCAAGGCCGGCAGCCGTGAGGCGGCGGCGGTAGCGGTTGAAGACGAAGTAGCCATGCACAGGGGTCGCGCTGATACAGCTCAGATAACGGCCGCACGGCACCGATCCTGAAGCTGGCGCCGTGCCGGAGGGGCGGTCGCCCCGCGCGTGCCGGGCCGCGGCGGCGCACACCGTGGCGCGAGTCTTGTGACCGATCGGTCGATGGACCAGAATGCCGCGGACCTTCGAGCACAGGAGCACCCCATGGCAGCAGGCCGCGAGTCCATACACGGGCAGTGGTCATCGCGCTGGATCTTCATCCTCGCCGCGACCGGTTCGGCGGTCGGGCTCGGCAACATCTGGCGATTTCCCTATGTCACGGGCGAGAGTGGAGGCGGTGCCTTCGTGCTCGTCTATCTCCTGTGCGTCCTGCTGGTCGGCCTGCCGATCATGATCGCCGAGGTGCTGCTCGGCCGGCGCGGGCGGCGCAGCCCGATCAATACCATGGCGGCGCTTGCCGACGACGAGGGCCTCAGCCCACGCTGGCGTTTTCTCGGCTGGATGGGCGTGCTCGCGGGTTTCGTGATCCTGTCGTTCTACTCGGTCGTCGCCGGCTGGTCGCTCGCCTACGTGTTCTACGTCGCCAGCGGCGTGTTCGCCGAGGCTGCCGTCGCCGATGCCGAGGCGACGTTCGCAACGCTCACCGGCTCCGCCGGCCGGCTCGCCTTATGGCACACGGTTTTCATGTTGATGAGCATCGCGGTCGTCGCCCGCGGGGTGAAAGGCGGCCTCGAGCAGGCGGTGAAGTTCCTCACCCCCGCGTTGTTCGCGATGCTCCTCGCGATGGTCGGCTATGCCCTCGTCAGTGGCGACGCGGCAGCCGGTTTTCGCTACCTGTTCGAACCTGATTTCAGCAAGATCACGGGAGATGCCGTGCTGGCCGCGCTCGGCCAGGCGTTCTTCAGCCTCAGCCTCGGCATGGGTTCGATCATGATCTACGGCTCCTACCTCGCGGACGATGCGTCGATTGCCGAAACCGCCGGCATCATCGCGCTCGCCGATACCCTGGTCGCGCTGCTTGCCGGCATCGCGATTTTTCCCATCGTGTTCGGCTACGGGCTGGAGCCGGGCCAGGGCCCGGGCCTCGTGTTCATGACCCTGACCATCGCCTTCGGTCACATGCCGGGCGGGCAGTTCTTCGGCGCGCTGTTCTTCGTGCTGCTCTCGGTCGCGGCGTGGACGTCGGCGATCTCGCTGCTCGAACCGGTCGTCGCCTGGCTCGTCGAGTCACTGGGCTGGGGGCGGGTCAAGGCGGCCCTGGTCGGCGGCGGCGCGGCGTGGTTGCTCGGCTTCGGCTCGCTGCTCTCGTTCAACGTCCTGAGCGATTTCACGCCGGGCGGACGCTCGTTCTTCGACTGGTCGGAATTCGTTTCCACCAGCGTGTTGTTGCCGCTCGGCGGCATGTTCATCGCGGTGTTCGCCGGCTGGCGCATGCGCCTGGCCAGCACCATGGAAGAGATGGGCGGCGGCGCCTCGGTACTCTACCGCGCCTGGCTCGGTCTCGTGCTGTTCGTCGCCCCGGTCGGCGTGGCGCTGGTGTTCATCGAAGGCAGCGGCCTGCGCGCCGTGATCGGGAAGTGGCTCGGGGCGCTCGCCGCGAGCCTGTTCGGCTGAGGTCGGCGCCGATGCCCGTTGTCCGGCGAACCGCGTTCGCGCCCTTCACCTCGAGCCAGATGTACGACCTCGTCAACGACGTCGAAGCCTACCCGGAGTTCCTGCCGTGGTGCGAGAACGCGGCGGTGCTCACACGCGAGGCCGATTTCGTGCAGGCCCGCATGACCGTGCGCAAGGGACGTTTCCATTACAGCTTCACGACGGCAAACCGCCTCGTGCTGGCGCGCAGCATCGAGCTGCGCCTGGTCGAAGGACCGTTCAGCCGCTTCCAGGGCGCATGGCACTTCGCGCCGGCCGACGGCGGCTGCATGATCGATTTCAACGTCGAGTTCGAGTTCGCCAACCGGCTCGTCGGACGCGCGCTCGCGGCCGCGTTCAAGCCCATCGCCGATTCCATGGTCGATGCCTTCCGGCGGCGGGCCTATACCGTCTACCCGGTGTGAACGCGATGAGCGTTAAGCCGCGCGCGGCCAGGGCAGCCCGGGCGAGGCAGGTGCCGGGCGCGCGCCGCCCGCCTGTTTGCCGGCGCGCACGCGTCGCGTGCGGCGCGGAAACCACGCGTTGAGCCGGCTGACGGTCGAAGTGGTCGGCGTGCGTGACGGCGTCGCCCGGCGCGCGTCGCTCGAGGTACCCCCCGGCACCACCTTGCGCGGCGCGGCCGAGCGCGCGCGGCTGCCCGGTATCGACCTGGCGGCTTGCCGCCTGGGGGTGTTCGGCGTCGAGCGCGCGCCCGACGATCTCGTGCGCGATGGTGACCGGGTCGAGATCTACCAGCCGCTGCCCAACGATCCGAAGGACGTGCGCCGCCGCCGTGCGGCGGACCAGCGGGCGGCCGCCCCGCGCCGGCGCTGAGCTCGCCGGTCCCGCGGGTCAGATGTTGCTCTGATCGGTGATGTCGCGATACTTCGGGTCGGCGCCTTCGTAGTCGTCGTCTTCGTCTTCGTCCTCGTCGGCCGCGAGGCCGCCGAGAAGCCGCGCGAAGAAGCCCTTCTTCTTGCGCCCGGTCGGTGCATCGGGCGGCACGATGACGCCCTCGCCCGGTGCCGCCTGGATGTCCTCGTAGGGGCTGGACGGCACGACCTGCTCGAGCGCGTCGGCGAGGTCGTCGTCGTCGCCGGGTGCGTCGGCGGCATCTTGGGCGGTGGCCGCGGCGTGTTCGTTGGCGGCTTCCTCGACCGACAGCACTTCCACTTTCTGTTCGTCCGGGTCATCGCCGGTGAACGGGATCTTGTCGACCACGCGCTCGACGAAGTTCTTCTGCTTCAGGCGCGGCACGCGGACGGTGAGGTCGTGGTGCAGCGTCGCGACGAGTTCGCCGCTGGCCGGGGCGACGTCACCACCGACGGCGTCGAGCTTGTCGTCGGCGAAGTAGAGCGTCACCAGGCGCCGCTCGGCGCGCTCGCCACCGGGCTTGTTGGTGAAGATGTAATCCCAGCGATCGGCGTTGAAGGTGTCCTGCACGATGGGCGCGCCCATGATGAAGGTGACCTTCTTCTTGTCCATGCCGCGGCGGAGCTGGGCGAGCATGTCCTGGGTGACGACGTTGCCCTGTTGCACGTCGATCTTGTGCACGAAGGGCAGCTTGTCCTTGCTCGGCAGCCAGCTCATTGACGGCATCCGCGGCGCCGAGCAGCCGGCCAGCAGGAGAAACAGGATCAGGGGCGTGATTCGCTTGGTCATCGGGCGTTGCTTGCAAGGGCCGCGGCGGCGTGGTGCCACCGGTGGGAAGTCGGAATGGCCATGGGAATCGTGGTGGATTCCGTGGCCGGAACGGCCAGTGTGGACGGGCTGCCGTTGATCGTAGCATAGCCGCCAACGGCACCGCGATGATGTTATCCTGCGCGCGTCTGGCCCCGAACGTGCTGCGATCGAAACCATGGATACCCAAGAACTCAAGAAAGCGGGACTGAAGGCGACCCTGCCGCGGCTGCGCATCCTCGAGATTCTCGACAAGTCGCGCGATCGGCACCTCAGCGCCGAGGATGTGTACAAGGCGCTGATCGAGGCGGGCGAGGACGTGGGTCTCGCGACGATTTACCGCGTTCTGACCCAGTTCGAATCAGCCGGCCTCGTGCAGCGGCACAACTTCGACGGCGGCCACGCGGTGTTCGAAATGGCCCAGGACGAGCATCATGACCACATGGTGCGTACCGATACCGGCGAAGTGATCGAGTTCTACGACGAGGAAATCGAGCGCCGCCAGCGCGAGGTCGTCGCCGCGCATGGATTCGAGCTGCAGGACCACAGCCTCGTGCTCTACGTCAAACCGCGGCGCAGCGAAACCTCGTAAGTACCGCGCCGGGGCAGCCCCGCTTCACGCCGCGCCCGGCGGCTCGCCGCGGGCCTGGCGCAGCAGGTCGCGTGCGTGCTCGATGCTCGGGTCGGTCACGCGGGCGGCGCCGAGCATCCGCGCGATCTCCTGTTCCCGCGCCTTGCGGCCGAGCGCGGAGAGGGTCGTCTCGGCATGACCATCGACCACGCGTTTCTCCACCAGCAGGTGACGATCGCCGGCGGCCGCGACCTGCGGTGAGTGGGTGATGCAGATCACCTGGCAGTGCCGCGCGACGTCGCGCAGGTTGCGCCCGACGACGTTTGCCGTCGTGCCGCCGATGCCCGTGTCGACCTCGTCGTAGACCACGACCGGTATCCCCGCATGGCGCGCCGTGGCTGCCTGGATGGCGAGGCTGATGCGCGACAGCTCGCCGCCCGAGGCCACCTTGTTCAACGGCCCGGGCGCCTGGTCCGGGTTGGTGGTGACGGTGAACTCGACGCGGTCGCGGCCGTGCGGCTGTGGCGAGGTGTCGCGCAGCGTGCTCACCGTGACCCGGAAGGCGGCGTGCGGGATGCCGAGGTCGCGCAGCCGCCCGGTGATGTCGGCGTCCATCTTCTTGATCACCCGCGCGCGCGCCGCGCTCAGCCGCGCCGCGGCCTTCTGCCAGTCGTCGAGGGCGCGATCGCGCCGCGCCAGCAGGGCTTCGAGGTCGCCCGAGCGCGCTTCCAGCGCGGCGAGTTCCGCTTCCAGCCGCGCGGCGGTGTCGGCGAGATCGCTGACGCCGACCTGGTGCTTGCGCGCCAGCGCGTGCAGTTCGGCGAGGCGCGTGTCGAGCCGTTGCAGCCGCTCGGGATCCGAACCCATGTGGTTCTCGATGCGCTCGAGTTCGTCGAGCGCCTCTTCCAGCGCGACGTCCGCCTGTGCGAGCAGCTCGCCGAGATTGCCCGTTTCCGGCGCCAGGCGGCCGAGTGCGCGCGCCTGCCCGCTAGCTACGGCGAGCGCCGCCGTAGCGCCGGCTTCCTCGTCGGCCAGCGCCTGGCGAATCGCCGCGCAGTGCTCGAGTATGCTCGCGCTGTTGGCGAGGCGCTTGTGCTCCTGTTCGATGCCGGCCACCTCTTCCGCCTCGATGCGTGCCTGCGCCAGTTCCTCGACCTGGTAGCGCAGCAGGTCGAGACGCGCGCGGTCGCGGCCGTCGCGCTCGAGCGCCGCGATCGCGTCCTGCGCCGTCTTCCAGTCGCCGTGGGCTGCAGCCACCGCGTCGAGCTGCGCGCCGAGTTCGCCGTAGGCGTCGAGCAGCGCACGCTGCTGCTCGCGCGCGAGCAGGCTGTGGCTGCTGTGCTGGGCGTGCACGTCGACCAGCAGCGCGCCGAGGTCGCGCAGCAGCTGCACCGTGACCGGGTTCTCGTTGCAGTAGGCGCGCGAGCGGCCGTCGCGTGCGAGCACGCGGCGCAGCATGCATTCGCGGCCGGCCTCGAGCATGTGCTCGGCGAGGAAGGCC
>JAUIFX010000272.1 GCA_030429865.1 Gammaproteobacteria bacterium | reverse complement strand
CGTCCAGCTCGAGCAGACCAGCGCCGAACTCGCCGCGACCGAACCGCGCCTGAACGGCGCGCGCGGCGACGAACAGGCGGCTGCCCAGGCACTCAAAGCGGTGGAGAGCCGCCTCGAACAATGGCAGCACGACTGGGACGCGTTCAACCGCGAGCATACCCAGCTCGCGCAGGCCGAACAGGCCGCCAAGATCCGCCTCGAACACCTGCTCTCGGGGGTTGCCGAGAACGACAAGCGGCGTTCCACCCTCGACGACGAGGCGGCGCGTAACGACACCAGCGAACTCGCGGTGCGCATTGCCGAGCTGAGCCAGTCGCTGAGCGAGAGCGACCAGGCGCGCCAGGGGCTCGCCGAACGGCGCACGGCGCTGCGCGCCAACCTGCAGCAGAGCCGCGGCGCCACCCAGGCCCTCGGATCCGCACTGCACGAACAGCAGATCAAGCTCGAGGAGCTGCGCGGGCGCCAGGCCTCGCTGCGCGCGCTGCAGGAAGCGGCCTACGGTGACGACCAGGCGACCATCGAAAGCTGGCTCGCCGACCAGGGCATCGAGAACGTCGCGCGCCTGCCGGAATACATCGACACCGAGCCCGGCTGGGAGCAGGCGCTGGAAGCGGCGCTGCGCATCCCGCTGGGCGCCCTGTGCGGCCCCGGGCTGGTCGCGCGCGTGCTCGGCGACGAGCGCGGCGGCATCGCCCAGGCCGGCGTGACGGTGCTCGACACCCTGCCGGCCGAGGTCACCCCGGCGAGCCCGCACGACGACACCCTGCTGGTGACGCGGGTACGTGGGCGCATCGACCTGCGGCCGCTGCTGCACGACATCCATGCCGCCGAGGACGAAGCGAGCGCGCGCGCGCTGCTCGCCCGGCTGCCGGCGCATGCGATCGTGGCGCTGCGCGACGGCACCCTTATCGGACACAACTGGGCCGAGCTGCCGCGCCGCGGCGATGCCGAGGAGAGCATTCTCGCGCGCGAGCGCGACCTTGCGCGGCTGGCCGCCGAACTGGAGAAGCACGAGGCCGATACGGCCAACCTGCGCGGCCAGCTCGAGGGCGCGCAGGCGCGCCTGAAGACCATGGAGCAGGAAGAGCACGAGGTCGGCGTCGCGCTCGAGCGCCACGGGCGCGAGGCCGACGCACGGCGCGCCGAGTTGTCGCGCCTGGAGGCCGAGCGCGATCGCCGCGAGGCGCGCGCCGCCGACATCCTGGCCGAGATCGAACGCCTGGCGCGGGTCAATGCCGAGAACAGCGAGCACATAGCGCGCGTGCGCGCCGAACTCGACAGCGCCACCGCGACGCTGGCCGAGCACGCGGCGCGGCGCGACGCCCTGAGTGCCGGCCGCAGCGACATCCAGCGCGAGGTCGACCGTTCGCGCAACGCGTGGCGCGAGCACCGTGAACGTGCCCACGAACTCGAGCTGCGCCTGCAGAGCCTGGGTGCGCGCCGCCAGTCGCTGAGCGACACGATGGCGCGCAACGGCAGCGCCTTCGCCCAGCTCGAACAACGCCGTGACGAATTCGCCGAAGCCCTGGGTGCGCTGGTCGAACCCCGCGAGACCATGCGCAGCGAACTCGAACAGGCGCTCGCGCAGAAGCTCGAGGCCGAGACCGCACTGGCCGCCGCGCGCAGCGCGCTGAGCAACCTCGACGAATCCCTGCGCGAGGCGAACACGCGGCGCAGCGCCGTGGAGCAGGCCATCAGCGAGTGTCAGCAGCGCCTCGAACAGGTCCGTCTCGACGAGCGCGCGCTCGAAGTGCGCCTGCAGGAACTGCGCAACCGCTTCGAGTCGACGGGCGAGGATTTCGAGCAGACCCTGGCCGCCCTGACCAGCGACGCCACCGAGGAGGCGCTCGAAGAGCAGCTCACCAAGCTCGGCGAACGCATCGCCCGCCTCGGCGCAATCAACCTCGCCGCGATCGACGAGTTCAACCAGCTTTCCGAACGCAAGACCTACCTCGACAGCCAGCACGACGACCTCACCGAGGCCCTCACCACGTTGCAGGACGCGATCCGCAAGATCGACCGCGAGACCCGGACGCGCTTCAAGGAGACGTTCGACAAGGTCAACAACGGCCTGCAGGCGATGTTCCCGGTGCTCTTCGGCGGCGGCCATGCGTATCTCGAGATGACCGGCGACGATCTCCTCGAAACCGGCGTCACCGTCATGGCGCGCCCGCCGGGCAAGCGCAACAGCACCATCCACCTGCTCTCCGGCGGCGAGAAGGCGCTGACCGCGCTGTCGTTCGTGTTCTCGATCTTCGAGCTCAACCCGGCGCCGTTCTGCCTGCTCGACGAGGTCGATGCGCCGCTCGACGACGCCAACGTCGTGCGCCTGACCGAGATGCTCAAGTCGATGGCGGGCACGGTGCAGTTCATGTTCGTCACCCACAACAAGATCACGATGGAGATCGCCGAGCAACTGATCGGTGTCACCATGCACGAGCCAGGCGTTTCGCGCCTGGTTTCGGTCAACATGGAACAGGCGGTCGAGCTGGCCGCAATCGCCTGAAGAGGCGCATACCGCATGTCCCTGCGCCTGCTTCTCATCGTCATCGGCGTCGTCATCGTGGTCGGCGTCTACGTCTTCAGCAGCATGAAGAAGCGCCGCGAGTCGCGGCTCGGCCTCGACCGCCGCCTGGGCCGCCGCGACCTGCCCGACGTCATCCTCAGCCACACCGCCGACGAGGAAGACGAACAACCGCCCGAGCTGGAACGCGAGCGGCATCGCATCTCCGATGTTCACCTCGAGATCGATGACGGGCCGTCGCTCGCGCCGGAACGGGCGCCGGCGGCGGAGGCGGGCGAACCCAGGGCCGCGGCGACCGGCATGCCGGCGGACCTCGTGCTGCCGCCCGAGCAGGAGGTACTCGATGATCTCCCGCGCGTACGCAACGACGCGCTGCTCGATGCCGAACCCGACAATGCCCGCCGCAGCAGCAACCAGCTCGACCTGTTCGGCGCCGATTCGCCCGATCCCGCACCGCCGCCGTCCCGCCGCGCGCGCCGCCAGCCGCCACCTCCCGCACCACCCGAAGACGACGATGGCCTGATCAATCTCTATATCAGGGCGCGCGAGCAGCGCCCTTTCGGCGGACCCGAGCTGGTACGCGCGCTGAACGCGGTCGGTATGCGTTTCGGTGACATGTCCATCTTTCATCACTACGGCGCGGGCGAACTGAAGAGCGACACGCCGATCTTCAGCGCCGCCAACATGTTCGAACCGGGCACCTTCGACCTGCACAAGATCGAAGCCTTCCGCACTTCCGGCATCGTGCTGTTCCTGCAGCTGCCGGCCGCGCTCGAGGGCCCGGTCGCCTTCGAACTGCTCCTCAG
>JAUIFX010000098.1 GCA_030429865.1 Gammaproteobacteria bacterium | reverse complement strand
ATGAGTCGCGAGACCGTCGAACAGGTGCTCGCCTTCGCGCGCGGCGGCGGCGTCGGCACGCTCGACGTCACCGGCGGTGCGCCCGAGCTGAACGCACACTTCCGCCACCTCGTCGCCGGCGCACGCGCCGCGGGCGTGGCCGTCATCGACCGTTGCAACCTGACCGTGCTCGAAGAACCGGGCCAGGAGGACCTGGTCGATTTCCTCGCCGCCAACGCCGTGCGCGTGGTCGCTTCGTTGCCGTGCTACTCGGCGGCGAACGTCGATGCGCAGCGCGGCAAGGGCGTCTATGCGCGCAGCCTGCGCGGCATCGAAAAGCTCAATGCCGCGGGTTACGCCCTGCCCGGTTCGCCGCTCGAGCTCGATTTCGTCTACAACCCGGGTGGCGCCAGCCTGCCGCCGGACCCGGCCGTGCTCGAGGCGGACTACAAGGCCGAACTGGGACGCCGCGGCATCCGCTTCAACCGCCTGCTCACGATCACGAACATGCCGATCCGCCGCTTCCGCCACGAACTCGTGCGCGAGGGGCGGCTCGACGACTACATGACCCTGCTGGTCGATGCCTTCGAGCCGGCCAACCTGGCGCACGTCATGTGCCGCTCGCTGATCAGCGTCGACTGGCGCGGCTATGTCTACGATTGCGACTTCAACCAGATGCTCGGCATGCCGATGGGCGGCGGGACACCTCGGCACGTCAGCGAGCTCGCCGCCGAGGCGCTCACCGGCACAGCCATCGCAACCGCCGCGCACTGCTATGGCTGCACGGCCGGGCGCGGTTCGAGCTGCGGCGGTGCGCTCAGCGACTGAGGCCCGGTGAGCCCGGCGCCGTGGCCGGCGTGAGCCCGCCGCAGATTTCGATCATCGTGCCGGTGCTCGACGAGGGCGCGGGCCTGGAAGCGTTTCTCGTCCAGTTCGCGAGCTGGCGCGAAGCCGGTGACGAATTGATCGTCGTCGATGGCGGCAGTCGCGACGACAGCCGCGTGCGCGCGGCGCCGTGGTGCGATTGCGTGCTGCAGGCGCCACGCGGACGCGCGCTGCAGATGAACGC
This sequence comes from Gammaproteobacteria bacterium, assembly GCA_030429865.1. Taxonomy (GTDB): domain Bacteria; phylum Pseudomonadota; class Gammaproteobacteria; genus JACKNG01. Next base: position 17,389 of record JAUIFX010000098.1, on the reverse strand, counting down.
CGGGGCCGCGGCCGCGCGCGGCACGCTATTGTGGTTCGTGCACGCCGACTGCGTCGTCGATGCGGACCTGCGCCCGGCGCTGCTCGCGGCCGGCGGCTGGGGCCGCTGTGATGTCCGTCTCGACGACCGCGCCGCCGTGTTCCGTCTCATCGAGACGTTGATGAACCTGCGCTCGCGGCTGACCGGCATCGCGACCGGCGACCAGGGTATCTTCGTGCCCCGCGAGTTGTTCGCCGCCGTCGGCGGTTATCGCGAGATCGCGCTGATGGAAGACATCGCGCTCAGTGCCGCGCTGTGCCGCCACGCACGGCCGGTCTGCCTGCGCACGCGCCTGGTGACGTCGGCGCGGCGCTGGCGGCAGCGTGGCATCCTGCGCACGGTCTTTCTGATGTGGTCGCTGCGGTTCGCGTGGTTCTGCGGCGTGCCCGCGTCACGCCTGGCGCGCTGGTACCGTTGACGGCGTTTGCCGCGGCAATGCCGCCCCGGGCTTACGCGGCGGGCGGGGCCTGGCCGCGGCCGGGCGGCGCCAGGCGGTTCGCCAGCGCGATGCAGGCGAGCGCGAGCAGCAGCGGCAGCGCCCAGCGTGCGCCGCCCTCGCTCATCGCCATCCATTGGTAGACCAGCGAGCCTTCACGCTCGAGTCCGGCATTGGCAGCGTAGGCGCGCAGCAGCGCCTCGACCTTGCCGGCGAGCAGGAAGGGCGAGGTCAGCAGCAGCGACAGCGCGGCAGCGGGGACGGCCAGCACGCCGGCGGCGGCGCGCCGGCGCCAGCCGCGCAACGGCCAGCTGACGACGAGCGCGACGACGATCACCGGTGGCACCAGCGCGTGGAAGAGGTTGGTGCCGGTTGTGATCACCTGGCCGCGACGCACGCCGGAAGCGAGCGTGACGGCATGGGGCGTGAGGAGATCCGCCCGCAGCATGAGCATGTCCGGCTGCTCGTCGTTCCAGTAGTAGTGCGGCGCGTACTCCGCCGAGAGTCCCTCGGTAACGGCTTCCATGGCCGGCCGCAGCGTATCGACGACGGCGCGGCCGCACAGCACGCCGAGCGCGATGGCCAGAGCCCAGGCGACCAGGCCGCGCAGGAGCAGCCCGGCGACGGCCCGCGATTCGCGCGCTTGCGCGACGTCAGCCACCCGCGGCCGCCTCGTCGGCACGCGTGGCGGCGCGGGCCCAGAGCGCAAACATGGCGCAAATCGCCGCGATCAGTACCAGCGGAATGAAGTAGGTGTGCAGCGGCATGAACCACGCCGGGCGGTGCGCCACGACGAAGAACAGCGTGATGACGCGCGCTTCGTTGAGGACGAACACCGTCACGAAGCTGAGCAGCACGCCGGCGCAGCGTGCGCGCCAGGAGGCGCGGAACGCGAGGATCGCGGCGCAGGCGATGAAGAAGGCGCCCGAGCCGTCGCAGCCGCGTACCACCTCGAGGTGCACACGCGGTGCGAGCAGGCTGTTGCCGTCGACCCGCACGTTTGCATCGGGCGCGACGAGGTCGATGATCCAGGCGGCCGGCACGTTGATGCCCCAGCGGTAGACGACATCGGCCAGCACGCGGTCGGGGACGGCGTGGTAGAGCAGGTGCATGACCAGATAGAGCGCCGCGAAACCGAACAGGTAGGCGAGCCCCGGACTCGTCCGCAACGCGCGCGGCGCGGTTTCGGCGTTCATCTCGGGCCGGCTTCCACGGGAAGTGGCCGGCGGGTGGAAGCGGCATGGAGTAAGTGCACGCGCGGGTTCCGGTTCGCGGCAGGGCTGTTCATTCTAGCGCAAGGCGCCGCGGGAGAAGTCCGGGCCGGGCGGATGGCCGCCGCGCTGCCCGAGGCCCGAACCGCACACTGCCCGCCGCGGCCGGCGCCGCTTCCGGGGCGGCGGCGCTGCCGCATAATGGCCGCATGCATGTACCGCGCGATACCGTCTCCGCCAGGCCGCCGGCCGCGCGCGGCACGCTGATCGTGTTCGCGCGCCGGCCACTGCCTGGCCGCTGCAAGCGCCGCCTGGCGCGCGCCGTCGGACCGCGCCGCGCCGCGCATCTCTATGCCGCCACGCTCGCGCGGACGCTGGCCGCGGCCGAGCGTCTCGCCAAGGTCCGCCGCGTGCTGCTGGCGGTGACCGCGGCGGACGCGGCCTGGTTCCGCGTGGCCTTGCATGGCCGCGGCTGGCACGTCGCCCGGCAGACTGCGGGCGATCTCGGGCAGCGCATGGATCGGGCGCTCGCCGGCGCTGTGCAACGCGGCCGCTACGCGCTGCTGATCGGCTCCGACGTGCTCGATGTCGACGCGGCCGATCTCGCTGCCGCGCGCGACGCGTTGCTCGCCGGCCACGACGCCGTCGTCGGGCCGGCGGCGGACGGCGGCTATTGGTTGATCGGCGTCCGTCGGCCGTGTCCGGCGCTCTTCGTCGACATGCCCTGGGGAAGCGGCACGGTATGCCAGCAGACCCGCGCACGCGCCGCCGCTTCGGGTCTCGCGCTGGCGGAAGTCGCGCTGCGTCACGATCTCGATCGCGGCCGCGACCTCGTGCGGCGGCGCCGGTTTCAGCGCAGGCGGGCGCGCTCGCGGTCGAGTTCGGCCACGTAGCGCTCGATGCGTCGCTCGCTGCGCGCGTCGAGTTCGACGAAGCACACGCCGATGCGCGCCGGCAGGTGCGCCGTGGCGGGCTTCACGTGGCATACCTCGATCGCACCCGTGAGCGCCGCGGTACTGTCGATGTCCAGGCTGCAGGCCCCGCGCCAGCCGTCGGCGAGGCCGAGGCGCTCGCAGTCCGCGGCCGCGAGATGCGCCGAGAAGCCGCTCGGCGAGAGGTCACGCAGCTCGCCGCGTGCCTGCCCGCCGTCCGTCCCGCGAAGCACGACCTGGGCGCCCTTGTCCAAGGGCACGTTGACGCGGAATTCGCGGCGGCGCTGGCCCTGGTCGACGTGTTCGGGGTAGGCAGCCATGTAGTAGGGCGCACCGCGCTTGCCGCCCTGCTTGAGCAGGCGCGTGGTGAAGCGGATGTCGCGGCCGTCGAGTCGCACACGCACCCGGACTTGCGGTGAGGCCGCGAGGCGCCGCGGATCGAGCGGTGGGGTGAAGGCATCGAGCACGAAGTAGCCGCGTTGCGGCACCAGTTCGATGATCGCGCTCTGCGCTGCCTGTTCGTCACCGTCGCAGCGAACTTCGAGCAGGCAGTGAGCGGCGTGGATCTGCTCCAGCGCCTCGTGGCGGTCGTCGTCGGGCGCGACGGCGGCGTCTCGTGCGGACTTCCGGTTCAGCACGGCCGTGGTGGAGCGGGGCGCGCGACGGCCCTCAGGCGAGGCCGACGGGGCGCGAGGCCTCGCGCCGCTGGATGCGTCCGCTCGCCGAGTAGGTAGCCGTGCCGAGGCGGCCGCCGTGTGCGATCTCGACCAGGCGGGAGACCATGCCGCGATTGAGTTCGATGGCGCCACCGTTGACGCGGTTGGCCTCGGCGCACTGCGCGGCGAGGCGGCGCACGTCGGCCCACGCCTCCGGCAGCGCCTGGCCATCGCGGCAATACTTGCCGGTGGCGGTATTCAGGGCGGCAATCAATGCCGCCTTGTGCTGGACGGCGGCGGTGAGCTGATCGACATCGCGTTTGCGCAGGGCGGCAAGCTCGTCGCTCAGCGCGCCGTGGAGCGCTTCCAGCAGCTCGGCGAGTTCGGTACGCGCCGTGTCGCCGACGGCAGCGTGCTCAGCCACGCTGTCCGCGCCCGACCATCGCTTCGAAGGCGCTGAGCTTGTCGGCGATTTCCTGTTCGTTCATGTGGTAGCTGCCGTTCTCGAGCGCGTCGCGCAGTTCGCCGACACGCGCCTGATCGACGACCGGCAGGTCGCGCACGGAGTCGGTGAGCTGCTGCAGGCGCGCGGCGAGATCGGTCAGGGTGACGACTTCGTTGCTGCCCGTGGCGCGAGCCGCGCCGCTCGGCGCGCTGCGATCGATGCGGCGCACGCTGGCGTCGATGGGTTGCGGCGCGCCGGCGCCGGTACCTTTAATCTCTGAAACCATAGGGGGTATCCCGATTTGCTCTGGGCCAGTTAACGGATTTTTCGCGGCGAAACTTTAGTCGTGAGCGTGCAAATGCGACGGCGATCGCACAACGCGGGAAGCGCATTCGCGGCGCACGTCCGCCACTTTCTTCTACAGCATCGCGCCACCGCGCACAACGACCACGCCGGCCTCGGTCACGGTGCCTTCGACGATACGTTTCGAACTGAGGTTCCTCACGCGGATGCGCTCGCCGGCGCTGCCATCGGCGAGCGCGGTGCCCTTGACGCTGACGTTGATGGCGCGGTTGCCGATACTCAGCGTGACCTGTTCGCCGCGCCGCACCAGGTGCGGACGTTCGAGCTGGCGCGTGCCGAGCATCTGCCCGCCGGCGAGGCTGCGCCGGGTGACCTGGCCGATGGCGCTCGCGGGTTCGACCAGGTAATCGTGCCGCGCGAGGTCGACGCGCTGGCGCGCCTTTGCCAGGTCGGCCGCGGTGATGACATGACCGCGCGCGAGGGGCCGCGCGGCCACGACGACGTCGGCATACCGCGCGATCGTGACCGGGACGTACAACGACCACGGCTTGGCGCCTTCGCAGCGCACTTCGACCGACATCGAGCCGTTGCCGCGCGCAGCGTGGGTGAAACGGGTTGCCAGCGCCTGTGTGCAACGCGGCAGGCGCAGGCGCGGATCGAGCCGGCCGATGGCGATTTCGCTGTCGGCGTCGCCGCCGACACGGCTGTCGGCCAGCGCACGCACGGCCTGCTCGATCTCCTCGAGCGGCTGCATCGGCGCGGCACGGGCCGTTTCGATGGCGACGGTTGCGAGCGTGGCGGTCACCACGCCGGCGACGAGCAGGCGGGACATGGCGTTCTCGCGGGTTTTTGACATGCCAGAAAAGCATGCAAACAGCGTGCCGGAAATCCGTCATCGGCGCCGCCGGCGCCGCCGGCGCGCCCGTGCAAGGTAAAGCCCGGCGTGTGGCAGCCGCTACGAAGCCCTGACCAGACCCGCATTCCCAACGGAGTATCCCAATGGCCAGTGTCATGGAAGGCGTCGATCGCCTGACGCGCATCGCCGGGCAGAACCGCCTCGAGTTGTTGCTGTTCCGTCTCGATGGCGGGCAGCGTTTCGGTATCAACGTATTCAAGGTGCGCGAGGTGCTCAAGTGCCCGCTGGTGCGGCGCATTCCGCAGGCCAATCCGCACGTCTGCGGCGTGATGCACACGCGCGGCCAGACGGTGACGATCATCGATCTCGCCTCCGTGCTCGGCCTGCCGCCGCTGGAACCCAGCCCGGACAACTTCGTCATCATCACCGAGTACAACGGACACGTGCAGGCCTACCTCGTGCAGAAGGTCGAGCGCATCGTGAACCTGCGCTGGGACGAGATTCATCCGCCGCCGCACGGCATCGGCAATCACAATTACCTGACCGCGGTCGTGACCATCGACGAGAAACTGGTCGAGATCCTCGATGTCGAGCGTGTGCTGGCCGAGATCGTCGGTATCGAGAACGACGTTTCCGAGCGCCTGCGCGGCGGCAACGATGCCGCGGGCGCGCGTCCGCGCCACGTCTTCGTCGCCGACGACTCCGCGGTCGCACGCAAGCAGATCACCAAGGTACTGGACCAGCTCGGCATCACCTACGAGGTCGCCGAGAACGGTCGCCAGGCCTGGGAGATGCTCAAGGCCGCCGCGTCCGACGAGACCCTGCCGGTGACGAGCCGCTACGGCATGGTCATTTCCGACATCGAGATGCCGGAGATGGATGGCTATACGCTGACCAAGGCGATCAAGGCCGATTCCCGACTGCGCGCGCTCTACGTGTGCCTGCACACCTCGTTATCGGGCAGCTTCAACCAGAGCATGGCCCATTCCGTGGGCGCCGACCGCCTGGTGCCGAAATTCGTGGCCGACGATCTCGCCGAGGTCGTGCTCGCGCACATCGACGCCGACCGGCCGTCCGTCACGCCGGCTGCCTGAACGGCGCCCGGCGCCTTGCCGCGGCTGCGCCGCCGCATACCCACCCCTTTCCGGCGACCTGCCGCCGGACTTGCCGCCCGCGGCGGCAGCCCTTGCCGCCAGGCGCCTGGCGGCAACCTGCCGTACGAGCGCAACGTGTTGATCGTTCGCACTTATCCCACTTGGCACGAGTTTCGCAAACGGTTCCGCGAGAGAAATTTTCGCGGAGTCCGTGTCCATGCCTTCTTTCGCCGATGCCCTGGGAATCTTCCCGACCACCGTGGCCCTGCGCGCCCGCCGCGCCGAGGTGCTGGCGACCAACATCGCCAATGCGGACACGCCCGGCTACCAGGCGCGTGACATCGACTTCCGCGCCGCGCTCGGCGCCGCGGACGAGGCCGGCCGCCTCGCCACCACCCACGCCGGTCACCTGAGCTCGGGCGCGGCCGCCAGCGGCGGCGAGCTGAAATACCGCCAGCCGCTGCACGCATCGCTCGACCAGAACACCGTGGACGTGCAGGCCGAGCGCGCCGCGTTCCTCGACAACGCGTTGCGCTACCAGGCCTCGATGAGTTTCCTCAACGGCAAGATCACCGGCCTCAAGTCGGCGCTGCGGGGTGAATGACGATGTCGCTGTTCCGCATCTTCGATATCTCCGGCAGCGCGCTCGATGCGCAGAGCGTGCGCATGAATACCACGGCCAGCAACATGGCCAACGCCAACAGCGCGAGCAGCGCCAGCGGCGACACCTACCGTGCCCGGCAGCCGGTCTTCGCGCCGCTCGTGCTCGACGCCATGGGGGCGTCGCAGGACGGCGTCGCCGGGGTCAGCGTGCAGGGCGTGGTCGAGAGCCAGGCGCCCCTGCGCCGCGAGTACCAGCCGCACCATCCGCTCGCCGACGAAGAGGGCTACGTGTTTCTGCCCAACGTCGACGTCGTCGAGGAGATGGCCAACATGATCTCCGCATCGCGCAGCTACCAGACCAACATCGAAGTCATGGAAGCCTCCAAGCGCATGCTGCAACAGACCCTGAACCTGGGTCAGTAAGCCCCATCGGAAGCCATTGCCATGGATAAACCCTCAGCCATTCTGCCCGGCGCGCTGGACCAGTTCCGCACGCAGGAGAAGACCCCGGCCAAGAACGACGCGACCCTGGGCCAGGAGCAGTTCCTCAAGCTGATGACCACCCAGCTGCAGAACCAGGACCCGTTCAAGCCCATGGAGAGCGGGGACTTCCTCGGCCAGATTGCCCAGTTCAGCACCGTCAGCGGAATCTCCGAGTTGCAGCAATCGCTCGCTTCGATGGCCAGTTCCCTGCAATCGAGCCAGGCCCTGCAGGCGTCGACCATGGTCGGGCGCGAGGTGGTCATTCCGCGCGACCATTTCACGTTTACCAGCGGCACCAGCGTGCCGATCGGCACCTCCCTGCCCGAGAGCGCCGGCGACGTGCGCGTGACCATCGTCGATGCCAGCGGCCAGGTCGTGCGCCAGGCACAGCTTGGTCAGCAGGCCGCCGGCCGCCTGAACTGGAGCTGGGACGGCCTCACGGATGCCGGTGCCGCCGCTCCCGCGGGCGACTACGGCGTACGTATCGAAGCGTTGAACAACGGTGTCGAGGAGGCGCTGGAGCCCTCGGTACGCGCCCGCGTCGACAGCGTCACGCTCGGCCGCAACGGCCTCGGTGCCACGCTCAACCTGGATGGATACGGAGCCGTCGACATGGGCGACGTGCTCGAGATCCTCTGAACCGCCAACCCGTTTTTCTCCCGAGGATTGAATCATGCCGTTTAAAGCAGCCATCAGCGGCCTCGAAGCCGCTTCCACCGAGCTCAACGTCATCGGCAACAACATCGCCAACTCGGCGACGACCGGCTTCAAGCGCTCGCGCGCCGAATTCCAGGACGTCTTCGCGGTCTCCGCGACCGGCGCGGCGGCCAACGCCACCGGCCGCGGTGTCGATACCGCGCGTGTCGCCCAGCAGTTCGACCAGGGCAACATCTCGTTCACCGACAACGCGCTCGACCTCGCCATCAGCGGTGAAGGTTTCTTCATCCTCGACAACGACGGCGAGCGTATCTACTCGCGCGATGGCGCTTTCGGTGTCGACCGTGACGGCTACCTGACCAATTCCGCCAACCATCGCCTGATGGCCTTCGGCGCCGATGCCCAGGGCAACATCAACGGCGCGCTCGCGCCGCTGCAACTCTCTCAGGCGAACAACCCGCCACGGGCCAGCACGAACGTCGTCGTTGGCGCCAACTTCGATGCCGATGACACGCCGCCCTCCGTCGGCACCTTCAACCCGACCGACGCCAACAGCTACAACGAGACCACCGCGCTGAACGTCTACGATTCGCAGGGCGGGTCGCACCTGATGCAGATGTACTTCGTGCGCGGGCCGCTGACCGGCAACACCTGGGACGTGCATACCTATGTCGACGGCAACCCCGTCTCCGGTCCCGATACGCTCACGTTCGACGGGGCGGGCCTGCTGACCTCGCCCGCGGGTGGCCAGTTCACCCTGCCGGCTTTCACGCCGGCCCCCGGCGTGAACCCGATGAACGTGACCACGACGCTGTCCGGGTCGACCATGTACGGTGCGCCGTTCGGTGTCAGCAAGTTGACCCAGGACGGCTTCACGACCGGTCGCCTGGCCGGTATCGACATCGATGACGAGGGCGTCATCCTTGCGCGCTTCACCAACGGCCAGTCGGCGGTACAGGGCCAGGTCGCGCTGGCCAACTTCGCCAGCACGCAGGGTCTGCGCCCGCTCGGCGGCAACGGCTGGTCTCAGACCTTCGCCGCGGGCGAGGTGCTCGAGGGACGGCCGGGCTCGGCCAGTCTCGGCCTCATCCAGGGCGGCGCACTCGAGGACTCGAACGTCGATCTCTCCGCCGAGCTGGTCAATCTCATCATCGCGCAGCGTAACTTCCAGGCCAACACCGAGGTCATCTCGACTGCCGATGCGGTGACCCAGGCGGTCATCAACATCCGTTGATCCTGAGTTCCTGAGTCGAGCGGAGAAGATACGTGGATCGCATGCTCTACCTGGCCATGTCGGCCGCCAAGCAGACCATGAACGCGCAGGCCGTGGCGACGAACAATCTCGCCAACGCCGCGACGACCGGCTTCAAGGCGGACTTCGAGGCCCAGCGCGCGATGCAGGTCTACGGCCCCGGCCACCCGGCGCGCGTCTACGCGATGACCGAGCGTCCCGGGACCGACTTCGCGCCGGGTTCGATCGAGACCACCGGCAACGATCTCGACATCGCCGTCAACGGCCGCGGCTTCATCGCGGTCATGGCGCCAGACGGCACCGAGGCCTACACGCGTGCCGGCGACCTGCGCATCGGCGTCAACGGTCAGCTCACCACCGGCGCCGGCCACCCGGTGCTCGGCAACGGTGGACCGATCGCGGTGCCGCAGTCGCAGTCGCTGATGATCGGCGTCGACGGCACCATCTCCATCCGTCCGCTCGGCCAGGAGGCCAACACCCTCGCGCAGGTCGATCGCATCAAGCTCGTCGACCCAGACGTGTCGGAGATGATCAAGGGCGAAGACGGCCTGCTCCGCCTCGCTGACGGCAGCAACGCGCCGGCCGATGCCGCGGTCCGCGTCGCCAGCGGTGCGCTCGAGGGCAGCAACGTCAACAGCGTGAGCGCGATGGTCGACCTCATCACGCACGCGCGCCACTACGAAATGGCCGTCAAGGCCATGAGCACCGCCCAGCAGATGGACGCCGCCGGCGCGCGGCTGCTCAACCTCAACGGCTAATCCAAGATTCACGCGCTTTTCACTGGTAATCACCCATGGCTTCAGCACTGAACATCGCCAAGACCGGCCTCGACGCACAGCAGACGCGCCTCTCGGTCATCTCGAACAACCTCGCCAACGTCGCCACCACCGGCTACAAGAAGAGCCGCCCGGTGTTCGAGGACCTGATCTACGAGACGATCAGCCAGCCGGGAGCGGCCTCGTCGCAGTCGACCGAGCTGCCGTCCGGGCTCATGCTCGGCACCGGTGTCCGCACGGTCGCGACGGTGAAGAACTTCAACCAGGGCAGTCTCACGCAGACCGGCAACGCGCTCGACGTCGCCATCCAGGGACGTGGCTTCCTGCAGGTGCTCATGCCCGACGGGTCGACGTCCTTCACGCGCGACGGCGGCCTGTCGATGAACTCGCAGGGCCAGCTCGTCACCGCCAGCGGTTACGAGATCAACCCGGGTATCAGCATCCCGACCGAGGCGCTTTCGATCACCGTCGGCAAGGACGGCACGGTGTCGGTGCTGGTCGCCGGTCAGAACACGCCGAGCCAGGTCGGCCAGCTTCAGCTCGCCGATTTCATCAACCCGCAGGGGCTGCAGCCGATCGGCGAGAACCTCTACAAGGAAACCGTCGCCAGCGGCAACCCGCAGACCGGCACCGCCGGCCTGAACGGACTGGGGACGTTCGTGCAGGGCGCGGTCGAGGCGTCGAACGTGAACGCGGTCGAGGAACTCGTCGACATGATCGAGACCCAGCGCTCCTACGAGATGAATTCCAAGGCCATCCAGACCGTCGACGAGATGTGGCAGTTCGTCACCCAGACGCTGTAAGCAACAGGCGAGGCAGACCGACAATGTATTTCCACCGTATTCCCGGCAGGCTCCTGCTCGTCCTCACCAGCGTGGCCTTGCTGGCCGGCTGCAACTCGACGCCGCGCCGCGACCCGGAGTTCGCCGCTTCCTATCCCGCTGCGCACGTCGCGCCGCAGGCGCGCCAGGCAGCCAGCGGCGCCATCTACCAGGCAGGCTACGACATCGCCTTCTTCGAAGATCTCAAGGCGCGCCGTATCGGCGACATCCTCACCATCCGGCTCGCCGAGGCCAACAACGCCGAGAAGTCCGCCGACAGCACGATCGATCGAACGAGCGGCACGACGATCGAGAATCCGACCATCCTCGGCTCCGCCGCGCAGTTCAACCTGCCCGGCGTGCTGCCGCTGGCGAGCACCCGCAACAACACGCTCGAGACCAATCTTTCGGCCCAGCACGGCTTCGAGGGCGAATCGGACGCACGGCTGTCGAACCGCCTGACCGGCGACATCACCGTGACCGTCGCCGACGTGCTGCCGAACGGCAACCTGTTCGTGCGCGGCGAGAAGCGCCTGAACATCAATGACGGCAACGAGTACATCAAGCTCTCGGGCATCGTGCGCCCGGTCGACATTGCCACCGACAACAGCATCCCGTCGACCAAGGTCGCCGACGCGACGATCGTCTACAACGGCGACGGCGCCGGCGCCGACGTCAACCGGCCGGGCTGGCTGACGCGTTTCTTCGTCAGCGTCGCCTCGCCGTTCTGAACCCGTTCCCCGGATATCCCACCATGAATCTTCTCAAGATCTTCGGCTTGTCGATGATGTTGATGCTGAGCGTCGCGGCCCGCGCCGAACGCATCAAGGACCTCGCCCAGGTCGCCGGCGTACGCGACAACCAGCTCGTCGGGTACGGCCTCGTCGTCGGCCTCGACGGCACCGGTGACCAGACCGCGCAGACACAGTTCACGATTCAGAGCATCCGCAACATGCTCAACCAGCTCGGCGTCACCCTGCCGCCGACCGCCAACCCGCAGCTGAAGAACGTCGCCGCGGTCATGGTGCACGCGACGCTGCCGCCGTTTGCCAAGCCCGGCAATACCATCGACGTGACGGTATCGTCGATCGGCAACGCGAAGAGCCTGCGCGGCGGGTCGCTGGTACTGACGCCGCTCAAGGGCGCCGACGGCGCGGTCTACGCCATGGCCCAGGGTAACCTGGTCGTCGGCGGTTTCGGTGTCGACGGCAACGACGGCTCGAGCATCACCGTCAACGTGCCGAGCGTCGGCCGCGTGCCGAACGGCGCGACGGTCGAGCGCGAGGTCGCGTCGCCCTTTCACGATGGCGAGTTCCTGACCCTCAACCTGCATCGCAACGACTTCACGACCGCGACGCGCATGGCCAATGCCATCGACGACGTGCTCGGTCCGCAGTCGGCGCTTGCGGTGGACGGCGGCTCGGTGCGGGTCGTCGCCCCGGCGGACGCGACCCAGCGCGTGGCCTTCATGTCGCTGGTCGAGAACATCGACGTCGCACCGGGCGATGCGCCGGCCAAGGTCGTCGTCAACTCGCGCACCGGCACGGTCGTGATCGGCAACCGGGTCATGGTCAGCGCCGCGGCGGTCACCCACGGCAGCCTCACGGTGACCATCTCGAACAATCCCATCGTCAGCCAGCCCAACCCGCTCGCCGGCGGGCAGACCGCGGTCGTGCCGAAGACCGACATCGAGGTCGAGCAGGAGAGCAACCGCATGTTCCTGTTCAACCCCGGCGTCTCGCTCGACGACATCGTGCAGGCGGTGAACGGCGTCGGCGCCGCGCCCGGCGACCTCGTCGCGATTCTCGAGGCGCTCAAGGAAGCCGGCGCGCTGCGCGCGGAGCTGATCGTCATCTGAGGCTGGCTGCCGGCGGCGCCTGGCCTCTGAGCCTTTCGGGCAAGCGTGTCAGACGCCGCCGGCGCTATCCTTGTGGCACGCGGCGCGGCGCCCGAGGACGGCGCCGCCGTCGGTCGACGTGCGGCCGCTGCCACCGCCGCTCACGGGCCGGCGCGGCTGGCGGCAAGAGCGGCTGTCCGGCGCGGCAGGAATTGCCGCACGGACCATCGGATGCCGCGGAGCCGCGATGTAAAACAAGGTCTTACCTTGCATCCCCGGGTTGGCACCGGTTGTGCAATGTTCCTGGTACACCGTTTCAGGATCCGTTGCATGGAAACGCCTGCCGCCGGCGGCTACGTCGACTTCTCCCGCTTCTCCGCGCTGCGCGAGAGCGCACGCGCCGATGGCGGCGCCGCGCTCGAGCAGGTCGCCGACGAGTTCGAGGCGATGATGGTCGAGCTGATGCTGAAGTCGGCCCGCGACGCCTCGGGCGGCGACGGCCTGTTCGACTCCGAAGCCACGCAGACCTATCGCGAGATGCTCGATCAGCAACTTGCGCAGCAGCTCGCCCAGCGGAACGATTTCGGCATCGGGCGCAGCCTGATGCGCCAGTTCGCCGAGCTCCTCGGCGACGGCGATGCGGCCGCGAACGAGCGCGAGCGCACCGCAGGCCGGGCCGCGGAAGCGCCGCCGCCGCCCGTCGCGGCGCTGCGCCGCTACCACGGCCCGGTGCGCGAGCCGCGCATCCGCGTGCCCGGCACGCAGGCGACGGCACCGGCTACCCGGGGCATGGACGCGCGCAGGCAGTTCGTCGCCGAGCTGGCCGGACATGCCGAGACGGCCGCGGCCGAGCTCGGCGTGTCACCGCGCGCGATCCTTGCCCAGGCCGGGCTCGAATCCGGCTGGGGCCGGCACGTCATCCGCCATCGCGACGGCCACAGCTCGCACAACTATTTCGGCATCAAGGCCGGCCCCGGCTGGCATGGCGACACCGTGCGCGTACCCACCACCGAATACGTCGGCGGACGCGCGGTCACGGTCGAAGCGAAGTTCCGCGCCTACCCGTCTGCCGCGGCAGCGTTCCGCGACTACGTCGATTTCATCGGCGCCAACCCGCGCTACGCCGATGCGCTCGCGCGCGGCCACAGCGAAGCCGCCTACGCACGCGGACTCGCCGCCGCCGGCTACGCCACCGATCCGCGCTACGCGGAGAAGATCATTGCCATCATCGAGACCGGTGACTGGGGTGACATGCCCCGGGAGACGCCGGCTCGTGACCAAGGGAGTTGATGCCCATGGGCAGCTCTACGTTCGAGATTGGCTTGTCCGGGTTGTTCGCCTCGCAGCAAGGGCTTGCGACCGCCGGTCACAACATCGCCAACGTCAACACCGAGGGCTACAGCCGCCAGCGGGTGACGTTCGAAACCCGCACGCCGCAGTTCATCGGCTACGGCTTCGTCGGCAAGGGTGTCGACATCCAGGCGATCGACCGCCTGGCCAGCGAGTTCATCGTCGAGCAGCTGCGCAATTCGACGGCCAACGAGGCCCGCGCGATCAAGCTCTCGGAGCTCATCGATCGCGTCGATGCCCAGATCGGTGATGGCCTGGTCGCAGGAGGTATGCAGAACTTCTTCGACGCGGTCTCCGATGCCAACGACGATCCGCGGCTGATGGCCACCCGCCAGGTGCTCATCGAGAGCGCACGTTCCATGGTCGCGCGCTTCGCCGAGCAGGAGGAGCAGCTCAACGCCATCTCGCGCAGCACGAACGAGCAGATCCGCGCCAGCGTGACCAAGGTCAACGCGCTGACCTCGGCGATCGCCGACCTCAATATCGATATCGCGCGCGGCGCCGGTCTCGCCGCCGGCCAGCCGCCCAACGACCTGCTCGACAAGCGCGACCAGCTGCTGATCGAACTCTCGCGCCTGGTCGGCGTGCAGACCCAGCAGCGTTCCGACGGCATGGTCAACGTGCTGGTCGGCGACGGGCAGCTCGTCGTCACCGGCGGCAACAGCTCGTCGTTGACCACGATCGTCAACCCGCTCGACGCGTCGCGGGTCGAGGTCGCGTTCGAGGTCGGTGGCACGCAGACACAGATCACCGAGACCCTGGGCGGCGGCGAGATCGGCGCGCTCATCGATTTTCGCGACGGCACCCTGGAGCCCACGCGCAGTGCCATCGGGCGGCTCGCGGCGACCACCGCGATCAGTCTCAACGAGGCGCATCGCCGCGGCATGGACCTCAACGGCGCGCTCGGCGGCGACCTGTTCACGATCCCCCCACCCAAGGTCAGCGCACCCGCCGCCAACACCGGCGCCATCAGCGTCGCTTTCGATACGGCGAACGTCGGCAGCCTCGCCGCCTCGGACTACCGCCTGACCCACGATGGCACCAATTACACGCTGACCCGGCTGGCCGACGGCAGCGCGCAGACGCTCAGCGGCGCCGGCCCGTTCAGCGTCGACGGTCTCACGCTGAGCGTCGGCACACCGCCGGCGGCGGGCGACGTGTGGCTGATTCAGCCGACCAAGTTCGTGCCGCGGTCGATGGCGCTCGCAACCACCGATCCGAGCGCACTGGCGCTGGCAGCACCGGTGCGCACGGCCACGGCAACCGGCAATCTCGGTGCCGCGACGATCGGCCGGCCCAGCGTGCTCGACCCGGGCGATCCGAACCTGCTGGCGACGACGACGCTGGTGTTCAACGATCCGCCGACCACCTACCAGGTCAACGGCGCCGGTCCCCTGGTGCCTTACACCTCGGGCGCCGATATCGATCTCAACGGCTGGCGCGTACAGATCAGCGGCACCGTCGAGCCCGGTGACACCTTTACCGTGAGCAGCAACGCCGGCGGACTGGGCGACAACAGCAACGGGCTCGGCTTAAGCGCGATGCAGTTCCAGCCGCTAATGGTGGGAGGCACGGCGACCTACCAGGAAGCCTACGGCATCCTCGTCGGCGACGTCGGCGCGGCCGCCCAGCAGACCCGCATCAGCCGCGAGGCGCTGTCCGCGCTGACCGAGAACGCGCAGGCCGCCCGCGATGCGCTGTCGGGCGTCAACCTCGACGAAGAGGCCGCAAACCTGTTGCGTTTCCAGCAGGCCTACCAGGCTGCCGCCCGTGTCATCTCCGCCGCCGACGAGGCCTTCCAGGCGCTCATCGACGCTACCCGGAACTAGGATCATGCGTGTCACCACCAACCAGCTCTATGCCCAGTCGCTGAATCGCATGTTCGAGCTGCAGAGCCGCACCGTCGACCTGCAGCAGCAGATTGCCAGTGGCAAGCGCGTCACCCAGCCCGGCGACGACCCGGTCGCCGCGACCACCGTGCTGCAGCTCAAGGAGCGCCTGCAGGCAACCGAGCAGTTCGATCGCAACGCGGTCATCGTCGAGCAGCGCCTGACCCACGTCGACGACGTCTTCAACGGCGTCAGCAATGTCCTCCAGCGCACCCGCGAGCTGCTCATCCAGGGGCGCAGCGAAGCGCTCGGGCCGGGCGAGCGGCGGGCGATTGCGGCCGAAGTGCGCGAACAGCTCGACGTCCTCATCGACCTCGGCAACAGCCGCAATGCGTCCGGCGAGTACATCTTCGCCGGCGCCGCGGTGACGACGCGCCCGTTCACGCGCGACACGCTCGGCAGTGTCAGCTACAACGGCGACCAGACGGTACGGCGCATCCAGGTCTCCGAGACCCGCCAGGTCGAGGAGAGCTTCACCGGCGAGGACGCGCTGGTTGCGATCCGCAGTGGCAACGGGACCTTTGCGACGCGTCTCGGCGCCGGTAACAGCGGCACGGGACAGGTCAGCGACAACGTCGTGATCGACGCCGCCGCCTACCAGGCACACGATTACACCATCCGCTTCACCGCACCGGATACCTACGAAGTCGTCGACGACACCGCCGGCACGACGCTGCTCAGCGGGCAGCCCTACACCGACGGCGCCGCGATCAACTTCGGCGGCATGGCAATCACCGTCTTCGGCGCCCCGGACGCGGGCGACGAGTTCCTCGTCACTCCCTCGGCCAACCAGTCGATGTTCGCGACCGTGCGCGACATTGCCGTGGCGCTCGAGACCGGCTTCGAGACACCCGCGGGGCAGGCCCGCTTCGGCTTCGATCTCGACCGCAGCATCGAGAATCTCGACCAGGCCATGGAGAAGGTCGCCGAGCTGCGCGCGACGACCGGTGCCAGGCTCAACACCATCGACGCCCAGCGCGAGGCGAACGAGGATGCGCGTCTCAACCTCGAAACGTTGCGCTCCAACCTCGAAGACGTCGACCTGACCGCCGCGATCAGCGATCTCGCGCGCGAGACGACCGCCCTCGAGGCGGCGCAGGCCGCGTTCGTGCGCGTGCAGGACCTGAGCCTGTTCAACTTCCTGTAAGTGCCGGAGGAGGCGCGGCGCTCAAGCCGGCCGCGTCACGGCCGCTAGTGCCTGCGTCGAAGCGGTCCGGAGACCACGCCCATGCACCTTGCTGCGCCAGTGACCCGCCATGACGAGGACGAACTCGGCACGTTGCGCCGGCTGACCGTGGGTATGCTGAAGGCCGCGGCGGCGGGTGACGACGCGCACCTCGCGCGCCTGCGCGCCGCGCGCGGCGCCTGTCTCGACGCGCTCGCCGCCGCGGCCGGGGCGCGCGCGGCGCGGCGCGGGCGCCACCACGGCTGACCCGGAGCCGCGCTGGCGCGGCAGCCACGAGGCGGCCGGGAGTGCGGCGGACGCCAGCCGCGGCCCGATCACGTCTCCTTGACAGCAGCGGGCGATGGCCGCGCCGTGGCGGCGGCTTCTTGACACTCGGCGAGGCGCGCGGGTTTAATCGGGCCCCGGCCGCGAACCGGCGTCGGGATTCCGACGACCTGCGGTCCGTCCGCAGCAAGCCAGCAGGTCCCGGCCGTGAGCACTCCCGCCCCCGCCCCCGTCTTGATCATCGGCACTGACACGCAGACCGCCGAGCACCTCAGCACCATACTCTCGTTCATGGAGCT
>JAUIFX010000097.1 GCA_030429865.1 Gammaproteobacteria bacterium | reverse complement strand
TGGCGACCGCCTTGATCAGGATCGCGCCCATCGGCAGACGCTACGCCGGCGGCCGGTCGGCGTTGGTGGAGGCGAGCCAGTCCTGCGCGGCGCCCATGTCGGCAGTGTGGCTGAGATAGTAGTGCGGGATCTCGCGCTTCGACCGGCTCATCGCCGCGCCGATCGCACGCCGCATCGTCGTGCTGTCGAAACCGCGCCGCGCCGCACGCGGCGCAGCGTCGCGTGCTGCGATGTCCGCCGCAACCACCGCACCGCCGGGACCGCTGCCGCGCAGCGTCGCGAGGTCGACACCGTGCTCGGCAGCGAGGCGCCGCGCGCGCGGGCTCGCACGCACCGCTCCCGTTGCGGGAGCCGCGAGCGGCGCGGCCGGCGCGGGGCCGGCGGGGGCATCCCTCGGCGGCGGTACAGCCGGCGCCGGCGTCCGCTCGGCTGCCGCCGCCGGCGCAGCGGGCCCTCCCGTGGCAGCCGGCCCGGCGGCGCCCGAGTCGATGATCGCGAGCACCGCACCCACCGGCAGCTCGACGTCGAGCGGCGCGACGAGCTGCGCGATCACACCGCTTTCGAAAATCTCGACGTCGATCGCGCCCTTGTCGGTCTCGAGCACGGCAACGAGGTCACCGCTGCTGACCGTATCGCCCTCCGCGACCAGCCACTCCACCACGCGCGCGCTCTCCATGTCGGCGCCGAGCGAAGGCAGCAGGAACTCGCTCACCGGGCCTGCTCCACGAGCGCGCGGCGCGGCGCGGGCGACATCGGCGCGCTGACCCGCCCGGCCACCGCGGCGCTCACGACGCCGGCCGCACCAGGCCGCGCGCGGCGGCCGCGATCGTGGCCGGCTGTGGCAGCGCCGCCTGCTCGAGGTGCGCGGCATAGGGGATCGGGACTTCCTGCGCGCACACCCGCGCGATCGGCGCATCGAGCTCGTAGAACACCGTCTCGACCAGGCTCGCGGCGATCTCGGCGGACAGCGAACCGGTTTTCCAACCTTCGTCGACGATCACGCAGCGGTGCGTCCGCGCCACCGAGCCTGCCAGCGTCGGCAGGTCGAGCGGACGCAGCACGCGCAGGTCGATGACCTCGGCCTCGATACCTTCGGCGGCGAGCTGTTCGGCGGCCACCAGCGTCTTCGGCAGGCTGCCGCCGTAGGTGACGAGCGTGACGTCGCGTCCCGCACGGCGAATCTTCGCCTGCCCGATGTCGACCGCATCGACCGCCGGATCGAGTTCACCGCTCGCGTTGTAGAGCATGACGTGTTCGAAGATCAGTACCGGGTTCGGATCGGCGAGGGCGGCGGCGAGCATGTAGCGCGCGTCCTCGACCGTGGCCGGCGCGAGCACGCGCAGCCCGGGGACGTGCGCATACCAGCCTTCGAGCGAATGCGAATGCTGCGCGGCAAGCTGCTTGCCGGCGCCCGTGGCCATGCGGATGACGAGGGGCACCGCGAACTGGCCGCCCGACATGTGCGCCAGGGTCGCCGCGTTGTTCACGATCTGGTCGAGTGCGAGCAGGCTGAAGTTGACCGTCATCACTTCGACGATCGGCCGCATGCCGGCGAGCGCCGCACCGATACCCGCGCCCACGAACGCGCTTTCCGAGAGCGGCGTATCGCGGATGCGGGCTTCGCCGAGCTCGTCGATCAATCCCTTGGTGACGGCGTAGCAGCCGCCGTAGCGGCCGACATCCTCGCCCATCAGGAACACGCGCGGATCGGCCAGGATCGCTTCGCGGATGGCAGCACGGCAGGCCTCGCGGTAGGTCAGGGTCTCGGCCATCAGGATCTCCGGCGATGCCTGCAACGTTGCCTTGGCGCGACGCCCACGCCGCTCACTCCGGCACCGCGTCCAGGGTCACGAAACGCGCCAGTTCCGCGACCGCTTCGGGGGTCCCGGCCTCGGCGAAATCGACCGCCGCACCGATCTCGGCCTCGATCTCCGCCTCGAGCCGCTCGATCTCGTCGTCGACCACGACATGGCTGTCCTCGAGCCACTTGCGCAGGCGCACGATCGGGCCCTTCGCCTTCCATTGCTCGACTTCCGCCTTGTCACGGTAGAGCTGTGCGTCGAACATCGAGTGAGCGCGGAAGCGATAACCGCGGCATTCGAGGAAATACGGCCCCTTGCCACCACGCACGGCGGCGACGGCGCGGCGTGCGGCAAGCTCGACCGCGACGACGTCCATGCCATCGACCACTTCGCTCGGCATGCCGTAGCTCGCTGCACGCTCGTGAATGTCGATATTCGACTCGGCCCGCTCGAGCGCCATGCCCATCGAGTACAGGTTGTTCTCGCACACGAACAGCACCGGCAGCCGCCACAGCGCGGCAAGGTTGAGGCTCTCGTGGAACTCGCCCTCGTCGACCGCGCCCTCACCGAAGAAGCATACCGAGATGCTGTCGCGCCCCTGCATCTGGTCGCCGAGCGCGGTACCGATGGCCAACGGCAGGCCGCCGCCGACGATGGCGTTGCCGCCGAGAAAGCGGTGCGCGCGATCGAACAGGTGCATCGACCCGCCGCGCCCGCGGCACAGTCCTTCGACGTGACCGTAGAGCTCGGCCATGATGCGCTCCATTGATACGCCGCGCGCGAGCGCCTGGCCATGCTCGCGGTAGGTGGCGATGATCGCGTCGTGCGGTTCGAGCGCCTGCATGATACCGACCGCGATCGCTTCTTCGCCGTCGTAGAGATGAAGAAACCCGCGAATCTTCTCGCGCTGGTAGAGTTCGGCACACTTGCGCTCGAAGAGGCGGATGCGCAGCATCTCGCGCAGCAGGTGCAGCAGGTGATCGTGGTCGAGGTGCAGCTTGCTCGTGGTCATCGGGGCATTCCGTTCCGGCCGCGTTCAGCGCTCGTCGCTCTCGAGGGTGGAGATGTCGCCTTCCGGCAGGCCGAGTTCGCGCGCCTTGAGCAGGCGGCGCATGATCTTGCCGCTGCGCGTCTTCGGCAGGTTGTCGCGGAACTCGATGGTCTTCGGCGCGACCGCCGCGCCGAGCCGCTTGCGTGCATGGCCAAGCAGCGCGCGGTTGAGTTCTAGCGATGCCACGTAGCCGGGCTTCAGCGCGACGAATGCCTTGACCTGCTCGCCGGCAACGGCGTCGGGTATGCCGATCACGCCCGCCTCGGCCACGGCCGCGTGCTCCATCAGCGCACTCTCCACCTCGAACGGGCCGATCAGGTGCCCGGCGGACTTGATGACGTCGTCGGCGCGCCCCACGAACCAGTAGTAGCCGTCGGCATCGCGGCGTGCCAGGTCGCCCGTCAGGTACCAGTCGCCGGCGAAGCAGCGCTCGTAGCGTGCGTGCTCGTTGAGATAGTCGCGCATCATCGACGGCCAGCCGCGCCTGAGCGCGAGTTCGCCCTCCTCGTCGGGCTGCTCGAGCACCGTCACCGTGCCGTCCTCGCCACGCGAGACGATGGCCGCTTCGATACCGGGCAGCGGGCGCCCCATCGATCCCGGCTTGACGTCGAGCGCGCAGTAGTTGGCGATCATGATGCCGCCGGTCTCGGTCTGCCACCAGTTGTCGTGAAACGGCATGCCGAAGGCCGCATTCGACCACACCACGGCCTCGGGGTTGAGCGGCTCCCCGACGCTGGCGAGAAAACGCAGCGCCGAGAAATCGTAGCCCGCCAGCGCCTCGGCACCGAGCTTCATCAACATGCGGATGGCGGTCGGCGCGGTGTACCAAACCGACACGCGCTCCCGCTCGAGCACGCCGTACCAGCTCGCCGCATCGAACTCGCTTTCGACGACGACGTTGGTCACACCGTTGGTCAGCGGCGCGATGATGCCGTAGCTCATGCCGGTGACCCAACCGGGATCGGCGGTGCACCAGAAGACGTCGTCCGGGTGCAGGTCGAGCGCGTAGTGGCCGGTCATGTGGTGGGTGACGACGGCCTCGTGTGCGTGCAGCGCGCCCTTGGGCCGCCCCGTCGTGCCGCTGGTGAAATGCAGCAGCGCGATGTCCTCCGGGCGGGTCGGGTGCAACACGTAATCGGCCGGCTGGCTCTCGACGAGGCCGTCCCAGGCGTGCGTGCCGGGCTCGGCATCGGCCGTCGTGCCGTCGGTCAGGATCACGTGGCGCAGCCCCGGCAGGCGTTCGCGCAAGGCTGCGATCTTGCGCCGGTAGAGCGCGCGCGTCGTCACGAGCACGCGCGCGTCACCGAGTTCCATGCGTGTCGCGATGGGCTCCGGGCCGAAAGCCGAGAACAACGGGCAGACCGTGCAGCCGGCGCGAAACGCGCCGAGCACGGCGACGTACAACTCGCGCACGCGGCCGCACAACACGAACACGCGTTCGCCCGGCGACACGCCAAGCGCCGCGAGCGCGTGTGCGAAACGGCAGCTGGCATCGCGCAAGGCGGCATAGCTCAACGAGCGCCGGCCACCGTCGGCGGCGACCAGGCGCAGCGCTTCGTGCCCGGCACGCTCGCCGGCGGCATGACGGTCGACCGCCTCGAAGGCGATGTTGCGCCCGCCGCCGGGCAGGCCATCGAGCATCGCGCGCGCCGCGTCCCACGAGAAGCCGGCACACACCGCGTCGTAGTCACGCAGGTTGGGCGGCGGCGCGAAGCCCGCGGCATCCTTGGCAATGACGGCGTACGTGCCGCCGCCGGCGGCTCCCGTCGCGTCGCTGTCTCGCCGATCGCCCACGTGGTCACTCCCTGCGGCGCGCGAGGCGACGGACGATCCGGCGCCTTCGCATGAGTGGCATTGAAGCCCGCGCGGCGCCGCCGCGCTTTGATCTGAGTCAGCCCGGTGCGCCCGCCGCCGCGCCGGGCCGGACCATCCTCACATCACGCTCAGACCACGGGCACCTGCGGCCAGCGGTCCGCCCAGGGCCTGGCCTGTTCGAGCTGCGCGGAAAGGCGCAGCAGCGTGGCCTCCTCCGCGTAACGGCCGACCAGCTGAATACCCAACGGCAGCCCCTCCGCCGTGTGGCACAGGGGCAGCGAGATCGCGGGCTGCCCGGTGACGTTGGCGAACGACGTGAAGCGCGGGAACTCTTCGAGCCGTTCGGTCGCCTGGTGCGGATGCGCGGGGTCGTAGTCGAACCAGCCGAGCGGCGGCGCCGGCCGGATCTGCGTCGGTGTCAGCCATACGTCGTAGGTGTCGAAGAACGGCGCCGCCTCGCGCGCGAAGCGCTGCAGTTCGGTCAGCGCGAGCAGGTAGTCGGACGGCTTGCGCTCGGCGTCGTACGACAACATCTTCCAGGTATGCCGTTCGAACATGCCGGGCTGCGGTTCGCGCCCGGTGCGCGCCTGCCAGTCACGTACCATCCAGGCCACCATGGCGAGCCAGATGGCGGTGAAGTTCTCCTGGAAGCGGTCCGCGTCGACCCGTGGCCGGGCTTCTTCGACGTCGTGACCGAGCTCGGCGCACAGCGCGGCGATCTCGCGCACCGCGCTCGCGCATGCCGGGTCGACGATGGTCGGCATCACCGGCTGATCGCTGAACGCGATGCGCAGGCGCCCGGGCGGTGCACCGACTTCCTCGGCGAACGGTCGCGCGGGCGGCGGCGGATAGTACGGCGCGCCGGCGTCGGCCCCCGAGGTGACGTCGAGCATCAGGGCGGTGTCGAGCACGGTGCGGGTGACGACGTGCTCGGACAACAGGCCGGCGCCGCCGACGTCACCGTAATCGGGCCCGAGCGGATTGCGCCCGCGCGTGTTCTTCAGTCCCACCAGGCCACACAGCGCGGCCGGCATGCGCGTCGAGCCGCCGCCGTCGTTGGCGTGCGCGACCGCGACCATGCCGCTCGCCACCGCGGCCGCCGCGCCGCCCGACGAGCCGCCCGGCGTACGCCCGGGATCCCAGGGGTTGCGCGTCGGTCCGTAGAGTTCGGGCTCGGTGGTCGGCTTGGAGGCGAACTCGGGCGTGTTGGTCTTGCCGCAGACGATGAAGCCGGCGCGCCGCATGCGCGCGACGAGTTCGGAGTCGCGCGGCGAAACGTAGCCCTGCAGGTAACGCGAGCCCTCGGTCAGGGGCGTGCCGGCCAGCTCGGCCATCATGTCCTTCAGCAACAGCGGCACGCCGGCGAAGGGTTCGTCGCCGCGCAGCGCCTTGAGCGACTCGCGCGCGTGTTCGTAGAGCGGGATGACCACCGCGTTCAGCGCCGGGTTGTAGGCCTCGATCGCAGCAATCGCGGCCTCCACCAGTTCGCTCGCGGACACCTCGCCGCGCTTGACCAGCGCGGCCTGCTCGGCCATCGATCGTCGCATCAGTTCGTGCATCGGTGTCTCCTTGGAGCCGTACTCAGAGTGATTCGTGGCTGCCGTTCAGCGCGGCCCGCTGACCAGCACGCCGTCCGCGTCGAGGGCGGCGATGCGTGCGGGGTCGTAACCGAGCACCTCGCCGAGCACGGCCTGGTTGTGTTCGCCGAGCAGCGGCGCAGCGAGGTCGAGCCGCTCGGGCTGCGCCGAGAATCGCAACGGGAAGCCGGGCACCGCGAGCGGTCCCATGACCGGGTCCTCGATGTGGCGCACCATGCCGCGGGCGCGAAAGTATGGATGTTCGAGCGCCTCGACCGGGTCGAGCACCGGGGCGCACGGCACGCGGTGCTGCTCGAGTGCGGCAATCACCGCGTCGTTGTCGGCGAAGCCCGCCATCCAGTCCTCGATCAGGCTGACCAGCTCGGCCTGGCGTGCGGCGCGCGCGGTGGGCTCGGCGTAGCGCGCGTCGTGCTCGAGTTCGGGTCGTCCGAGTGCGGCGCAGACCGCGCCCCACTGGCGCTGCAGGGCAAGGATGACCACGTAGCCGCTCGGCCCGCGGAACACGCCGAACGGCGCGATCAGCTCATGATGCGCACCCTGGCGATGGGGGCGGTACTTCCCGCCGGTCAGGGTGTAGCCCTGCAACGAGATGTCGTGCATGTGGAACATGCAGTCGACCATGGAGATGTCCAGCCATTGCCCTTCGCCGGTGCGCGATCGATGGAACAGGGCGTAGCCGATGGCCGAGAAAGCGTGCACGCCGCTGCTCACGTCGGCGATGCCGATGCCGACCGGCAACGGCGGCCCGTCGCGCTCGCCGTTCATGTGCATCAGCCCGGAGAACGCCTGCGCCGCCCAGTCGTAGCCGGTCTTGTGGGCGAGCGGGCTGTCGCGGCCGTAAGCGGAGATCGAGGCCATGACGATGTCCGGCCTGATGGCCTTGATGTCGTCCCAGGCGAGCTTCTTCTTCTCCATCACGCCCGGACCGAAATTCTCCAGCACGACGTCGCTGGCCGCGATCAACTCGCGCAGCACGGCGTCGGCGCCGGGTGCGCGCAGGTCCAGCCCGAGGCTCTTCTTGCCGCGGTTCTGCTGGATGAAGTAGCCGCTGCGGCCGTTCTCCCCGACCGGCAGCAGGCGCGAGGGGTCGCCCCCCGGCCCCTGCTCGATCTTGATCACCTCCGCACCCATTTCGGCCATCAGGCGGCCGACCGTGGGGCCGGCCAGGTACTGCGTGAAATCGAGCACCCGGATGCCTTCGAGTATCAACATGAGCAATCTCCCCTGGGGATTCGGAAAGCACCAGACACCCGGTCGGCCAGATCCGGCGCGCGGGTCTGATCGCCGCCGGGCGCGCATCGCGGTACGACGCGCGCCGCAGCCGGCGCGGCCCGAGGCCGCCGTGTGCGGACTTCCCCCGGCGAGTGTAACCGCTACGGCACGCGCGCCGCGCGCTTCACGCGGGCGGCGGCAGGGCGCCGAGGCGCGTCGCCTGACTGGCCGCGGCGGCACGCAGCAGCAACCCGAGATCGAGCGGCTCGCGCGCCAGGCTGACCGCGACGCGCACGTCGAAGGCGTCGAGCAGGGCGCTCTGCTCGTGCGCGGCTTGCGCGGCCAGCCGCTGCAACACGGCCGCCGCACCCGCGGCGTCACTGCCGAGCAGCAGCACGCCGAGGCGTCCCGCGCCGAGTTCGCCCGCGAGATCCGCTCCGCGTACGCCGCCCGCGAGAAGACGGCCCAGGACAGCCAGGTCGGCAGGCGACGGCGGTGCGACCGCCTCGAGCACGACCAGCGCGGTATCGACCCGGATGCGGCGGCACACGGTGAGCGCGGCGCGCATGCGGTCTTCGAGCGCGTCGTGCGCGAGCAGCCGGCGCCGGTCGGCGTCGCCGGGTTCGCGCTGCGCCGCGAGCTCGCGCTCGACCTGCCGGGCAATCTCGATCATCGTGTCGATCTGCGTGCGGGCAAGCTCGCGCGGCTTGACGTCGAGCACGCACAGCACGCCGACGCGGCTGCCGTCGCGCCCGTGCAGGGGCACACCGGCGTAGAAGCGCAGGCGCGGTCCGCCGACCACGAGCGGATCGTCCCGGAAGCGCGCATCGCGCGCCGCGTCCGGTACCACCATGGCAGTCTCGCGCAGAACCGTGTGGGCGCAGAAGCCCTGGTCGCGGGGGAACTCGACGAACGTACAGCCGCATGCCGCCTTGAACCACTGGCGCTCGCTGTCGACGAGACAGACCAGTGCCATGGGCATGTCACACGAATCGCTCGCAAGCCGCGCGAGGCGGTTGATGTGCGGCGTGGGCGGCGAGTCGAGGACGCCCAGGTCACGCAGTGCGGCCAGGCGCCGGGCCTCGTCGTCGCGCAGGTGCCGGACGGTCCATTCGCGCGCCGCCTCGGCAGGCAACGGGCGGGACTCGAGATAGCCCTGCGCGAGATCGCAGCCCAGTTCGCGCAGCAGAGCCAGCACTCCCTCGTCCTCGACACCCTCGGCGGTCGTGGTCAGGCTGAGGCTGCGCCCGAGTTCGACCACCGAGCGGATCACCTTGCGCGATTCGAGCGATGTCCCGCTGGTCATGACGAAGGACTTGTCGACCTTGATCTCCGAGAACGGCAGGCGCACCAGCTGCACCATCGACGAAAAACCGGTGCCGAAGTCGTCGATGGCCAGCAGGAAACCCTTGGCCCGCAGCCGCGTGAGCAGGTCCAGCGACGCCACCGGGTCGGCCATGGTCGCCGTCTCGGTGAGTTCCAGGATGATGCGTGCGGGCGCGATGTCGTGGGCGGTGCAGCGCGCCTCGATCTCTTCGACGAGCGCGGCGTTGCCGAGCGAACGCGGCGAGACGTTGATCGACAACGTGAGCTGGTTCGCTGCGCGCAGGGCGTTCGCATCGATGCCGTCGGCGCCGTGCCAGCCCGCCAGCCAGGCCAGCCCGAGATCGACCACGCGCATGGTCAGCGCGTCGATCAAGCCGCTTTCTTCGGCCACCGGGATGAAACGGTCCGGCATGACCACGCCGTGTTCGGGGTGCTGCCAGCGCACCAGGGCTTCGAACCCGGCGAGCGCCCGCGTGCGGCATTCGACCTTCGGCTGGTAGGCGATGAACAGCTCGTCACGTTCGAGCGCGCGTGCGAGTTCCGCGACAGTGACGGTGAAAGTTGCCGCCCGCTTGGCCCCCGCTGCCGGCGCGAGCGGTACGCTGAGCGCGGCATCGCTGTCCAGCAGCTGCTCCAGGTCCTCGAGCAGGAACGGCTTGTCGAGCACGCCGACGACGCGCAGGCCACGCGCCGCGGCGGTACGCGCCGCGGCATCGATGACGCGCCGGCCAACCCCGCTGACGACGATGATGCCGGCCTCGACTTCGCGGTTCGCGAGCTCGGCCATGACCTGCATGCCGTCGAGGTTGGGCATGTTCAGATCGAGCAGGATGTGGGTAGGCTGCCAGGACTCGAGCGCCGCGAAGAAGCTCTCCGGCTCGGTGGTCGCGCGGGCCTGCGCGCCGACACCCTGGGACATGGCGTGCAGCGCCGTGGCGACCATTTCGTCGTCGTCGAGAATGAGAACCCGTGCGTCGCTCACGACTCAGCGCACCTCTGCCGGAGTGTGGCCCGAGCAGCGCGTGTGCGCACCGTTCGAGTCCAACGCGCGAATCGCCGGCAACAGCCGCCCGTTACGAGGCTTCGCAGCACCGGAATCGGGCAGCGCGGTCGCGAGATACCGTGTCCCGCCTTTCTCAGAGATTCCCTTCATGGCTCCTTGCCTGCGGCCGCTTTATCGAGCGCCTCGCGCACCCGTGCGGCCAGCGCGTCGAGTTCGTAGGGCTTGCTGAGGAGCATTGCCTCCTCGGCGCCGCTGCCGGTCATGATGCTCTCACTGTAGCCGGACGCATAGAGCACGCGCAGCCCCGGGCGTACCCTCAGCGCTGCCGCGGCGAGTTCGCGCCCGTTCATGCCGCCCGGCATGATGATATCCGTGAACAGCAGGTCGATGTCATCATGCGCGGCGAGCACGCTCAGGGCCTGTGGGCCATCGGCCGCCTCGAGCACCCGATAGCCAAGATAGCCGAGCTGCTCGACGGCACACTCGCGCACCAGCGCATCGTCCTCGACGACGAGCACGGTGCGTCGCTCGCGACCATCGGCGAGCAGTGACGGCGGCAGTTCGCGCTCGCGAGGCTCCGTCGCCGCGCTGGCGCGCGGCAGCCACAGGCGGACCGTCGTGCCCTGCCCGACGACCGAGGCGATCGCGACGTCGCCGCCGGACTGGCGCGCGAAACCGTACACGCTGGCCAGCCCGAGCCCGGTGCCCTTGGTTGACGTCTTGGTGCTGAAGAACGGTTCGAAGACGTGCTCGAGTTCCCGCGGCGCGATGCCCTCGCCGGCGTCGCTGACCACGATCTCGACGTAGTCGCCCGGCGCGAGATCGCCGTCGCCGGCGGTGTCGCTGGCAGCGACGGCGCGGTTGGCGGCGGTGATGCGGATTGCGCCGCCGCCGTGCATCGCGTCGCGCGCATTGAAACACAGGTTCAACACGCTGGCTTCGAGCTGCCCCGGGTCGACCAACGCGGGCCACAGCCCGTCCTCGCAGGCCAGCACGATAGGGAAGTTCTCACCCAGCGATCCGCGCAGCAGGAACTGCATCTCGCCGAGCAGGGCGTTGACGTCGACGTTCTGCGGGTCGAGCGGCTGCCGCCGTGCGAACGCGAGCAGCTTGCCGGTGAGATCCGCACCACGCTTCGCCGCGGCCGCGATCATCTCGCTGGCCGCGACCACCCGCACGGGCTCGCCGGCGCGGCGCGCGAGCAGCCGCGCGTTGGCCAGGATCACCGTGAGCAGGTTGTTGAAATCGTGCGCGACGCCGCCGGTCAGCCGGCCTACCGCCTCCATACGTTCCGCCTGGTGCAGGCGTTCGGCGAGGCGCGTCTCCTGGGTGACGTCGTTGATGCCACCGACGACACGCAGCGCACGCCCGTCGCTGTCGCGCGTCACGAAACCGCGCGCGACCACCAGGACGTCGCTGCCATCCTTGCGGCGCAGGCGGCAACGCTGTTCCCAGTCGTTGCGCTCGCTCGCGAGCAGCGCCGTAAACGATGCGACCACGCCGGGACTGTCGTCGGGGTGCACGCAATCGCGCCACAAGGCCAGCATGCCGGCGATGTCGGCCGTGTCGTAACCGAAGACCGTGCGCAGGCCTTCGCTCCACCACAAGGCATCGCTCGTGCAGTCCCAGTCCCAGGCCGCGTCCAGCGTCGCCTGCGTGAGGTGCCGGAAGCGCTGTTCGCTCTCGCGCAGCGCCGCCTCGGAGCGCACCTGCTCGGTGACGTCCCAGGCGGCGACGACACGCGCGGGCTGCCCGTCCATCTCGGTACCGTGACTGCTGATGCGCACGTGCTTGAGCGTGCCGTCGCGCGTACGGTGGCGCCAGATTTCCGGTTTGCGCAGGCCATCGTTGAGACGCGACACCTCCGCCCGGACCAGCGGCACGTCCTCGCGAGGGCGGATGTCCGCGATGGTCATGCCGAGGAATTCGTCACGCGAGTACCCGTAATCGGCGATCGCGGCGTCGTTGACGGCAAGAAAAGCGAGGTCCTCGCGCCGGTAGATCCACATCGGCACGGGGTTGTGCTCGAACAGGTGACGAAAACGCCGTTCGTCGTCGCTGACCCGCTCGAGCGCCGCGACCTCGCGGGAAATGTCGCGCACGACGACGATGTCGAGCGCCGCGCGGGTCGGGTCGGCGCGCGTCGCGCGCGTGATGATGACGTCCGCGGTCACCGCGGCGCCGTCGCGCCGGCGCAGCACGGCGCGCAGGGTCACGCTGTCGCCGTCCGGTGTCGCGGCATGCCGCGCGCGGTCGAACGCGGCCTGTTCCGCGGCGCCGCCGAAGAGCTTGTCGACACTGTCACCGAGCAGGTCGCGCGGGGCGTAGCCGAACAGCTGCTCGGTGGCGCGATTCACGCTGACGATACGGCCGTCGCCGGGATCGAGCGCGATCACCGCTTCGCCGACCGCGTCGAGCACGCGCTCGTGGAGTTCACGCAGCGCCGCGAGTTCGCGGCGTTCGAAGGCGCCGGCGACGCTCTTGAGCGCCTCGCGGGCCAGCCAGTAGACCAGCGCCCCGCTGAGCGCGATGTAGGCCAGCCCCTTGACCGTCTGCGCCATCGCCAGCGTCGCGAGATCGCCGAACAGCCAGTTGGCGAGCGAGTCCGAAGCAACGATCCACAGGCCGCCCACGAGCACGTAGCACAGCGTCACGCGTAACGGCCAGGAGCGACCGATCGGGCCACGCGCCCCGGCGGCACCGATGACGTCGCGGTCAGCGTGAAGTGCCATGGGAGTTCTCCGGCTCATCCGACGTTAGCGGTTTCATCGCCTTCTATCTTAACGAAGGCGGCTCCTGCCAGTCGCCGGGTCATCGTCAGTCGGCGGCGAAATCTCCCGCTTCGAGGCGCGCGAAGTAATCGCGCATCGCGCCGAGCACGCGCGGCGCGAGCAGCATCGTCGCGAGCAGGTTCGGCACCACCATGAGGGCATAGGCCGTGTCGATCATGTTGACCGTCATCGCCGGGCTCGACACCGCGGCCAGCGGGATCGTGGCGAGGTAAATCCACACGAAGCGCCCGCCAATTCGCTCGCCGAGCAGGTAGCGCGCGCACTTGAGGCTGTAATAGGCGTAGGTAATCATGGTCGTGAGCGCGAAAGCACCGAAAATGACGGCAAGGAAGTCGCCGCCCATGCCGGGCATGCTCGATTCGAAGGCCGCCGCGGTCATGACCACGCCCGGGGTGCCGTCGGTGACGCCCGAGGTCAACAGCACCAGCGCGGTCAACGTGCACACGAGGTGCGTGTCGATGAACGGCCCGAGCATCGCGACCAGCCCTTCGCGCACCGGCTCGGCGGTGCGCGCCGCGCCGTGCGCCATGGCCTCGGTGCCGATGCCCGCCTCGTTCGAGAACACCGCGCGGCGCACGCCGTTGACCAGCACTTCCTTGAACGTCAGGCCGGCGGCACCGCCGAGACCGGCCTCGGGCGTGAAAGCGCCGCGAATGATCGCGTCGAGCACGCGCGGCACGCGCTCGGCGTGGTCGATGACGACGAGCAGCGCGCCGCCGAGATACGCCAGGCACATCAGCGGCACCAGCAGGCCGGCGACACGCCCGACGCGCAGCGTGCCGCCCAGCACCACGTAGCCGACCGCCAGCATCGCGGCGAGACCGGTCAGCCAGGTCGGCAACGACCACTGCGCGCTGGCCAGGCTGGCGAGCTGGTTGGATTGGAACACGCCCAGGCAGCCGACCATGCCGCAGGCGGCGAACAGCATCGCGAGCGGTTTGAAGCGCGGTCCCAGTCCGACCTCGATGTAATACATCGGTCCGCCCTGCATCACGCCCGCGCGGTCGGGTTTGCGATACATGCACGACAGGGTGCAGGTGAAGAACTTCGTCGCCATGCCGAACGCGCCGGCGATCCACATCCAGAACACCGCGCCCGAACCGCCGGTCGCGATGGCGATGGCGACGCCGGCGATGTTGCCCATGCCGATGGTGCCGGACAGCGCAGCGGACAGTGCCCGGAAATGACTGATCTCGCCGGGCGCCGCACCGCGGTCGTAGCGCCCGCCGAGCAGCGCGAACGCGTGGCCGGCGTGGCGCAGCGGCGCGAAGCGGCTGACGAGCGTGAAATAGAGCCCGGCGAGGCCCAGCAAGGCGACCAGCGGCAGGCCCCAGACCAGTCCGACGGCATCGGCCCAGAACTGCTCGAGTACGCTCATCACGGTTCCTCCCCCGGCGCGCACGGGTAGCGTGCCGCGAGCAGTGCCGCGACCACGGCGGCGGCCGGCTCGGTGGCAGCGGCCGGCCGGGCGGCGAGGTACTCGAACAGGAGTTGTGCCCGCGCGCGCGTGTCGAGGCCGGCCGGCGCGCAGTCGTGCACCGGCGCAGCGCCGACCGTGCACGCACCACACGGTTCGAGGTACCACGCGCAGGCCGCGGCGCTGATGCCGCGAAAGCCACCGGCGAAAGCCTCGCGACAGCTCGCGGCGAGTTCGCCGGCGGTCGGTTCGGCGGCGGCCGGCGTCGCGCCCCATGCACATGCCAGCAGCAGCATGCGCCTGGCGGTCACATCCCGGGGCTTGACGATACGGCTTCTCCTGCGACGATCACGGGGCGCGCCGGCGTCCATCGGGACGTTGCCATCACGCACAGGGGAGGAATTGTAGTGCACTCAGCCCGGCAGGCACTCGAACTCGGTTTGTTCATGCCGAACTGTTCGAACATGTCTTCGATCTCGACCTACCGCGTCGTCGCCGACGAATGGCCGTTCGAGACCAATCGCCAGATCGCACAGGCGGCCGAGGCGGTCGGCTTCGACCTGCTGTTCCCGGTCAGCCGCTGGCGCGGCTTCGGTGGCGAGACCGACTATCTCGGCACCTCGCTCGAGACCCTGACCTGGGCCTCGGCGCTGCTCGCACAGACCGCGCGCATCCGCATCTTCTCGACGGTTCACGTACCCCTGTTCCACCCCGTGGTGGTGGCCAAGATGGGCGCGACGCTCGATCACCTGAGCGGCGGCCGCTGGGGCATCAACCTGGTCAGCGGCTGGAGCGCCGAAGAGTTCGCGATGATGGGCATGGAGCTTCTGCCCCACGCCGAACGCTACCAGCGCACGGCCGCGTTCATCGAGATCCTGCGCGGGCTGTGGACCGCGCCACCCGGCACCTTCGACCATGTCTCGCCGTGGTACAGGGTCGAGAACGGCGTGTCGTTGCCGCAACCGCCGCGGCCGCCGCCGATCGCCAACGCCGGCACGTCCGAGGACGCCAAGGCGATGACCGCGCGACTGTGCGACTGGGCGTTCATCTCGACCCCCTCGATCGAGGCGGCAGCACCCATCGTCACCGATATCCAGGCGCGCGCCGCCGCCTGCGGACGCCGTGTACGCAGCGCGGCGTTCCCGTTCGTGCTGTGGCGCGATTCCGCCGACGAGGCCGAAGCGGAGATCGCACGCATCATCGCGCACAAGGATGTGGTCGCCGCGCAGAACTGGCTCGACGGCCTCAATCTCGGCAGCGGCTCGTTCGACAGCTTCACGCTCGACATGCTCACGGTGGGTGCGGGCGCGGTGCACGTCACCGGCACCGCGCGCGACGTCGCCGAGAAACTGGCCGCGCTGCACGCGGGCGGCATCGATGCCGTGCTGATGGTGTTTCAGGCGTATCATGCCGACACGCTGCGTTTCGCGCGCGAAGTGATGCCGTTGCTGCGCGAGATGGGCGTGATCGGGCCCGGCGCCGCCGCGCCGGCACGCTGAGCCTGCCCGCGCGGCGCCTGGCCGCCACGGACACCCAGGGGAGATCGCGATCCATGAACCAGGGACGCTATACGCCACCACCGGCCCAGCAGGTGGTCTACGGTCAGGCAGTCGCCACGGCGCTCGGCGCGGAACTCGAGAGCCGCGCCGCGAAGCGCGTGGTCTTCGTCACCAATAGCAGTCTCGCCGCGCCCGGCCGTCTCGGCGACAGCGTGCGTGCCGCGCTGGGGACGGCGCTGGTCGGTGAACTCACCGGCATCGCCGCGCACTCGCCGCGCAGCGACGTCATCCGCCTTGCCGCGGCGCTGCGGGCACACGACGCCGACCTCGTCGTCGCGCTCGGCGGCGGCTCGGTGTGCGACGCGGTGAAGGCGGCAACCCTGTGCCTGGCCAACGACATCGAACGCGAACAGGACATCGACGCGCTTGCCCCCGGGCGCGAGATGCGGGCACCGGCACTGCCCTGGATCGCCGTACCGACCACCCTCTCGGCCGGCGAGTTCACCGCGTTTGCCGGCGTCACCGACGAGCGCGTGCCGCGCAAGGAAGTCCTCTACCAGCCAGGTATGGCGCCGCCCGTGGTCGTGCTCGATGCGGCGATGACGACCGCCACCCCGCCGCGCTTGTGGTTCGGCACCGGCATCCGCGCCGTCGACCACGCCGTCGAGACGTACTGCTCGATCAACGTCACGCCGATGGCCGAAGCGCTCGCGCTGCATGCGCTGTCGCTGCTGCCGCGCGCCCTGGCCCGCGTCGCGGCCGCGCCGGACGATCTTGCCGCGCGCCTCGACTGCCAGATCGGCGCGTGGCTGTCGGTACAGGGTGTCGCCGCGGGCGTCGACCTCGGCGCCAGCCATGGCATCGGCCACGTCCTCGGCGGCACGGCGGGCATGCCGCACGGCGAGACGTCCTGCGTGATGCTGCCCCACGTGCTGCGATACAACCATCCCGTCAACGGCGCGCGCCAGGCGGCGCTGGCCGCTGCCATGGGCGACACCGCGACGCCGCTCGCCGAACAGGTCGCGGCGCTGGTCGCGAGTCTCGGCCTGCCCGGCCGGCTGCGCGATGCCGAGGTGCCGAAGGCGCTGCTGCCGACGATCGCCGAAGAGTCGCTGCTCGACCTGTGGGTGAAGACGAATCCGCGGCCGCTGGAAGGCGCCGCTGCCGTGCTGCCGCTGCTCGAAGCGGCCTGGTAGCCGAGCCGCGGCGAGCCGCCGCGGCGTCTCAATTCTGCGTGCGAATGGCCGCTACCTGCGAGTGAACCCGCCGTGCGTACCGTACGCGCACACGGCGTGGCGCCTCGCAACCACATCACGGATTACGCACTTTGTTCCATTCCAGACGCGACAAGCAACGCGCGGCCGAACTCGCGCACACCCTGGCCCGAACCCACGACGAGCACGCTGACGCCCTGTCTCGCAAGGACGCCGAGATTGCGCGTCTCGGCGCGGCACTCGCCGCGTGCGAAGGCGAACGCGACCTGCTGCGCGAGCAGCTCGGCCTGCAGCTGCGCGGCCGCGACATGCTCGACGCGATTCGCAACGGCCTCGCCGGCGCCGCCGGCGAGCTCGAACACGAGAACAGCGGCCTGCGTGCCGCCGACGCCCTGTTCGAGCAGGCTGCCGCAGCGGTCGGCCGGCTCGCGCAGCGCGCTCAGAACATCAACGAGCACGCCCGGGAGAGCCAGTCCTCGGTAGGACTGCTGGGTGACACAGCCAACGGCATCACGCGTCTCGTCTCCACGATCCAGGAGATCTCGGACCAGACCAACCTGCTGGCCTTGAACGCGGCCATCGAGGCGGCGCGTGCGGGCGAAGCCGGGCGCGGCTTCGCGGTCGTCGCCGACGAGGTGCGCACGCTGGCGAGCAAGGCGAGCGAGGCCAGCGGCGACATCCACGCACTGGTCAGCAAGGTACTGGAACAGACGGACGGTATCAGCGCCATGTCCGGGCACACGGTGGCCAGCGCCGAGGACGTCGCGGTCTCCTCCGAGCAGATCGGGCAGGTCGTGCGCGAGGTGCTCGAGCGGTCACGCCAGATGCAGCGCATCGTCGACCGCTCGGCCGCGGCGGCCTTCCTGCACACGGTGAAGATGGACCACGCGGTGTGGAAAGCCGACCTCTACGCGCTGCTGCGCGAGGACGCTTCCGAGGCGTCGGTCTGTGCCCACACCGAGTGCCGCCTGGGCCGTTGGTACTTCGAGGGCGAGGGCGCTGCGCGCTACGCCGAGCACGCCGGCTTCCGCGCGCTGGACGAGCCCCACCAGCTGGTGCACCGGAGCGGGCGCGCCGCCCTCGAAGCGGCGCGCACGGGTGACCGCGAAGCCGTCGTGCGCCACCTCGCCGACATGGAGCGAAGCGCCGACGCGGTGGGCCTCGCCATCGATCAGATCATCGCGGCGCTGTGAACCGTGCCGGGCCACGGGCCCCGGGATAGCGCGCCGGGGCAGAGCACGAACGCGCCCGGCATGGCGGCTCGGCGCTACCTCGCGTAGCGCCACTGGAGCAGGGTGTAGGCCGGATCGGCCTCGGCATGGTGCTCGAACACGCCCTGCACTTCCGCGCCGATGACGAGTTCCTGCAGTGGATCGCCGAGCAGGTTGCCGACCACGCGCACCTCGTCGGCGTGCGCGATGGTCACCAGCACGATGACGTAGGGCCCCTGCTCGCGCAACGCGGGGTGCACCGGATGCCACACGCGCTGGTGCGAGTAGATGAACCCGCGCGGCTCGACTTCCGTCCACCCGAGATCGACGTTCAGACAGCGGTGACAGATCCATTCCGGGCCCCACTGGAAGCGTGCGCAACGCTTGCAGCGTTGGATCAGCAGGCGTTCGTCGCGCAGGCCTTGCCAGTAAGGCCGATCGAGATCGCTCGGCAGCGGGGCCGGCAATCCCGGCCGCAGGTAGTGCGCCGTCATAGCGTCGCCTCGCTGCCGA
>JAUIFX010000096.1 GCA_030429865.1 Gammaproteobacteria bacterium | reverse complement strand
AGCAGTTGGCGCGATTCCAGCAGGCGCTGCTCGGTCTGCTTGAGGTGCGTGATGTCGACATGCGTACCGACGACGTGCAGCGCCTGCCCGTCGGCGTCGCGCTCGACACAACGGCCGCGAGACAGCACGTGGATATAAGCGCCGTCGGCGCGGCGGATACGATGCTCGACTTCGAAGTCGTCACGGTCACCGCGCAGCATCGGCAGCAGCGCTGCGCGGCCGGCGGAGACCGAGTCCGGGTGGAGCAGGCCCTGCAGGTCGCCGAGCAGCGAGCGGATCGAGCCGGGCGCGTGGCCGAACATCGCGTACCACTCGCGCGAGAAGTGCAGCGTATCCTCGCGCGGTTGCCATTCCCACAGGCCCTGGCGTCCGTTCTCCAACGCGACCTGGAGCAGGCGCTGCTGGCGCCGGTTCGAAGCGAGTTCGAGACCGTCCTCCGCGTCGGAAACGCTGAGCAGGTAGCCCGGTACGCCGGACGCGAGGGCCGTCACGACGAGTTCGCGGGGCGTGTCCTCGCCGTCGAGAACGATGGGCTGCGTTCCCGGCGTGAGTCCCGGCACGGGCCGGTCACGGTCCGCGCCGCACAGGACCTCGTCCCAGCGGAGCCCGCGCGCGAATCCGGCATCCCGGCCGGTCAGGCGCGCGGCCGCGCGGTTCAGGTGGCAGACGACGCCGTCGGTATCGACGATCAGCAGCGCCTGCGCGAGCGCGTCGAGACCTCCGGCAAGGCATTGCTCCGCGGTTCTGACCTGGACGTCCAATAGCGCTTCTCCGCCGTATCCTGCCGCGGTCTGCCTGCCGTGCCCGCGCGGGGTGGGTTGTGCACGTTTCCGTCCGTAGCGGCGGATGCGGCGCCGGTCCACGGAGGTGCGTCACAGGAGGCTATGGCGGCGCCCGCGCCCGTGTCTTGAATCGGCGCGCGGCAAGCGCGTCTTCCTCACCCGGCTGGATGAGGCGACGGGGACCGGTCCCGGACGCGTTCTCGCACGGCGTTGCTACGGCGTGCCCCGGCCGAAAGCGCCGGCGGCTTCGAGCGCGGCGATCGCCGCCGCGTCGTGGCCGAGCAGGTCGCCGAGCACGGTATCGCGATGCTGGTCGAAATGCGGCGGTGGTGCTGGCTGCACGAGTTCGGCCGCGTCGCCGCCGATGGCGAGAGTGCGGACACCGCGCAGCGCGCGGCCATCGACCTCGCCCTGCAGCAACAGCCGCTGCGCGCCGGCTTGCGCGAACACCGCGGCCATGTCGTTGACGAAGCCGAACGGCACCTTGGCCCGCTCCAGGCGGCCCGCGAGTTGGGCCGAGGCGAGTTCGGCGGCGCGCGCGCGGATGCGGTCGAGCAGCTGTTCGCGGTGTTCGACGCGTTGCTGGCCGGTCGCGAAGGCCGGGTCATCGGCCAGTTCGGGCAGATCCATGGCGCGGACGAGTTCGCGGTACTGGCGCTCGGTGGCCGCCGCGATGACCACTTCACGGCCGTCGGCGCAGGCGAGGATCGAGCCGTAGGGCACGATGTTGGGATGTTCCGAGCCCATGCGCTGGGGCACGACACCGCCGACGAGGTAGTTGGTCGCCTGGTTGGCGAGCGAGGCGACGCCCGCTTCGAGCAGCGAAGTCGTGACATGCGAGCCCTGGCCGCTGCGCTCGCGCTTGAGCAGGGCGAGGAGCAGGCCCTCCTTGAGTTGGTGGGCCAACAGCAGGTCGATCAGCGCGACCGGCATCTTGGTCGGTGGGCCGTCGGGTTCGCCGTTGAGGTAGGTGAAGCCGGCCTCGGCCTGCAGGATCGCGTCGAAGCCGGGGCGCGGGTCGTCCGGGCCGTAGGCCGTGACCTGGCCGTAGATCAGGCGCGGGTTGAGTGCCGCCAGCGTCGCGTAGTCGAGCCCCAGCTTGACTTCGTCGCCCGGCTTGAAGCTGGCGACGACGATGTCGGCCTGGCGCGCGAGGGCGTGCACGAGCTCGCGGCCCGCCGGGCAGGTGAAATCGACCGCGAGTGACTCCTTGCCCCAGTTGGCGCAGGAGAAATAGCCGGAGACATCGGTCGCGGCCGGTTCGCCGACGAGTTTCCAGCCGCGCGTGGCATCGCCCCTCGTGTTGGGGTTCTCGAGCTTGATGACGCGCGCGCCGAGTTCGGCGAAGGCCATCGTGGTGACCGGGCCGGCGAGGATGTTGGCGAGTTCGAGGACGATGAAGTTGCGATCGAACATGGTAGGGGTTCCCTGGGAGGAGCGGGGCGAGTGAACGGGCCGCCCGGCGGCGCCGCGGCCGGCCTGTGCGCCAGGCCGCGCGCAGTGTAGCCCACGGGGCGCGCGAGGTCTGCGCGGGCGGGCTGGGCAGCGACGGCGCCAGGGCACACAATGCCGCCATGCATGCGATTCTCACCACGCCCCTGTGCGAACTGCTCGGTATCCGTCACCCGTTGCTGCTCGCGCCCATGGCGGGAATTGCCGGCGGCGCGCTCGCCGCGGCCGTCAGTCGTGCCGGCGGACTCGGCCTCATCGGCGGTGGTTACGGTGACCCGGAGTGGCTCGGCGCCGAACTCGCACGCGCCGGCGACGCACGGATCGGTGTCGGCTTCATCACCTGGCGGCTCGATGCCCGCACCGCCTTGCTCGACCGCGCCCTCGAACACGGCGTGGCCGCGGTGCTGCTGTCGTTCGGCGAGGTTGCGCCGTACGCCGAGCGCGTGCACGCGGCCGGCGCACTGCTCATCGCCCAGGTGCAGAGCCTGGCGCAGGCGCGCGCCGCGCTCGGCGCGGGCGCCGACGTCATCGTCGCGCAGGGCGGCGAAGCTGGCGGCCATGCCGGCCAGCGCGCGACGCTGCCGCTGGTGCCGGCGGTGGTCGATATCGCCGGCGCCTGCCCGGTGGTCGCGGCCGGCGGTATCGGGGACGGCCGCGGTCTCGCCGCGGCGCTTGTGCTCGGTGCGCAGGGCGCGATGCTCGGCAGCCGCTTCTACGCGAGCGCGGAAAGCCTGGCCGGCGCGGCGGCGCGCGCGCGCACAATCGAGGCCGGTGGCGACGACACGGTGCGCAGCCCGGTGTTCGACGTGCTGCGCGGCTGGGACTGGCCGGCCGGCTACGCGCTGCGCACGCTCGCGAACGAAACGACCGCGCGCCACGCCGCCGATCCGGACGCTTTCGTCGCGGCGCTGGCGGCAGAGCGTGCGCGCTTCGAGCGCGCGCAGGCCGCGGGCGATGTCGAAGACGCGCCCGTCATCGTCGGCGAGGCCGCCGACCTGCTGCACGACGCGCCGCCTGCCGCGGTGCTCGTCGAACGCGTCGTCGCCGAAGCGGTGGCGGCCCTCGCGGCGCCGCACGTGCGGCGCGCCTGAGGCGCGTCGCCGCGCGCGTTCACAGCGTCAGCTTTTCGGTCCAGCTGTTGCCCTTGGTGTCGGTGATCTCGGCGCTCAGCTCGCCGCTCGCCTGCGGCCCGAGGAAGAAGCGGAAGCTCGGATCCTCGCTGACCGAAATGCCGGTCTCGGCGCTCATCACCGGTTCGCCGTTCAGCAGCACGCGGATCGAGTTGACGTAATGCGCCGGGCGCACGGCGTAGATCTTGTAGTCCATCTGCATGCCGGTGAAATTGGGATGGCGCACGCGCAGCTGGGTGGCGATGCCGTTGTCACCGTCGTCTTCACCGTCGGCGGCCAGCGTACGCAGCTGAACCTTGCCGAGACCCGACATGGCCTCCTTGTAGTCGATCGCGACGGGAATGGCGCAGCCGCCCTGGGCCTTGACGTAACTCGTCGCCATGTGGTGTTCGCCGGTGTTCAGCACGGCGACGGCGCGTACGTCGGTATATCGGTCGATACGGATGCGCAGGGCGAGATCGGCGCTGCCGGCTGCCGGCGTGAACGTGAACGTGCCCACCTTGGGCTCGGGGTTGGCATCGACGAACAGGTGGATGGCTTCGATGTAGCGTTCGGGCGTCTGCGCCATCTTCGCCTTGATGCGGACCGGCGTGAACGCCGCGTCTTCCGAACGGTACGGCGTGCTGAGCTCGATGACGCTCGCGTCCTCGATGATCTCGGCGTCGGGAAAGTGGTGCGGCTTGAGCAGCGTTGCCCAGATGTCGACATTCGACTGTTGGGCGTGGGGCGCCATGCTGCAGAGCAGCAGGACAAGCAGCGCGAGGACTCGAAACATGGTCAGGCTCCGGCTTGGAACACCCAGTGTAACCGAGCCCGCGGAGACGCTGCTGCGTTCGCGGCCAACGCCGCGGCGGACGCCGGCGCGGCCGGCACGCGACCGCCGTTCGTGGAACGTTTCGATGGCGCTGCCTAAGCTGTGGGTCACACGTTTGACGGGAAAAGCGCATGCCAGTCGTTCTCGAGGGCCTCGAAGCCCCTTACTACGCGGTGATCTTCACCGCCGTCCCCAGCGAAGACACGCGCGAGTACGGTGAGACGGTGGCGCGGCTGCTCGAGCTGGTGGCGGACCAGCCGGGTTTTCTCGGCGTCGAGGCGGCCAACGAAGCGGGCGGGGAAATCGTGGTCTCCTACTGGCGCGACGAGGCCTCGATCCTCGCCTGGAAGCGCCAGGCCGAACACCGCGCCGCGCAGGCGCGCGGTCGCAGCCAGTGGTACGCCGGTTATGCCGTGCGCGTGGCGCGCGTCGAGCGCAGTTACACCTTCTCGCTCGCGGCCGACGGGGGCTGATGCGAGCCGCGACGGCCGTCCGCGCAATGCCCGGCGGCGGGTTCGCCGCAATTCGCGCGGCTCAGCCCGGCGCGTTCGCCGCTCGAGCCCTGGTGCGCCGTCCCTCGATCGCCCGCATGACCGTGCGGCTTGGTTCGAAGCTGCGCCCGGACAGGCGGCGCAACAGGTCGTGCAGGCGCCGGCATTCCGGGTACAGGGGGGGCGTGTCGGCGAGGACTGGTGCGCTGCCGCGGATACGCGCGGCGGCGGCGCGGCGCAGCGCACCCACCTCGAGCCCGGCGCTCTGCGCGAGGGCGTTGATCCACGGGCCGCCGGGCTCGCCCAGCATTTCCTCGTAGCCGACGACGCAGCCGCCGAACGTCTGCAGGAGTACGACGCCCTGGCGGCAGATGCGGACGTAATCGGCGGCGAGATCGTCCGCGCCGACATGCTTGCGCCCGACCAGGGTGCTCGCCAGGGCATGCTCGAAATCGCGGTAGTTGAGGATCACGCGCGGCTCGTAGCCGAGGGCGAAACTCATCTGCACGAGCAGGTCCAGATCGCCGATCTTGAAGCAGCGCGCCTGCGGCAGGGCGCGCTTGAGCCAGTGCCGCGCACGGCGCCGGCGCCAGCGCGCCTCGAGCTCGGGCGAAAAACGGTAGCGGCGCCCGTGATCGATATCGTACGCGCGCCGCATGTGGTGGGCGGCCCGCTTGATATCGGGATGTTCGAGCACGCCGTCACGCGGGTCCCACTCGGACGGCGCGGTCAGCCCGAACTCGCCGCCGGCATCGCTCATCAGGGCGCACAGCAGCGACGAACCGCTGCGGCCGAAGGTGAGCACGAAGGTGCGTCGGCGCTCGTTCACGGCGACTCGCTGCCTCAGCGCGCGCCGCCGCGGCGGAGCACCTCGAACAGCGCCGCGATCTCGTCGTCCGCGTAGCCCGCGGCGACGGCCTTGCGGTAGAGCTGCATGATGGTGTCCGGGACGCGCGTGTCGATCTCGTTGTCATGGCTCATGCGCTGGATGTGGCGGATCGCGGCGACGTGCACGTCGAGCGTGCAATCGTTGCCGGCGTAGACTTCGCGCGCGATCATCTCGCGTGCGCCGTCAGCGGTGGCGTGCATCAGCGGCGCGAGTCTCTTGGCCAGGAAGAAATACTCGGTCAATGGCAGGGACTCCGATTCGCACAGCGCCGCGCCGTGCAGCATGGCGAGCGTCGCCCCGTAGTAGTACTCGAGCACCGCGCAGTCGAGGGTCGCCGCTGCGCCGACCGCCTCGCCGAGATAACGGCAGGTGCCGGCGAGCAGTTCGACTGTGGCGCGATGACGTTCCCACAGGCGCTCGTCGCCGGCGCAGAGCAGGATCGCGCCGTCGCCGCCGACCGCGTTCGGATAGGCGATGATCGCCGCATCCAGGTAACCGAGGCCGTGCATCTGTGCCCAGGCCTGCATCGTGCGCGCATCGGACGATGAACCGGAGGTCAGTTGCAGCAGCGTCTTGCCGTCGAGCGCAGTCTGCGCGGCGACCGCGTCCATGACTTCGAGTCCGGCACTGTAGTTGGTCAGCGACAACACGATGAGCTCGCTAGCCTCGCAGGCAGCAGCCGCACTCGGTGCGACCGTCGCGTGGCGCTCGTGTGCAGCGGCGCGGCCCGGCGAGCGGTTCCATACCGTCAGCGGCACGCCGGCCGTGGCGAGACAGGTAGCCAGCGCGCCGC
The DNA here is from genome assembly GCA_030429865.1 of Gammaproteobacteria bacterium. Classification (GTDB taxonomy): domain Bacteria; phylum Pseudomonadota; class Gammaproteobacteria; genus JACKNG01. The sequence goes on along the minus strand of JAUIFX010000096.1, from coordinate 12,193 downwards.
CCATGCGGCCGAGGCCGAGAACGCTGGTGGGAGCGTGGTTCACGGTGTCGACGTCGGGCGTCCGGCCCGCGCGGCGCGCTCGTGCAGCGCGCCCGCGCAGCCGTGCGCGTCGATGGCCCTGGGCTGTCTGTGCATGCGGTGTTCCTGTCCGGTGGCCGAACGGCCGTGCGATGCCCCCGCTACGCGTACGTGGCGCGCTGCCGGCGCAGCGCAGTTATACAGGATAAACCCGTGCGGAGGCACGGGGCCTGTCTGCGTCGTCCCGATTGGTCTAACCTGTCGCCCGTGCGCCGGACCTTCGTGCAGGCGCCGCGTGACGTCGTCAATCAGCGAGGAGCAGAAATGCCGCAGCCAGCTTTCGGGGTGATGATTTTCGTGACCGACGAGTCGATCCAGCCGGTCGAGCTCGCGCGCGCGGTCGAGGAACGCGGCCTCGATTCGCTGTTCGTGCCCGAGCACACCCACATGCCGCTCGACAGCAAGTCGCCGTTTTTCCCCGATGGCCAGGTGCCGCCACCCTACAAGCGCACCTACGATCCCTTCGTCGTGCTCGGCGCCTGCGCCGCCGTGACGGAGCGCATTCGCCTCGGCACCGGCATCTGCCTGGTGTCGCAGCGCCACCCCATCACGCTGGCCAAGGAGGTCGCGACCCTGGACCGCATGTCGCAGGGGCGTTTCATCTTCGGCATCGGTGCCGGCTGGAACAAGCCCGAGGTCGAGAATCACGGAGTCGAATTCGCGCGGCGCTGGCGCGTGGTGCGCGAGCGGATCCTGGCGATGAAGACGATCTGGAGCGAAGACGAGGCCGAGTTCCACGGCGAGTACGTCGACTTCGACAAGATGTGGTCCTACCCCAAGCCCGTCCAGCCGGGCGGCCCGCCGATCTGGATCGGTGCCAATTCGAAGTACGCCGCGGCGCGCGTTGCCGAGTATGCCGACGGCTGGATCCCGATCGGCGGCCGCGGCGGAGAAGGCTCCATCGAGCAGGTGCGCGAGGCCTGCGCGGCGCGCGGGCGCAAACCCGAAAACATCACGCTGGCGCTGTTCTTCGCCCCGCTGGACGAGGCCAAGGTGCGTGCCGAGATCGCCGGCGGCTACTCGCACTTCATCTTCGGCCTGCCGTCGGCGCCGGCCGCGGAGGTGCTGCCGGTGCTCGACCAGGTTGCCGCGCTGGTCGAACGCCTGCGCGCCTGAGATGCCCCGAACGGCAGGAGCAGATGCCGGCGGGCACGAGCAAGAGAACGACGCCGGCCATCCGTTCGCCCGCCTGACGCCGGACTTCATCCTCGCCGCGGTCGAAGCCTGCGGCCACCGCTGCGATGGCCGCCTGCTCGCGCTGAACAGCTACGAGAACCGCGTCTACCAGGTCGGCCGCGAGGCGGGCGAACCCCTGGTCGCCAAGTTCTACCGGCCGGCGCGCTGGAGCGACGCGGCGATCGCCGAGGAACATGCTTTCGTCGCCGAACTCGCGGCGCAGGAACTGCCGGTCGTCGCGCCGCTCGCGGACGTCGACGGCACCACCCTGAAGCACTACGGCGGCTTCCGTCTCGCCCTGTATCCACGCCGGGGCGGGCGGGCACCGGAACTCGACCGGCGCGACAACCTCGTCGTCATGGGACGTTTCCTGGCCCGCATGCACGCCGTCGGCGCCACGCGGCCGTTCGTGCACCGCGAAGCGATCACGGTCGCGGGATTCGGCCACGACAGCGTCGCGTTTCTCGCCGAGCGCTGGATCCCGTCCGACCTCGGCGCGGCCTACGCGAGCATCACGCGCGACCTGTTCGCCCATATCGAGGCGCGGTTCGCGCAGGCCGGCGGGGTGCGCATGCTGCGCGTGCACGGTGATTGCCATGCGGGCAACGTGTTGTGGCGCGACGAGCGCCCGCACTTCGTCGATTTCGACGATGCGCGGATGGCGCCCGCCGTGCAGGACCTGTGGATGCTGCTCTCGGGCGAGGGCGAGGAGCAGCGCAGCCAGCTCGACGCGGTGCTCGAAGGCTACGAGGAGTTCGCGGATTTCGATTATCGCGAGCTCGCGCTGGTCGAGCCGCTGCGCACGCTGCGCATGCTGCACTACAGCGCCTGGCTGGCGCGCCGCTGGGACGACCCGGCGTTTCCGCAGGCGTTCCCGTGGTTCGCGAGCCAGGCCTACTGGGAGCGCCACGTCCTCGAGCTGCGCGAGCAGCTCGCCGCGCTCGCCGAGCCGTACGGGCAGGCCGCGTATTGAGCGCTGCGCGCTTGGCGCGGCAGAACCGTGTGCGGCGCGCGCGCGTAAGCCGCTACGGGTAGCCTGCAAGGAGACGTCATGACGGACCGCGAACCGCGTTGGCCCGCACTCACCGCGCCCGAGCGCGCCGTCGGACTGGTCGCCTTGACCGGCTTCGCAATCGCGCTCTCGGCGCTCGCCGCCATCGCCGTGGCCGGCGCCGCGCCCGCGCTGCTGGTCGTCTTCTGGTGCGGTTTCTGCGTGCTCGTCGGCGCGACGCTGGCCGGCCTGTTCGTCAACCGCGCGATCGCGGTGCTGCGCGCGCCGCTGCGCTGCGTGGGCGCCGGTTTCCTGCTGCTGCTGTGCGGGTTTCTCGTCGAAGGGGGGGCGGCCGACGGCAGCCTGCGCATGGCGGGCCACGCCGTGCTCGCGGTTGGTATCGGCTGGGGACTGTGGGCGCTGGGTGGCTTGCGACGCTGACGGTGCGGCCGTGGTTTACCGCGCGCGCAGGCGCGCGAGCTTGTCCGGGTTGCGCACGAGGTAGATGCCGCGCACGCGGCCCGCGTGGCTGGCGAGCGAGAGCGCCGTATCGAGCCGCCCGCCGAGTCCGACCAGGGCGCCCCAGCGGCCGTTGAAGCGCACGATGTCGACGCGCACCGTGGCACCGCCGCGGCGCGCGATGCCGCACAGGAAGCGCGACACTGCGCGCGGCCCGTGCAACGGCCGCGTCGCCGCGACGGCCTTGCCGCCGCCGTCACTGACGAGTTCGACGTGGTCGTCGAGCAGGGCCACGAGAGCCGCGGCATCGCCTCCGTGCAGGGTCGCGAGGAAACGCTCGAGCAGCGCGCGCCCGGCCTGCGGCGCCTCGTCGTGCCAGTCGACGCTGGCCAGGCGCGCGCGGGCGCGGCGCTGCCATTGGCGGCAGGTCGCCGGCCGCGCGTCGAGACATGCCGCGATGTCGTCGTAAGCCATGCCGTAAGCCTCGCGCAGGACGAAGGTCGCGCGTTCGCTCGGCGACAGCGTCTCGAGCAGTGCCAGCAGTCCCATCGAGAGCGTCTGCGCGAGCGCGAGGTGGGCTTCGCCGTCGGCAGCGTCTTCACCGTCGTCGCCGGGGGCGTCCGGAAACGGTTCGGGCAGCCACGGCCCGGGATAGACGCCGCGTTCGCGCCGCGCACGGCGCAGCGCGTCGATGCTGAGCAGGGTGACCGTGCGTCCGAGGTAGGCGCGCGGGTTGCGGATGTCGTCGCCGGCGTGGGTACGCCAGCGCAGCCAGGCTTCCTGCAGCACGTCCTCGGCGTCGGCGACGCTGCCGAGCATGCGGTAGGCAATGCCGAGCAGGTACTTGCGCTCGGTGGTGAAGATATCGTCGGCTGCGGGCTTCAACGGTGCGTCTCCGGCGACCGGCGGCGCCGGTCTTCGCTACACGGTCGACGATCGGGCCGTGCACGTCGTGACACGCGGCCGGGTCACGGCCTTCACCGGCGCTGCCGTTCGCGCTCGCGCAGCTCGCGGCGCATGACCTTGTGCGTGGTCGTCATCGGAAGTGCGTCGACGAACTCGACGAAGCGCGGCACCTCGTGGCGGGCGAGCCGCGTGCGCACGAAGTCGCGCAGCGTCTCGATCAGCGCCGCGTCGCCGGCCTGCCCCGGCGCAAGTACGACGAAGGCCTTGATGACTTCGGTGCGCTCGGCGTCGGGCACGCCGATCACGGCCGCGTTGGCGACCGCCGGATGGCGCAGCAGGGCGTCTTCGATCTCGGCTGGGCCGATACGGTAGCCGGCGCTGGTGATGACGTCGTCGGCGCGCCCACGGAACCAGTAGTAGCCGTCCTCGTCGCGTATACCGAGGTCGCCGGTCAGCAACCACTCGCCGCGGTACTTCTCGCGCGTGGCTTCGTCGCGGTTGAGGTAGCCGAGGAACATCACCGGGTGCGGCGCGCGCACCGCGATGTGACCGAGTTCGCCGCTGCCGAGCTCGGCGCCGGCATCGTCGACGATGGCGCAGGTGTGTCCGGGCAGTGGGCGGCCGATCGATCCCGGCTTGATCGGCATCACCGCCGCGTTGTTGCCAAGCGGTTCCATGCACTCGGTCTGGCCGAAGACCTCGTTGACGATCGCGCCGAGTTCGCGCTCGGCCCATTCCAGCAGTTCCGCGCCGACCGCCTCGGCGCCCGATTTGACCACGCGCAGGCGCAGGTCGTAGCGTTCGCGCGGCGCCGGCACCTGGCGCATCATCTTCAGCATCGTCGGCACGAGGAGGGTGCAGGTGACGCCGTGCTCGGCGAGGATGCGGTAGGCGTTCTCCGGGTCGAAATGCCCGAGATGGGTGCCGACCGTGGTCAGCCCGTGCCACAGGCTCGGCAGCATCACGCCGGTCAGCCCGCCCATCCACGACCAGTCCGCCGGGGACCAGGTGACGTCGCCCTCGCGCGGAAAGAAGTCCCACACGAATTCGAGGCTGGGCAGCAGGCCGAGCAGCATGCGGTGGGGTTGCAGCGCGCCCTTCGGCGGTCCGGTCGTGCCCGAGGTATAGCTGATCCAGGCCGGGTCGTCGGCAGCGGTTGTAACGACCTCGCCGCCGTCCGGGCTGGCGGCGAGTGCCGCGTGGAAGTCCTCGCAGCCGGCCGCTGCCTCGTCGATGACGAACACGTGCTCGAGGTGCGGGCACTGGGCCCGGATCTCGAGGACCTTGGGCGCGTTGGCGGCGTTGGTGACGATGACGCGGGCGCGGCTGTCGTTCAGCCGATAGGCGAGGGCATCGGGACCGAACAGGACCGAAATCGGGCACGACACCAGCCCGCGCTTCCAGGCCGCGATGTGGCTGATGGCGGTCTCGGGATGTTGTTGCAGCAACACCGCGACGCGCTCTCCACGGGCCAGGCCACGGGCGGTGAAGAGGTTGGCGCAGCGATCGCTGAGTTCGCGCAGCCGGTGATAGGTGTAGCGATCGACGTGGCCATCGGCGTGTTCGTAGACCAGCGCGATACGCCCCGGGTCGTCGGCCCAGCGGTCGCACACCGCGGTGGCGAGATTGAGCTCCGCGGGCACCAGCCCGTCCCAGCGGAAGCCCGCGTGGACCGCCTCGTAGGTGGTCGCGGTACGATCGAGATACATCGGCGGCTCCCGTACATGGTTCCGCCGAAATTGTAACGAGCCGTGGCGCGTCGCGGTGCCCCGGCTTGATTCCGCGGCCGTGCCGGGCGACATTGCGGCGCATGGCCATCTCGCTGATTCGTGATTTCCTGCGCCTCGAGGCCGCTGCCGGCATCCTGCTGATGTTCGCCACGGCGGCGGCGCTGCTCGCCAGCAACACCGGCCTTGCGGTGTGGTACGACCGCTTCCTCACCGTGCACCTGAGCGTGCTGATCGGTGATGTCGGCATCGACAAGCCGCTGTTCCTGTGGGTCAACGACGGTCTCATGGCCGTGTTTTTCCTGCTCGTCGGTCTCGAGATCAAGCGCGAGGTGCTCGAAGGCGAACTCTCCGAACGTTCGCAGATCGTCCTGCCCGCGCTCGGCGCCGCGGGCGGCTTCGTGGTGCCGGCGCTGATCTACCTCGCCTTCACCCATGACGATCCGATGGCGCGGCAGGGCTGGGCGATTCCGGCCGCGACCGACATCGCCTTCGCGCTCGGCGTACTCTCGCTGCTCGGCTCGCGCGTGCCGGTGTCGTTGCGGATGTTCCTGACCTCGCTCGCGATCTTCGACGACCTCGGCGCGATCATCGTGATTGCGCTGTTCTATACCGCCGATCTCTCGCTGATCGCGCTGGTCGTGGCCGCCATCGGCACGGTCGCACTGGTCGTGCTCAACCGCACCGGCATCCGGGCCATCACGCCCTACGTGCTGATCGGCCTCGTGGTGTGGGTCGGCGTACTCAAGTCCGGCGTGCACGCGACGCTCGCCGGCGTGGTGGTCGCCTTGTGCATCCCGCTTGCCAGCGATGTCCGCGGCCACTCACCGTTGCGCTGGCTCGAACACGCGCTGCATCCCTGGGTCGCCTACCTGGTATTGCCGGTCTTCGCCTTCGTCAACGCCGGCGTACCCTTCACCGGGCTGGACCCGGCGCTGCTGGTCAGCGCGGTGCCATTGGGCATCGCGACGGGCTTGTTCCTCGGCAAGCAGGCCGGCGTGTTCCTGGTCTGCTGGCTTGCGATCCGGGCCGGCCTGGCGAGCCTGCCGGAAGGCGCGAGCTGGCGCAGTTTCTACGCCGTGTGCGCGCTCGCCGGCATCGGCTTCACGATGAGCCTGTTCATCGGCAACCTGGCCTTCGAGCGCGGCGCGTTCGAATACGTCGGCGCCACGCGTATCGGCGTGCTGCTCGGCGCGCTGGCCTCGGCGCTGCTCGGCGCGGCGCTGTTGTTCGGCGTGCCGCGCCGGGCGCGGGCTTGAGCGGACACGTCGCGATTCCGGACAGCCGTACCGGCGGCGTGCCGGGCCGATTGACCCGGGCAGGACGCCTTGCGTAGCTTGGCCGCGCGAGTGCGCCCCGGTGCACGATTTTCTGCCATGATGCCGCCCCGCGGCCCGCCCCAGAGGAGAGGAAGACGATGTTGCCCGTAGGCTATTTCCCTTGCACCCAGGATCCACCCCGTGGCGAGAACGTCGCCGGGCTCATCGATGAACTCGTCGCGCAGGCCGAGCTGTGCGAGGCGGTGGGCTTCGACGGCTTCTACTTCACCGAGCACCACCAGCAGGAAGACGGCTACCTGCCGGCACCGGTGCTGCTCGCGGGCATGATCGGCATGCGCACGCAGCGCATCAAGGTCGGCACCTGTGTGCTGCTCGCGCCGCTGTACCACCCGATCCGCCTGGCCGAGGACATCGCGGTGGTCGACCAGGCGACCCGCGGGCGCATGGTCTCGGCGCTGGGTATCGGCTACCAGCCGCACGATTTCGACGCCTTCGGGGTGCCGGTCAAGCAGCGCGCGCGGCGCACCGAGGAGTGCGTCGAGATCCTGCGCCAGGCGTGGACCGGCGAAGCGTTCAGCTACCCGAGCAAGTACCACACCATCGAGGACGTGCGCGTCACGCCCACGCCCTACCAGGACGGAGGGCCGCCGATCTGGCTCGCCGGCTGGGTGCCGGCCGGTCTCGAGCGCGCCGGGCGCATGGGCGACGGCTGGATTGCCGACCCGATCCAGTCCCTGCCGGTGATCAAGGACTACGCCGCGCAGTACCGCGCCGAAGCGAAGAAGCACGGGCGCAAGCCGTTCGTCGTGCTCATGCGTGACTGCGTCATCGGCAAGGACTGGGAGACCTGCGTGGCGAAGAGCGCGCCGACCATGGTCACCCACCGCTGGTATTTCCACTACGGCGCCTACGTGCACGACGACTACATCAAGGACGTCAAGCGTCCCGAGGATCTGAGCTTCGACATCGCGGCGCGGGATCGCCTCATCGCCGGCTCGCCGGCGCAGTGCCTGGAACAGCTGCAGATGTGGCGCGACGAGATCCAGCCCGACTACGTGATGTTGCGCATGCGCCAGCCGGGCGGGCCGCCGCAGGCCGAGGCGTTGGCAGACATCCGCCTGTTCGGCGAGCAGGTCATCCCGCACCTGTGATGCATCGCGTCGACGGTTGAGCAGGCATGGCGGCGGATCCCTTGTCGGTGACCTTGCTGCGCGCGGCGGTGATTCTCGCCGTCGCGCTCGCGGTGCACCTGCTCGGCCGGCGCGCGCTCGAGCGCGTGGACCGCGCCGGGCGCCTGAGTTCGAACACGCGCTTCATCGCGACCGCGGTACTCAAGTGGGGGCTGGTCGTAATCGCGTCGGTCGCGGTCATGCAGCAGTTCGGCATCTCGGTGCACGCACTGTGGACCGCCCTGTCGGCGGTGTTCGTGCTCGTCGCGGTCGGTTTCGTCGCGCTGTGGAGCGTGCTCAGCAACATGCTCTGCGCGGTATTTCTCGTGCTGTTCGCACCGTTTCGTATCGGCGATCGGATCGAGATCATCGAGGTCGTGCTCAACGACGGCACCAAGCAGGGGCTGCGCGGCACGGTCACCGGCATCGACCTGATCTACACCACGCTGCAGGACGACGATGATTCCACGGTGCGGATCCCCAACAACATGCTCTTCCAGCGGGCCATCCGCACGACCAGCGGGGCATCCACCCGCAGCCTCGGCTCGGATCTCTTCGAACCGGCGGCGGGCGTTGCCCGCGGGCGGGATGGCGCCACTGCGGTCGACGCGGTGCCCCGCGCTGAAGAGGAATGAGCGCGGCAGCGCGCGGCCGTCAGTCACACACGACCAGGCCGGCGCCGTGGGCGTCCCGGTCAAGCGGAGGAACAGGGCCATGAGCTATTTCACCGACAATTCGCTGTCCATCGGCAACACGCCTATGGTGCGGCTGAACCGGATCGTCGACCCGGCACAGGCCACGGTGCTGGCCAAGATCGAGGGACGCAACCCGGCCTACTCGGTGAAGTGCCGTATCGGTGCGGCAATGATCTGGGATGCCGAGGAGAAGGGATTGCTCGGGCCGGGCGTGGAGGTGGTCGAGCCGACCAGCGGCAACACGGGCATTGCGCTGGCCTTCGTGTGCGCGGCGCGCGGCTACCGCCTGACGCTGACCATGCCGGACAGCATGAGCATCGAGCGCCGCAAGGTACTCAAGGCCTTCGGCGCGAATCTCGTGCTGACCGAGGGCGCGAAGGGCATGAAAGGCGCCATCGCCCGGGCCGAGGAAATCGTGGCGAGCGATCCGGGCCGTTATTTCATGCCGCAGCAGTTCGATAACCCGGCCAACCCGGCCATCCATGAGAAAACCACCGGCCCGGAGATCTGGGAGCAGACCGGTGGCGTGATCGATGCCTTCGTCGCGGGTGTCGGCACCGGCGGCACCATCACCGGTGTGTCGCGCTACCTGAAGAAGACCCGCGGCCACGCGGTGACGACGGTCGCCATCGAGCCCGAGGCGAGCCCGGTCATCAGCCAGACGCTGGCGGGCGAGACGGTCAAGCCGGCGCCGCACAAGATCCAGGGTATCGGCGCGGGTTTCGTGCCGGGCGTGCTCGACCTCGACCTGGTCGACCGTATCGAGCGCGTGTCCAACGAGGACGCGGTGGCGATGGCCCGGCGCCTCGCCACCGAGGAAGGCATACTTGCCGGGATTTCCTGTGGTGCAGCGACGGTGGCCGCGGCGCGCCTGGCGGCCGAACCGGCATTCGCCGGCAAGACCATCGTGGTGGTGCTGCCGGATGCCGGCGAGCGCTATCTCTCGAGCGTGCTGTTCGAGGATCTCGACGCCTGAGCCATGGCCGCCCTGCTCAGCGGGGCGCGTGCCGGGAGACGGGGTCCGCGAGCAGTGCGATCGCCGTGGCGAGCGCGCCGGTGTCGGCCGCTGCCGCGGCGTGGACGGCATAGACCGGCAGGGCGAAGCGCGGCGCGCCAGCCACGCGGTGGAGTCGCCCCGCGGACAGTTCGCCATGCACGAGGCGCTCGGGGAAATACCCGCTGCCGCCGTGGGCGAGAATGTGGCGCAGGCCGAGCCAGCCGATGTTGACCGTGATGGCGGCGGCGGCGCAATCGGGGAAGGCGGCCTGGTGGCGGCGGTGGAATTCGGGGCCCCAGTCGACGTAGACGTAATCGTCGCCGGGCTCGGCGGGCGCGCTGGCACGGGTCGTCACCAGGACCAGGGTCTCCTCGAACAGCTTGCGTACCGCCAGCCCCGGCCGGTACTGCGGCGTGTACATCACGCCGAGATCGAGTCGCGCGTCGATCAAGCCCTGCATGAGATCGTCTTCGAAGCCGATCTCGGCGCGCACGGCCACGTCGGGTGCGGTGGCGCGCATCGCGGCGAGCCAGTCGAGCATGCATCCCTCCCACAAGCCGAAACGGGCGCCGACCACCAGCGCCTCGCGGTAGCCGCGCGCCACGCCCAGCGCCTGCCGGGCCCGCTCCAGGGCGCCGACGAGTTCGAGCGCGTGCCGTTGGAACCGGTGGCCGTCCGGTGTCAGGCGGGTGCCGGCGCGGTTGCGCACGAACAAGGGGCAACCGAGTTCGCGCTCCAGATTGGCGATGCGCGCACTGACCGTCGACTGGGTCAGGTGGAGGCGTTCGGCGGCGGCCACGAAGCTGCCGCGCTCGATTACGGTGAGAAAGGTGCGGGCGAGTTCGATATCCATGTCGGCGGTAGTTTATATCGAAATATTCGATATCAACTGCCAACCAATTTTGCTTGAACGAATCAACTGCGCGGCTTAGCGTCGGGTCTTCGCGTATCGAGCCCTTCATCAACCGCGGAGCCTTGCCCCACATGTCCTCTGTCCCGTCTCACGATATCCTGCCTTCGCCGCCGCCCGCCGATGCGCCCTGGCACACGGTGCAGCACTGGCGGGTGGCAACGCGTAGCATCCTGCGAGCCCGCCGTGAGGCGGCCCCGCGCGCGCTGCGCGAACGTACCGGACGTTTCGTGCAGGCGGTCATCGAACATCACCTGCCGGAACTCGACGGCGCCTGTATCGGGCTGTACTGGCCCTTCCGGGGCGAACTCGACCTGCGTGGTCTTGCCGATGTGCTGGCCGAACGGGCCCGTGACTTTGCGCTGCCGGTCGTCGCCGCAGCCGCGGAGCCGCTCCTGTTCCGGCGTTGGTGGCCGGGCATGCGCATGACGCGCGGCACCTGGGACATCCCGGTGCCGGCAAGCGGTGCCGAGGTCCACCCCGACGTGTTGTTGGTGCCGTTACTCGGACACGATGCGGCCGGCTATCGCCTCGGTCATGGCGGCGGCTACTACGATCGCACGCTCGCGGCGCTGTCGCCGCGGCCACTCGCGATCGGCGTCGGTTACGCCGCCTCGCGCCTCGCGAGCATCGTGCCACAGCCGCACGATGTGCCGATGGACGTCATCGTCACCGACCGCACGCTGATCCGTTTCGCCGGGCGGGGTGTTCTGCGCGCAGCCGCCGTCGAACACGCCTGGTCTCCGCCCAACGCCGCGGCCGAAGCATGACCGGGCGCTGCCCTGCCGGCGGCGACGACCGGGCCGCGCCCACGGCGGGCCAACGCGCGCGGTCCGGCGCCGAGAACGAAGCCGCATCGGCGCCGTGCGCTCTCGGTGAAGCGCCGGCTGCCTGGTCCGGCTTTGCCGACGCGGCGGAGATCCGTGCGCTGCTCACCGACTTGCTCGCCGCCGAACGTGCCGGCGCACGCGGCATCACCGAGGTGTGTCTGCCCGACTGCCCTTCGGTGCATCGCCCGGTGCTGCGCGCGCTCGCGCGCGACGAGGGGCGCTGCTGCACGATGCTGGCGCGACAGCTGCGCCGTTTCGGCGGGCGTGTCGACGGCGCCGCCGGCGCGTTCTTCGCGCGGCTGCGGGCCGAGCCGCACCACCGGGCGCGCCTCGCGCTGCTCGATCGCGGCCAGGCCTGGGTCGTGCGCCGGCTGGATGCGGCGCTGCCGCGGATCCGCGATACCGACCTGCTGGCCGATTTACGCTGGATGCGCGACCTGCATGTCGACAATCTCGCCCACGCCCGGCAGCTGGTCGAGACGGCGGGGCAGCCGGGGCGTGGCGACGGCGGCGCCGGCTGAGCCGTGCGGGCGGGCGCTCAGCGCGCGCTACGCGGCAGCGGCAGACGCGGTTCCTCGATACCCCGGGCGCGGGCGTCGGCCCAGTCGATACACCATTGCGAGCAGAACAGTCCGGCTTGCCCGGCGATGGTCGCGGGCTGACCGTCGTCGTAAATGAGTACGCCGCAGTTGTCGCACTTGACGTAGCGTTCGACGTAGTAACCGTTGCGCGACAAACGCATGGCAGGCTCCGCGGCCGTTGATCCCGGTCACAGAGCGTATGCCCCGAGCGGGGACCTGCGCAAGCCTGCTGCCGCGATGCTGTCCCGTCGCGTACGGCCGACGGAGCGTGGGTGCGTGGTGGGTGTGCGGCCCACGGCCTGCTGCACCGCCGCGAGGCTCAGGCCACCGGCGGGCCCGGGTCGCGCACGTAGTCGAGATGCGCGAGCAGCAGCGTCAGCACGAGCGTGGCGGC
>JAUIFX010000095.1 GCA_030429865.1 Gammaproteobacteria bacterium | reverse complement strand
GGATCCGAGCCGTGATCGGGTTCGGTCAGGCCGAAGCAGCCGACCCACTCGCCACTCGCCAGCTTCGGCAGGTAGCGATTGCGCTGTTCCTCGGTACCGTAGGCGTAGATCGGGTGCATCACGAGGCTCGATTGCACGCTCATCGCCGAGCGGTAACCGGAGTCGACGCGTTCCACCTCGCGCGCGATGAGGCCGTAGCAGACATAGCTCAGCCCGGCGCCGCCGTACTGCTCGGGAATGGTCGCGCCGAGAAATCCATGCTCGCCGAATTCGTTCATGATGGCGCGATCGAAGTGCTCGTGGCGGTGCGCGTCGCGGATGCGCGGCATCAGGCGCTCCTGGCAGAAGGCGTGCGCGGCCTCGGCGATGAGGCGTTCGTCCTCGGCGAGCTGGTCGCCGAGCCGCAGCGCGTCGGTCCAGTCGAAGCGGCCTTCGGCAGTGGGTCCCGGGCGGGCGGCGGTATCGTCGGCAGCGGTGCTCATGGTGGTGATTCCTCGTCGATTCTGGTGGTCCGGAAGGGCGTGCGGATGGTGACCGGCGGCGGCGCGGCGACTATACCACCGCCCGCGCAACGCCCGCAGGCGGCTGCGCTGCCGTTGTCCGGAAACGGGGCATGTGTCTTTTGTGATCAAGCCTTTATTGTTAATATCCGCGCCTCGATTCGGCGCGCCGGAGTGGCCTCGGCGCCGAGTCCTGCTGACGATCAACGGCGCCGGGCCCAGCGGCCGGCGCAGATCCGAGACCGCCGACGGCAGCGTAGTGAGCGCGACGATCAGCGCCGGGCTGCGCCCGACCCCAAGCTGCCGGTGTAGCGCGGATCGGCTTCAACACGCTTGAGATCTGGAGGAGCGCATGAAAATCCTTGTGGCCGTGAAACGGGCCATCGATTACAACGTCAAGGCCCGTCCCAAAGCGGACGGCTCGGCCGTCGACCTCGCGAACGTCAAGATGTCGATGAACCCGTTCGACGAAATCGCCGTCGAGGAGGCCATCCGTATCCAGGAGGCCGGCAATGCGAGCGAAACCATCGCCGTCTCCATCGGGCCCAAGCAGTGCCAGGAGACGCTGCGCACGGCCATGGCCATGGGCGTCGATCGCGGCATCCTGGTCGAGACCGACGAAGAGATTCAGCCGCTCGCCGCGGCCAAGGTCCTCAAGGCGGTGATCGAGAAAGAGCAGCCCGAACTCGTGCTGCTCGGGAAACAGGCCATCGACGACGATTCCAACCAGACCGGGCAGATGCTCGCCGCGCTGCTCGGCTGGCCGCAGGGCACGTTCGCCTGCGGCGTGGCCCTCGCCGACGGCGGCCTCGAGGTCCGCCGCGAGATCGATGGCGGCATCCAGACCGTCAAGCTCAAGCTGCCCGCGGTGGTCACCTCCGACCTGCGCCTCAACGAACCGCGCTACGTCAAGTTGCCCAACATCATGAAAGCGAAGAAAAAGCCGCTGGACACGCTGACCGTCGACGAACTCGGCGTCGACGTCACGCCGCGCCTCACGCTGCTCAAGGCGGCTGAGCCGCCGGCGCGCCAGGGCGGTATCAAGGTGCCCGACGTCGCCACCCTGGTCGACAAGCTGCGTAACGAAGCGAAGGTGATTTGAGATGACTGCACTGGTAGTAGCCGAACACGACAACGCCGCGCTCAATCCGGCCACCCTCAACGCGATCGCCGCGGCCCAGGCCATCGGCGGCGACGTCGACGTGCTGGTCGCCGGCAGCGGCAGCCAGCCGGTCGCCGACGCCGCGGCCCAGGTGGCCGGCGTGCGCAAAGTACTGCATGCCGATGCCGCGCATTACGGCCACGCGCTGGCCGAGAACCTTGCCCCGCTGGTGGTCTCGCTGGCCGAACCCTACGAGCACATCCTGGCGGCCGCCACGACCACCGGCAAGAACGTCATGCCGCGCGTCGCGGCGCTGCTCGACTGTGCGCAGATATCCGACATCATCGGGGTCGAGTCCAGCGACACCTTCATCCGCCCGATCTACGCCGGCAACGTCATCGCGACGGTCAAGAGCGCGGATGCGAAGAAGGTCATCACGGTGCGCACGACGGCTTTCGACCCGGTTGCCGCCAGCGGCGGCAGTGGTGCGGTCGAGGCGGCCGCGAGCGCCGACGATGCCGGCCTGTCGGAGTTCGTCGGCGAAGAACTGACCAAGTCCGACCGCCCCGAGCTTACCGCCGCTGACATCATCGTCTCCGGCGGCCGCGGTGTCGGCAGCTCGGAGAACTTCGCCGTCATCGAAGCGCTGGCCGACAAGCTCGGCGCGGCGGTCGGTGCGTCGCGTGCCGCGGTCGATGCCGGCTACGTGCCGAACGATTACCAGGTCGGCCAGACCGGCAAGGTCGTCGCGCCGAACCTCTACGTTGCGGTCGGCATTTCCGGCGCCATCCAGCACCTCGCCGGCATGAAGGATTCCAAGGTCATCGTCGCCATCAACAAGGACGAGGAAGCGCCGATTTTCGGCGTTGCCGACTACGGCCTCGTCGGTGACCTCTTCAAAGAAGTTCCGGCGATGGTCGAGGCGCTCGACAAGTAACCCGCGCCAGCCGCCTGGCAGCCCCGGGTGTCAGCACGGTGACCGTGCTGCCGGGGCGCGGCTCGGGCGCCGCGACGCCGCACGAGGGTGCGGCGCCGGCGAAAGTCGCGGCCATGCTGCCGTGACCTGCGCCGCAAGCGGCGCAGCCCCAACCGCAAGCCAGGCCGCCAGGCGACGACCGAGGAGGTTCTATGGAACGCGAAGCGATGGAGTTCGACGTCGTCATCGTCGGCGGTGGGCCGTCCGGCCTGGCCGCGGCGATCCGGCTGCGCCAACTGGCGGTGGAAAACGACCGCGAACTCACCGTGTGCGTGCTCGAGAAGGGCTCCGAAATCGGCGCCCACATCCTGTCCGGGGCGGTGATGGAACCACGTGCCCTCGACGAACTGCTGCCGGACTGGAAAGACCTCGGCGCACCGCTGAACACGCCGGCGACCGAGGATCGTTTCATGTTCCTCAGCGAGAAGCGCGCCTACCGCTTTCTCACGCCGCCGCAGCAGAACAATCACGGCAACTACATCGTCAGTCTCGGCAACGTGTGCCGCTGGCTGGCCGAGCAGGCCGAAGCGCTGGAGGTCGAGATCTATCCCGGCTTCGCCGCGGCCGAGGTGCTCTACCACGATGACGGCAGCGTCAAGGGTGTCGCTACCAACGACATGGGCCGCACGCGAGAGGGCGAAGAGGGTCCCAACTTCGAACTCGGCATGGAGCTGCACGCGCGCCAGACCCTGTTCGCCGAGGGCTGCCGCGGCTCGTTGACGAAGACCCTGTTCGAGCGCTTCGGGCTGCGCGAAGGCGTCGACCCGCAGGTCTATGGCCTCGGCATCAAAGAGCTGTGGGAGATCGAACCCGGCAAGCACCAGTCCGGCCAGATCACCCATACCGCGGGCTGGCCGATGGACATGTCGACCTACGGCGGCTCGTGGATGTATCACTTCGACGACAACCTGGTGTCGATCGGTTTCGTCGTCGGGCTCGATTACCAGAACCCGTATCTCAGCCCGTTCGAGGAGATGCAGCGGTTCAAGACCCACCCGCTGATCCGCGACGTCCTCGAGGGCGGCCGTCGCCTGGCCTACGGCGCACGTGCGATTTCGGCCGGCGGCTACCAGTCGATTCCCAAGCTGACCTTCCCCGGCGGCATGCTCATCGGCGACTGCGCGGGCTTCCTGAACGTGCCGAAGATCAAGGGCACGCACACCGCCATGAAGTCCGGCATGACGGCTGCCGAGGCGGTGTTCGAAGCCCTTGCCGACGAGAGCGCGAGCGGCGTCGAGGTGGCGGCCTACCGCGAACGCCTCGAGCAGACCTGGCTGTGGGACGAACTCTACCGCGTGCGCAACATCAAGCCGGCGTTTCACTGGGGGCTGCCCGCGGCGATTGCCTACTCGGCGATCGACACGGTGCTGCTGCGCGGCAAGGCGCCGTGGACGCTGCGCCATCGCGCGGATCACGAAACGCTCAAGCCGGCCGCGGCGTGCAAGCCCATCGACTACCCGAAGCCGGACGGCAAGCTCACGTTCGACAAGCTTTCCTCGGTGTTCCTCTCCAACACCAACCACGAAGAGGAGCAGCCCTGCCATCTCACGCTCAGGGACGACAGCGTGCCGGTGAAGGTCAACTTCGAGCGCTACGCGGGACCCGAACAGCGGTATTGCCCGGCCGGCGTGTACGAGTTCGTCGAGGAAGGCGGCGAGACGCGCCTGCAGATCAACGCGCAGAACTGCGTACACTGCAAGACCTGCGACATCAAGGACCCGACGCAGAACATCAACTGGGTCACGCCCGAAGGCGGCGGCGGCCCCAACTATCCGAACATGTAGGACAACCATGCCCAAGGTTACTTATCGCCAACCCGATGGCGCCGAGAACGTCGTCGACGTCCCGGCCGGCTGGAGCCTGATGGAAGCAGCCATTCAGAACGATGTCGACGGGATCGTCGCCGAGTGCGGCGGCGGCTGCGCCTGCGCGACCTGCCACGTCTACGTGGACGACGCCTTCGTCGAACGCCTGCCGCCGATCAGTGACATGGAAGGCGACATGCTCGAATGCACAGCGGCGGAACGGCGCGCCGGTTCGCGCCTGTCGTGCCAGATCAAGATGAGCGACGAACTCGAAGGCCTGGTCGTCACGATCCCCGACCGGCAAACCTGACGCCGCCATGGCGACGGCGCCCTACATCGTGGTCGGCGGCGGCCAGGCCGGACTGCAGGTCTGCGACTCGCTGCGCAAGTTCGGCTATGAAGGCGAACTGCTGCTGATTGGCGAAGAGCCCGTCCTGCCTTACCAGCGCCCGCCACTGTCGAAGCATTACCTGGGCGGTGACCTCGACGCGGCGCGGCTGTCATTCCGCCCCGCGAGCCACTACGAGAAGCTCGGCATCGCGCTGCGGCTGGGCGTGCGCGTGACGGCGATCGACCGCGAACGGCGCGAAGTGGTCTGCAGCGATGGCAGTCGCCTCGCCTATGCACGCCTCGCACTGACCACCGGCACGCGCGTGCGCGAGCTCGCCTGCCCCGGCGCCGACCACCCGGCGGTGTGTTACGTCCGTACCCTCGCCGACAGCGACCACCTGCGCGCGGCTCTCGCCGAAGCGCACCGGCTGGTCGTCGTTGGCGGTGGGTTCATCGGCCTCGAAGTGGCGGCCGTGGCACGCAAGCAGGGCAAGGAAGTGGTCGTCATCGAGGCGCTCGACCGCCTGATGGCGCGCGCGGTGTCACCGCAGGTCTCGGATTTCTATGCCGCGCTGCATCGCCGACACGGCGTCGACGTGCGCCTGTCCACCGGCGTGAGTGCGATCGAGCCGGCCGCGTCCGGGGTGCAGGTGCTGACCGGCCGGGACGAAGCCTTTGCGGCCGACGTCGTCGTCGCCGGGATTGGCGTGGTGGCCAACGACGAAATCGCCGCCGCGGCGGGCCTTGCGTGCCGCAACGGCATCGTCGTCGACGCTTGCGCGCGCACCAGCGATCCGCTCATCGTAGCCGCCGGCGACTGCACGATGCACATGAACGGGTTCCTCGGGCGTGAGCTGCGCCTCGAGTCCGTGCAGAACGCGGTCGACCAGGCGCGCGTGGCCGCGGGGACGATGTGCGAGCAGCCCGAACCCTACGTCCAGGTGCCGTGGTTCTGGTCGGATCAGTACGACGTCAAGCTGCAGATGGCCGGTATCGGCATGCCGTGCGAGCAGAGCGTACTGCGCGGCGACCCGGCGGCCGGCGCATTTTCCTATTTCTACTTTCGCGACGGACGCCTGTGCGGGGCCGATTCGGTCAATCGGCCGGCCGATCACATGGCTTGCCGGCGCCTGCTCGCGCAGGGCACTATGATGACGCCTGCCCAGGTCGGTGACGAGGGCGTCGACCTGATGCAGATCGCACGCGGCTGAGCCGCGTGCCGCGCACGACGAAGTCAGCAACACGGGTATCGCCAGGCGGGGAGGTTTGCCGCACATGCCGAAGATCACGTTCATCGATGTCAATGGGAACAGTCGCGAGTGCGAGGTGCCGAGCGGTATCTCCGTGATGGAGGGCGCCATTCAGAACGGCATCGAGGGAATTCTTGCGATCTGTGGCGGCAGTTGCGCCTGCAGCACCTGCCATTCTTACATCGACGAGGCGTGGATGGCCGTGGTCGGGAAACCGGACGAGATCGAGGATTCGACGCTGGAACTCGCCCTGGACCGGCGTCCCAACAGCCGGCTGACCTGTCAGATCGAGGTGACCGACGCCCTCGACGGCCTGGTCGTGCACGTGGCCCAGAACGACGGCTGACGGTGGCGCGCCTGCTGCACACGGCGGACGTGGCGCAAGCGTCCCGCGGCCTCTCGCGGCTTGGCCGCCGCGCGTCGCGCTGAGCACCGGCCGCCGCCCGCGGCGCGAACGCCGTTCACCTGCGAAAGCTGACGCGCCGCCATGTACGAGTTACACGATTACCTGCGTTCTGCCGCCGCCTACCGCGTGCGTATCGCCCTCGCGCTGAAGGGTATCGATCACGCGCGCAGCGACGTCGACCTCGTCGGCGGCGCGCAGCACGACCCCGAGTTTCGCGCGCTCAATCCGCAAGGTCTCGTGCCCGTCTACAGCGACGAGAACCTGCACCTGACGCAGTCCCTGGCGATCATCGAATACCTCGATGAACGTTATCCCGAGCCTCCGCTGCTGCCGGCTTCCCTGGAACAGCGCGCGCGGGCACGGCAGATGGCGCAGATCATCTGCAGTGACATACATCCCCTGAACGGTTTCCGCGTTCACGTCTACCTGCGCGACGCGCTCGGCGTCGACACGGTACGCCGGCGCCGCTGGTTCGAGCACTGGGTGCTGGAGGGACTCGATGCCCTCGAGTTGTGGTTGACCGCGGCCGGAACGACGCGCCGTTTTGCCGTCGGCGACGAGGTCAGCATCGCCGACGTGTGCCTCGTGCCGCAGCTCGACCTGGCGCGGCGCAACCGCATCGACGTCGAGGACTTCCCGCGCCTCGCCGCGATCGAACGCGCCTGCATGGCGTTGCCGGCCTTTCGCGACACCCATCCGGGCACGGGGGGCGCGACACGCTGAGAACGGACCGGCCGCGCGTGCCGGCACATCCATGGAGAACCGTCATGCTCAATGACCGTATCGAATTCCGCTGGCTGGACGCCTTCCGCCGCGTGTTCGAGCTGTGCCAGCTCGCACCGGGTGACCAGGTCGCGATCCTCGCGGAAACACAGTCGCGCGATCTCAATCGCAGCCTCGCCCGTCTCGCGCTCGCACAACTCGGCATCGACGCGTTCGAGGTCATCGTGCCGACGCCGGCGCAGACGGCGCCCGTGCCGGTCCGTTCGACCGGGGCAAGCCAGGCGCTGAACGGTCAGGCCGCGGCGCTCGAAGCGCTCAAGCACGCCACGCTGGTCGTCGACCTGACCGTCGAAGGCCTGCTGCATGCGCCGCAGCTACCCGAGATCCTCGGCAGCGGGGCGCGCGTGCTGATGATTTCGAATGAACATCCCGAGGCGCTCGAGCGCCTCGTCCCGGCGCGCGAGGACGAGCAGGTCGTGCGTGCCGCGATCAAGGCCTGCCGCGCCGCGGGGCGCATGCACGTGACCTCGGCGGCCGGCACCGACCTGCTCATCGATCTCACCGACGCGCGCACCGGGGGTGTCTGGGGCTGGTGCGAGAAGCCCGGCATGGTGTCCCACTGGCCTGGCGGCATCGTCGTCAACTTTCCGCGGCCGGGCGCGGTCAATGGCCGTCTCGTGCTCGATGTCGGCGACATCAACCTGACCTTCAAGCGGTATCTCGAACACCCGGTCGAGCTGGTCGTGGAAGATGATTACGTGACCGCCATCCATGGCAGCGGCACGGACGCGGAACTGATGCGCCGCTACCTCGCGGCATGGGGCGATCGCGAAGCCTACGGCGTCAGCCACGTTGGCTGGGGACTCAACGAGCGGGCCCGTTACGAGGCGCTGACGATGTACGACCAGCGCGACACGAACGGCACCGAGCTGCGGGCCTACGCCGGCAATTTCCTCTACTCGACGGGCGCGAACGAGGTCGCCGGGCGCTTCACCGAGGGGCATTTCGACCTGCCGGTCCGCAACTGCACCGTGCGCCTCGACGAGCGCGTGGTAGTCGATGAAGGCCGCCTCGCGGAGCGTAGTGCATGAGCGCGAGGAAAAAGGACGCGCCGATCTTCGACGCGGCGGCGTGGCGCCTGACCGACCAGGAGATCGAGCTGACCGGACGTGCCCGCGAACTCGGCGAGGGTGTCTTTGCCGCGCGCGCGGCAACCTTCGATCGCGAAGCACGCTTTCCGACGGAGAACTACGCCGACCTGCGTGACGCCGGCCTGCTCGGCGTGTGCGTGCCGGCGGGCCATGGCGGACTCGGCGCCGGTTACCGGGCGTACGCGCTGACCGCGGCGGAGATCGGACGCTACTGCGGCGCCACGGCACTGACGTTCAACATGCACGTGTGCTCCTGCCTGTGGACCGGGCCGCTGGCCGATGCGATCGACATGGACCCGGCGCAACGCGCCGAGCACGAACGCCGCCGCGCAGTGCATTACGCGCGCATCGTCGAGGACGGGGCAATCTACGCGCAGCCGTTCTCGGAAGGGGGCAGTGCCGCCGCCGGCGCGGTGCCGTTCGCGACGACCGCGGTTCGCGACGGCGACGGCTGGCGCGTCTCCGGCCGCAAGATCTTTGCCTCGCTAGCGGGCCATGCCGACTACTACGGCATCCTCTGCACCGAGGCCGGCAGCGACGGCACGCTCGCGCGCCGCAACACGCTCTACGTCGCGGTGCCGGCGAGTGCGCCGGGATTGCGCGTGGAGGGTGACTGGGATCCGCTCGGCATGCGCGGCACGGTCAGCCGTACGCTGATCCTGGACGATGTCCACGTGGCTGCCGACGAAGCGCTGATGCCGGGTGGCCTGTACTACCAGGCCGCGGTGCGCTGGCCGCACATGTTCCTCACCCTCACGCCGGCCTACCTCGGCATCGCCCAGGCGGCCTACGATTTCACCGTGCGCTACCTGCGCGGCGAAGTGCCGGGCCAGGCCGGGGACAAGCGCCGCGACCAGGCGGTCAAACAGCACAACGTGGCACGCATGCACCTGATGCTCGAGCAGACCAAGGCCTTGTGGTTCCAGGTTGTCAGCGAGGCACGCGTCGATCCGCCGCGCGAAATGATGCTGCGCGCCTACGCCGCGCAGTACACCGTGATGGAGAATGCCAACGAGCTCTGCCAGCTCGCCATCCGTACCTGCGGCGGCCAGTCGATGCTGCGCACGCTGCCGATCGAGCGCCTCTACCGCGACAGCCGCTGCGGCTCCCTGATGCTGCCCTGGAGCGCCGACATCTGCCTCGAGCGGCTCGGACACGACGCGCTCTACGCTCCCGGCGAGCACGATTGATGCGCTCGATCGCCGGCTGGCTGGCGCGGCACGCCACGTTCGCGCCGGACAAGCCGGCCATCGTCAGTGCCGACGGCACGCTCGACTACGCCGGGCTCGCCGCGCGCGTGGCGACGCTAGCCGGCTGGCTGCGCGACGAGCGGGGACTTGCGCCGGGGGCGCGGGTCGCGTGGCTGGGGCACAATCACGCGGACCTGCTCGCGCTGCTGTTCGCGTGCGCGGACACGGGCCTCGTACTGGTGCCGCTGAACTGGCGCCTGACGGCGCACGAGCTCGACCGCGTACTCGATGACGCCGGTGCTGCTCTCGTCGTCGTCGAGACCCACTGCGCGGCGTTCCTGCCGGAACTCGGCCGCTGGCCACGGGTGACCTGCGGCTTCGCCGCTGACGGGCTCGCGCGGTTACCGCCCGCGATCCGTGCGGACCTGCCGCTGCCCGGCGCCGCACCGGTCGACGACCATGCGCCGCTGCTGCTCGTCTACACGTCGGGAACGACGGGACTGCCGCGCGGCGCGGCGCTCAGCCAGCGGGCGCTGCTGTTCAACGCGCTGAACAGCGTGCACATGCATGACCTCGGCAGCAGCGACCGCGTGCTCAACGTCCTGCCGATGTTCCATGTCGGCGGCCTCAACATCCAGACCGTGCCGGCGCTCTACTGCGGGGCGACCGTGCTCCTCGCCGAACGCTTCGAACCGGCCGTGACGCTTGCCTGGATACAGCGCGAACGGCCGACGCTGAGCGTGCTGGTGCCGGCGATGATCGAGGCGCTGGCGGCGACACCGGATTGGGACGAGACCGACCTCGGTTCGCTGCGCGCCGTTGCTACCGGCTCCACCGACGTGCCCCGCGCCGTCATCGAGCGCCTGCACGCACGGGGCGTGCCGGTCATCCAGATCTACGGTTCGACCGAGACCGGCCCGGTCGCGATCTACCAGCGCACCGAGCAGGCCATGAGCGAGGTAGGCAGCATCGGCTGTGCCGGCCTGCACACCGAGATTCGTCTCGTCGATAGCGCCGGGCACGAGGTCGCTACCGACGCGCCCGGACAGGTCCTGGTGCGCGGTCCGCACGTCGCGAATGGGTATTGGAACGCGGTGAGCCAGGCGGTCGATACGTTTGCCGACGGGTGGTTCGCGAGCGGCGACGTCGCGGCGCGCGATGCGCGCGGACGTTACTGGTTCAAGGACCGCATCAAGCACGTGATCATCTCGGGCGGAGAGAACATCTACCCGGCCGAGCTCGAGCGGGTGCTGGCAGAGAGCGGGCTGGTGCGCGAAGCGGCGATCGCACCGCGCGCGGATGCACGCTGGGGGCAGGTGCCGGTCGTGGTGGCGGTGCGCGGAGAAGAGGCGGTGGATGCAGCGGCGCTGCTCGCCGTGTTCGAGGGCAGGGTGGCGCGCTACAAGCGGCCGCGCGACGTGGTTTTCGTCGATGCCCTGCCGCGCACGGCGCTCGGCAAGGTGGCCGTGGCGAAATTACGCGAACTGGCCCAGGAGGGAGCGGCGCGCGGGACCGGATGACCGGCGGGCGTGCCTGGCCCGCCGGTCACCGGGGGCGGGCTCAGAAGCTGTAGCGCACGCTGCCGCCGACCCAGCGCGGCAGGCCGTAGAACTGCTCGGTCATGCCGAGCACGGCGCCGAGGTCGAAGGTCTGCACCAGGTATTCCTCGTCGGCAATGTTGTTGACGAACACCGCCGCCTGCCAGGCATCGTCAGCCGTCGTGTAGCTGAGCCGTGCGTTGCCGATGGCGTAGCCGGTCTGCGTGCTGGCCGGCGCCCGCGTCAGGCTGAAGAAGTGCTTCGAACGGTACTGGAAATCGGCCTGGACGGCGAGGTTGCCCTGCCAGAAAGGCCACTGGTAGCGCAGCAGGCCATTGACGTTCCACTTCGGCGACTGCACGGGTTGGGTATCCTGCGCACCGCCCGGTCCTGCGCCGTCGAGGTCGACGTCCTTGATGGTGACGTCGATGTAGCCGACGCCGGCCATGAAGTCGAGCCCTTCGATCGGGGAGGTCTGGAACTCCAGCTCGAAACCGTGCGTCTCCGCGTCGGCGTTGAAGATGAAGGTGGTCAGACCGATGATCTGGAAGGCCTGGTAGTCGCGGTAATCGTAGTAATAGGCCGAGCCGTTCAGGCGGGCGAGGCCGCCGAACATCGACAGCTTGAAGCCGCCTTCGAAGGCGTCCAGCTTCTCTTCGTCGAAGCGCATGTTGTCGTCGGTCAACGGGATCAGGCCACCGGCCGGGCCGAAGATGCCGAAGTAGTCGGTGACGTCGAGCGGGGCGTTGAAACCACCGCCCTTGACGCCGCGGTTCCAGCTCAGGTAGAGCAGGGCGTCGTCGGTCGGGCGCCAGTCGATCTCGGCCTTGGCCGACCACATGCTCTCGTCCCAGGTACCCTTGTAGGTGCCGAGATTGGCGAGAATGTTCGGGTTGCCGTTACGCCAGCGCGTGCCGGGCTGGAAATCGACGAAGTTGTTATGGAAGCGGTGCTTCTTGTGTTCGTCGATCCAGCGGAAACCGACGATACCGGTCCAGTCGGTCGCGATGTCGTACTCGACCTGGCCGAACAGCGACCAGCTGTTGGTGATGGTGCGGTACGGGTTGTCGTTGCCGAAGAAGGTGCCGTCGCCTTCGGCGAGCGGCGCGCCGAAGACGCTGTTGGCGCTGTCGACCAGCGCGCAGGGCTGTGCGCCGCCGAGCCCGAAAGCCGGGTTGACGCAGGCCGTGGTGATGGGCGTCTCGGCACCGTTGGCATCTTCCACGTCGACGTAGAGATAGAAGAAGCCGGCGACCCAGCGCATACGGTCCTCGTTGCCGAGCAGGCGGAATTCCTGCGAAATCTGCTCGGCATCGGTGGCCTGGAAGAAGTTGAAGTCGGCGAAAGGCGAGGCATCGGAATCCTCGGCGTAATCGCGCTTGACCGACTGGTAGTCGGAGATGGAGACGAGCTGCAGCTTGTCGTTGATATCCCAGTTGAAGGTGCCGGAGAAGCCGTAGGTCTCCATGTCCTGGTGGCCGAAGCGGTCGTAGTCGCCGGCGAACACGTCGCCGTCGTTGTCGCTGTAGCCGCTGAAGGGGTTCGGTTGGCCGGGCGTGTTGAAGCCGTTGCCGGTGGCCGGATCGAAGCTCGCCGTGACGTACTCGAAGAAGCCGGTGCGGATCTGCTGCAGCGAGCCGCGTGCGTTGAACAGGAACGTGAGATCGTCGCGCAGGTCGAACTGGAGCTGCGCGCGGCCGGCGTAGTCGTTGGCGTTGTTGATGTCATCGCCGAGTACGCGGTTCCTGACGTAGCCGTCGTTGTGGTGGGTCGCCACCGACACGCGGCCGAGGATGCGATCGGTCAGCGCGCCGCCGGCGGCACCCTCGAACTTGACCTGGTCGTAGTAGCCACCGGTGAGCTGGGCGTAGCCCTCGCGCTCGGCGGTCGGCTTGCGCGAGACGTAGTGCACGAGGCCGCCGGTCGCGTTACGGCCGTACAGCGTACCCTGTGGACCACGCAGGATCTCGACGCGCTCCATGTCGAACAACATGAAGCCCGCGCTCGACATCTGGCTCAGGTAGACGTCGTCGATGTAGATGGAAACGGGGCTTTCCTGGTTGCTGATGAAGTCGTTCTGCGCGACACCGCGGATGGCAACGGCGTAGTTCGACGGCCCGTTCGGCTGGATCGTGCTGACACCGGGTGCGAGTGCGGTGACTTCCTGGGCGTTCGTGTAGCCGAGTTGCTGCAGCTGGTCGCCGGTGAAGGCCGAGACCGAGATACCCACGTCCTGTATGTTCTGTTCGCGCTTCTGCGCGGTGACGACGACTTCTTCGAGCACTTCGGCCCGGGCCATCGAGCCGCCGCCAACGGCGACGGCGACGGCCAGGCTGAGCGCGGCGCGTTTGAAAGGTGCCATTACGAGTTCCCCCTGCTTGGACCGGGTTTGCGCGCGGCGCTCGGAAGGTCGCCGGTGCAACATTGTCTAGGCCGAGTGTCCTAGATCGCGCGGAGTATAGCGACTCGCCCGGACGTGGTCGATAGTGCCGGGATTTCCTCGGCTTGGCGCGAATTTCTGTTGCCGACTGTACGGTAGGGGACGGATCGGATAGGGTGGCGCCGCCGAGCACGGCGGGAGCAGGGCGTGCCACACGGGGCCAGGGACAATACCGAGAACGGGGAAGCGGCGGGAACGCGCAAGGGACGCGAACGTGCGCGCCACATCCTCGAAACCGCGGTCGAGGTCTTCCTCGACCAGGGTTACGCGCGCTTCACGCTGCGCGCGGTCGCCGAGGCGGCAGGTGTGTCGAGCGGCAACCTCAACTACTACTACCCGCGCAAGAGCGATCTCCTGCAGGCCATGGTCGAGCACGTCATCGATGGCTACCTGGCCGAGTTCGAGCGCCGCCGCCGCGGTGCACCCGATGCCCCGCAGGCGCAACTCGAGCGGGTGCTGGCGTTCTGGATCGACGATCTCGGTACGGCCCGCACGACACGTTTCTTCCCGGAGCTGTGGGCGCTGGCGAACCACGACCGCGAGGCGGCCCGCCTGATGGAGTACGTCTACGAGCGGGCGCGCGGGGTCCTCGTCGAGCTGCTGCGCGAGGTCCACCCGCGGCTCGACCGCGACACGCTGGACCTGGTCACGGTGCTGATGAGCGCGACGATGGAAGGTCTCACGCTGTTCGCCGGTGACGGCAAGCTCTGGGCCCATCGGCGTGCGGCGCTGCGCGAACTGGTCCAGCGCCTGTTCGCCGCGCTGCCGGCGGATTGAACGTAAGCATGCCACGACCCCGCGGCCAGGCGCAGTCGCTGTACTACGACTACCCGCACTACGTCAGCGCGCCGGCGCCGGAGCTCGGTGGCGACGCGGTGCGTCATGCCGTTGCAATCGTCGGCGCCGGCCCGGTCGGCCTGTGCGCGGCGCTCACGCTCGCGCGCCACGGCGTACCGAGCGTCGTGCTCGATGCCAAGAGCAGCGTGGGCGAGGGCAGCCGGGCGATCTGCATCGCCCGCCACAGCGTCGAGATTTTCCAGCAACTCGGCGTCGCCGGACGCTTCCTCGGCAAGGCGCTGCCGTGGACCGACGGCACGTCCTATTACCGCGAGCGGCCCGTGTACCGGCTGCGCATGCCGCACGGCCCGGATGAACGCTACTACCCGATGTACAACCTGCAGCAGCAGTACATCGAGCAGTTCCTCGTCGAGGCCGTGCAGGCGACAGGCCGGGTCGACCTGCGCTGGGGACACGCCCTCGACACGCTGCAACTGGCCGACGACGAGGCGGTGCTCGAGGTCGAGTCCCCGCAGGGACGCTACCGCCTGCGAGCGTCGTACCTGGTGGCCGCTGACGGGGCGCACAGCCGCGTGCGTCAACAGCTCGGCCTGAAACTCGCCGGCGCGGCCTACGAGGGGCGTTACGTCATCGTCGACGTGCAGATGCGTTCGGATTATCCGACCGAGCGGCGCGCCTTCTTCGATCCGGTCGCAAACCGCGGCGCGACCATCCTGGTGCACAGGCAGCCCGACGACATCTGGCGCATCGACTACCAGCTGCGCGACGACGAAGACGAACAGGAGGCGCTGAGCGAGCGCGAAATCCGTGCGCGGGTCGGCGCCATCGTCGCCATGCTCGGCGAACGCGCGCCGTGGCAGCTCGAATGGTGGAGCCTGTACAAGGCCTACACGCTGTGCCTGGAGGACTATCGTCACGGGCGCGCGCTGTTCGCCGGCGATGCCGCCCACCTGGTGCCGATCTTCGGCGTGCGCGGCCTCAACTCGGGGCTCGCCGATGCGGCCGATCTCGGCTGGAAGCTGGCCATGCAGCTGCAGGGCCGTGCCGGGCCGCACCTGCTCGACAGTTATACGCCGGAACGGCGCGGCGCGACCCTCGACGTGTTCGCGCAGGCCGGCCGCAGCACGCGTTTCATGACGCCGCCGACCCGCGGCGAGCGCCTCGTGCGCGACGCGGCGCTGTCGCTGGCGGCAGACCACGACTGCGCCCGGCGCCTGCTCGACCCGCGACAGTCACAGCCCTATTCCTACGCGGCGAGCCCGCTGACGACGCCCGATGACGAATGCGGCGCGTTTGCCGGCGGACCGCGGCCGGGGATGGCGCTGGCCAATGCGCGTCTCGACGACGACACGTTCCTGCTCGACGATCTCGGCCGCGAGTTCACGCTCCTGGCCTTCGGTGACGCGGTGCCTGAGGACGCCGACCGGGCCGCGCTGACGGCGGCTGCCCGCGACGCCGGCATCGACCTCGCGCTGCGCTGCCTGCCAGCCGGCACGCCGGCCGCGGCACGCTGCGGCGTTGGCGCAGGCGGCGCGCTGCTCGTGCGGCCGGACCGCCACGTCTGCGCGCGCTGGCGGAACATTGACGCAGCCCGGCTGCGCGAGGCGCTGCGCCGCGCCCTGGGCCAGTGGCCGGCATGACCCCGGACGAGTTCGAACACGCCTACGAACGTCTCGCCGCGGCGCTCGATGCGGTCGGCGAGGCCAACGAGACGCTGTTCCTGGTGCGCCTGGCGCTGCTCCTGGCCGATGCCTGTCCCGACCCCGCTGCCTTCGCCGCCGCGCTCGAAGCCGCGCAGGCCGGCCTGCCGCCGGCCGACGGGGCGTGACGGTTCAGAGATTCTCGAGAATCTTGTCCTGCTCGCGTCGTTCCTGCTCGGGCAGGGTCTGTTCGAGCGAACTCGCGCGCGACAGTTCGCTGTCGACGTAGGCCAGCCACTGGTTGGCCGCCTTGGCGCTGCGCTTGTCACGCGCGGCCGCGGCGAACGCGCGGCGCGCGGCCTCCAGCTTGCGCTGGTTGAACAAGGCCATGCCAAGCATGATGTTGGCCGTGTCGGTGCGCTTCACGCCGCCCTTGGCGAGCCCTTTGCCGACCGCCTCGGCCGCTTCTTCCCAGCGATCGAGATTGATGTAGGACTGCGCGAGGCGCACGTACAGTTCGCCGTCGCTCGACTGCGCCGCGGCGCGCGCGAGCGGCGGGATCGCCTTGGCGTCCTCGCGCGCCTGGTACCAGGCCTGGGAGAGCAGGCGCAGGTGGCGTTCGTTCTCCTCGACCCGGCCGCCGCCGAGCTCGGCGTCGAGCAGCTTGGCCGCCTTGTAGGGTACGCCGTGCACGAGGTAGAGATTGGCGAGGTTGACGATCTGCAGCGGGTCGGTGAGACGGCCGTCTTCGTAAAGTGCCTCGGTCAGTGCGAGCTGCTTGCGCGTGTCGCCGAGCTCGCTGTACACACCTGCCAGGGTGAGCAGGTACTGTTCCTTGGGGTAGAGCCGGATGAGCTCCTTGAGCACGCCGATCATCGCCTTGAAGTCGCCCAGCTCGTAGTAGCACACGCGCAGCAGCAGCAGCCAGTTCTCCTGCGGCGTCTTGCCCTGCGCGCGGTACTTGTCGATCGCGGTGCGGATCGGCTTGAGCGCCTCGCGGTATTGCTCGAGCTGGAAGTGGGCCTGGCCCTTGAGCATGTAGACGTCGGGGCTGGGGTCGGCGACCGCGGCAATCAGGCGATCGACGACGGTCAGCGCGCGTGCGTAGTCCTCGACGGTGAAATAGAGCTGGCTGAGGGTCTTCAGGGTGCTCTGCTCGAGCGCTTCCGGCAGGCCTTCCTGCTGCATCACCTTGAGATAGGCGCCAATGGCGTTCTTGTAGTCTTCCTTGAGGTAATGGGCGTAGGCGGTCAGGTTCCAGATCTGGGCCGTTTCGTAGGGCGAGAGATCACTCTCCTTGCGGAGCCCGGCGAGGATGGCGAGCCCCTGGGCATACTGCTTGCTCTCGATCAGCCCCTGCGCCTCCTGCAGCCCCTCGAATACCTGCTGGCTCATGGCGACGGTCTGCTTGGTCTGTTCTTCCTGGGCGGCGAGCGGCACGGCGCAGCACAGCAGCAGGCAGCAGAGGATCACGCGCAGGCCCATCGTCAGTCTTCCAGCTTGTAGGAGAACTTGTTGCGCACGCCGGGCACCTCGACGGCCTGGCCGTCGATGACGCGCGGCTTGTACTTGAACTTGAGCGCCGCCTCGACCGAAGCTTTCTCGAACAGGCGGTCGCACTGGCCGTCCACGGCACGCGCGTCGCGCGTCGTGCCCGAGCGCGTCACCGTGTACTCGACGATGCAGTCGCCCTGCACGCCGCGCGAGAGCGCGCGCTGCGGGTAGATCGGGGCAACCTTGACGATGGGCAGGTAGTCGCCCTCGCCGACGCCGAGGCTGAAACCGCCCGGTGCGAGATCGATGTCGGTCTCGACCGGCACCGCGGATACGGCGATTTTCTCCGCGCTCGGCTTGGCATCGTCGAGTCGTGGCGCGGGCGGTTCGGGCGGCGGCGCTTTCGGCGGCGGCGGCTTGTCCGGCTTGATCTTGCGCCGTTCGACGACCTCGGCGCGCTTGACCCGCACGAAGTCGACCAGCGCGCCGCGCCGCGCCTCGTCGAGGGAGCGATCCGCCGTCGCGATCAGGTACTGCATGATCCAGAACAGCGTCAGCGTAATCAGCGCCGCGATCAGCAGTCCCGCGGCGAAGCGCAGGGCAATCAGCCGATCGGGTTGCAGGGACGGCAGGGCGGCATCGGCCATGGACGTCGTCTCAGGGCTCTTGCGCGGCGATCGCGACATTGAACACGCCGGCCGAGCGTGCCGCGTCCATCACCTGGATGAGCGTGTCGGTCTTCGATTCCTTGTCGGCCTGGATGACGACCGAGCCCTG
Source organism: Gammaproteobacteria bacterium (assembly GCA_030429865.1). Lineage (GTDB taxonomy): Bacteria > Pseudomonadota > Gammaproteobacteria > JACKNG01. The sequence goes on along the minus strand of JAUIFX010000095.1, from coordinate 436 downwards.
CGGGTTCTCGGCGTGGAGACGCTCGATGTTCGGGCGTACCGCGCGCACGTCGATATTGCGCCGGTCGATCCAGATCTCGTTGTTGGCGTCGATCGCGATGAGGATGTTGGCCTTCTCCTGCTTCACCGCGGTGGCGGCATCGGGCCGATTGACGTCGATTCCGGCTTCCTTGACGAAGGTCGCGGTGACGATGAAGAAAATCAGCATGATGAACACGACGTCGAGCATCGGCGTGATGTCGATGGCGGACTCGTCCTCGTCGGCGGTGGCGCGGGCCAGCAGTCGTCTCATTGATGCGCTCCGAATTCGCTCAGTGGTCCATGGTCATGTGCTCGCCGAGCAGGTCGCGCTCGCGAATCACCTTGCGTTGCAGCCAGGCGCTCATGGCCACGCCGGACAGCGCGGCGACCATCCCGGCCATGGTCGGCACGGTCGC
>JAUIFX010000094.1 GCA_030429865.1 Gammaproteobacteria bacterium | reverse complement strand
AGCGTGATGGCCTGGAAGGTGATGATCATGCCGGTCACGGTACCGAGCAGGCCGAGCAGCGGCGCGACCACCGCGATGATCTTGAGGAACATCAGCATGCGGTTGATGCGCGGTGTTTCACGCAGTATCGCCTCGGACAGCTTGAGTTCCAGGGTCTCGGTGTCTGCCTGCGGATTGTCGTGGTAGACCTTGAGAATGCGCCCCAGCGGGTTGCCGCCGGGCTGGTCCAGCTTGCGCGTCTGCGCCGCCACGCGCAGCCCGGTGAGGGTCAGCACGAGCAGGCGTTCGAGCGCAATCAGCAGGGCCAGGGCGCCGAGGCCGAGAATCACGTAGCCGACCACGCCACCCTGCGCGATGCGCTCGCGCAGGTCCGGCGCCTGCACGAGCAGCGAGAGGATCTGCCCACGCGAGGGATCGAGGCCGAACGGGTGCATGCCGCTGGTCGCGCCGGTCAGCGCGTCGACCTTCTCCAGGTAGCGTGCCTGGGGCTGCCGCGCGAGCTCGACGAGGTGGCCGGTCTCCGGAACGAATTGCAGGTACTTGCCGCCGGCGACGACGTTGAACGCACCGACGCGCACGACTTCCTGTTCGACCTCGTCACCGCTGGCGGTGATCACCTTGGCCGGGAAGCGCACGACCTTGCCGCTCTCGGTCATCTCGCGCTGCAGTTCGAACCAGAGCTGTTCGATTTCCTCGATCGACGCGAGGCGGCTGCTCTGGCCCATCTTCTGGGCGAGTTCGGTGAGAAATTCGACGCGCTCGGGGAACTGCACGTGGGTCAGCGAGTTCTCGAACTGGCCGCGGGCGTCGCCGGCAGCCTGCTGGAGGACGCCGAACAGCTCCTTGAGCGACCCCAGGCGCTCCTTCAGTGCGAGTTCCAGTTCGACCAGCTTGGCATCGTTCTCCTCGAACGCGGTTTCGAGCTCTTTCGAGCGCGCCTCGGCGCTGGTCCGCTCGGCGCGCGCGGCCTCGAGCAGGCGTGCCTGCGCCGCCTTGTCGGCGCGGAAGCGTTCGAGGCGCGCGGCATTCTCCTTCGAATCCTGCACGCGGCCGGCCTTGACCTTCTGCAGCAGTTCGTCGAGCGAAACCGGCTCGGACTGGGCCATGGCCAGGGGTGAGAAGACGGCCAGCGCCGCCAGCAGCAACTTCCAGGTCTTCATTGGCCCACCCCCTTCGGCGCGGCCACCGGCAGCACCAGCAGGTCCGGCGCGACCTGCTTGCGCGCGACCTTGAGTCCCATCGATACCGCCTGCTTGTAGGTCTCCGGCGCCAGTGCCTCCCAGTCACGCGCCTCCTGGCTCCAGGCCCCGGTGAGGTCTCCGCCGTCACTCTGGTAGAGCAGGGCGACGCGGCCGATGCGCAGGAAGTTGACCTCGCGCGTGCCGCCGGCAAGTTCGAGCGTGCCCTTGTAGGCTTCGATGGTGCGGCCGTATTCGTTCTCGATCTGGTAGGCCTCGAGGATGCGCCGGAATTTCTCCGCCGAGGTCACGTCCGAGCGTTCCATCATCCCGCGCAGGCGGGCGACCCGCTCGGCGCGTTCGCCGGGCAGAAAGGGCACGTCGAGACTGACGAACTCGTCCAGCGTCTCGACCATCTGCATCATCAGCGGCACGATCTGGCGCTCGATGAGCGAGACCTTGTTGATCGAATCGCTCAGCGCCGCCATCTCCGCGCGCTGATTGTCGACCTGTTTCTGCAGCAGGTCGTTGTAGACCGCGAGGCCCTCGACCACCTTGTTGACCTGCTTGTACTGCGACTCGAGGTCGCCGGCCTGGTCGCTCAACTGCTCGATCTGCTTCTGCGCGGCGGCGCCTTCCTGGGCACGCTGTTCGCCGACGGCGGTGACGGCATCGACGGTCTCGGCGGCCAGCGCCGGCGCCGCAGGCGCGAGCGCGGCAACGATACCGAGCGCGAGGACCCGGGTACGGGGAATCTTCATGGCGACATCATCTCTGCTTGGTGGTGTCGGGACCGCGAGCGCGGCCGGCCCGGCGGCCCGGCGCGGGAGTACGCGGGACCTTTCCGATGGCCGCCGATACTACCGCTAATATCCTTGCTCGTGCACCCCGCGCAGCGCGCCGCGGGTAGATTCGCCGCGGTACGGAGGTCCGTGCCGGTGGTAGGATCGCGCCCGAGTTTTCATGCCGGAGACCTGCGTACGTGGCAGCCATCAAATCAGCAGACGTCATCCAGAGCGTCGCCGACGCCCTGCAGTACATTTCCTACTACCACCCACCGGACTATATCGCCAACCTCGCTGCGGCCTACGAGCGCGAGGAGTCGCCGGCGGCGCGCGACGCGATGGCGCAGATCCTGATCAACTCGCGCATGTGTGCCGAGGGGCACCGGCCGATCTGCCAGGACACCGGCATCGTCACCGTCTTCTGCAAGGTCGGCATGAAGACGCAGTGGGCGGATGACATGTTGCTCACCGACATGATCAACGAAGGCGTGCGCCGCGCCTACCTCCACCCGGACAACAAGCTGCGCGCTTCGATCCTGGCCGACCCGGCCGGCGCGCGCAGCAACACGCGCGACAACACGCCGGCCGTCATCCACACCGAACTCGTCGCCGGCAGCGGTCTCGACATCACCGTCGCGGCCAAGGGCGGCGGCTCGGAGAACAAGTCGAAGTTCGTCATGCTGAACCCTTCGGACAGCATCGTCGACTGGGTACTGAAGACGGTGCCGACGATGGGCGCCGGCTGGTGTCCGCCGGGCATGCTCGGCATCGGCATCGGCGGCACCGCGGAGAAGGCGGTGCTGCTGGCGAAGGAGTCATTGATGGATCCCATCGACATGCCCGAGCTGATCGCACGCGGACCGTCGAACCGTCTCGAAGAACTGCGCATCGAACTCTACGAGAAGGTCAATGCGCTCGGCATCGGCGCGCAGGGGCTGGGCGGCCTGACCACCGTGCTCGACGTCAAGATCCTCGACTACCCGACGCACGCGGCATCGAAACCCGTCGCGATGATCCCGAACTGCGCGGCGACCCGCCACGTCCATTTCCACCTCGACGGCGCGGGCGTCGCCCACCTGCCCGTGCCGAAGCTCGAGGACTGGCCGGAAGTGACCTGGTCGGCCGGCGCCAGTGCGCGCCGTGTCAATCTGGACACGGTGACGGAGGAGGACGTGCGCAGCTGGAAACCGGGTGAGACTTTGCTGCTGTCGGGGGCCATGCTCACGGGTCGTGACGCGGCTCACAAGCGTATCCAGGAGATCCTCGAACGCGGCGAGTCGCTGCCACCCGGCGTGGATTTCAACAACCGCTTCATCTACTACGTCGGGCCGGTCGACCCGGTGCGCGAGGAAGTCGTCGGCCCGGCCGGACCGACCACGGCGACGCGCATGGACAAGTTCACCGAGATGATGCTCGCGCGCACCGGCTTGCTCGGCATGATCGGCAAGGCCGAGCGCGGCCCGGCCGCGGTCGAGGCCATCAAGCGGCACCGCGCGGTGTACCTGATGGCGGTGGGCGGTGCCGCCTACCTGGTCAGCAAGGCCATCCGCGAAGCGCGGGTCGTCGCGTTCGAGGATCTCGGCATGGAAGCGATCCACGAGTTCGTGGTCGAGGACATGCCGGTGACCGTCGCGGTCGACAGCGCCGGCACCTCGGTACACCAGACCGGGCCGCGCGAATGGCAGGCCCGGATCGGCAAGATTCCGGTCAAGCTCGAGACCTGAGCGGTGCGGCGCGGCCCGGTGCCGCCGGGCCGCGCAGCGCGTTCAGGAGAGCAGTTGCAGGCCGCACTCGCGATGCGCTTCCGGCTTGGTCGGGTCGACGTAATCCTCGTTGTCCGCGATGCCGTGCAGCGCAAGGTAGGCGGCGACGTCGCGCGAGCTCCAGTGAAACGTCGGGGCCACGCGCAGGGTGTTGTGCGTACCGCGTGAGACCACACCGAGCTTGCGGCGGAAGTCCGAGTGCTCGGCGCGTATGCCGGTGAACCAGACGTCCGGCTTGAGTTCGTTGAACGCGCGTTCGAACGGCTCGAGCTTGGCATCACGGGTAAAGCGCATGAAGTCGGCGTCGTCGGCCGGTGGTATGCCGTTGTCGACGGCGGCGCGCCGGGCGACGGTCACGCGCGGCGTGTAGCAGTGCAGGTTGAGCTTCCAGCGCGCGACCAGGGCCTCGACGTGGCGATAGGTCGCCGGCGTGTTGTAGCCCGTGTCGACCCAGATCACGGGAATGTCCGGCCGGGCGCGCGTGACAAGGTGGATGAAGGCCGCTGCGCCGGGACGGAAGTTGGTGCTCAGCACCGGGTTGGCGGCGCGTTCGAGGGCCCAGGCGACGATCGCGGCGCCGGTCGCGCCGTCGAGTTCGGCGTTCGCGCAGTCCAGGCTCGCGTCCAGCGTGAGTGGGTTGGCGTGCAGGGCGGAACGGGCAAAACCCATCGTGTCGTCTCCCTCTGAGAATGGTCGGGAGACGAGTCTGCCCCAGCGGGATTAGCATTAAAAATGATAAAAAATAATATTTTTATATCGTTTTTATATTTAAACCTCAGCGGAATGCCGGGATGACCGTCTCGGCGAACAGCGCGAGATGTTCGTCCATGCGCGCGACGGGATACCCGGGCGGTACTGTCCAGGTGTAGTAGCGCTCGATACCGGTCGCCTCGGCATAACGGCCGATGTGATCGACGGCTTCCTGCGGACTCAGGCAGAGCAGTATCCCCAGTTCGCGTAATTGCTCGGGGCGCTCGATGGGGGGGAACAGCGCCTGGCCGGCTTCGCCCAGCCAGCGGTTGTAGACCGCGATCTGGTAGCACACGTGGGGGGCGATGGCGGCGAAGGTACGCGCCGGGTCGCGCGAGACGACGAGCCAGAAATGCCCGCCCGCGAGACGTGGCCGCTCGACACCGAGCCGGGCGCACTCGTCGCGGTAGAGCCGCGACTGGGCGGTCATGTCGCCGGTGCCGATGTAGCCGTCGCCGAGCCGCGCGGCGCGGCGTGCGGCGACGGGCGCAAAGCCCCCGACCCATAGCGGCGGCCGCGGGCGTTGCACGGGCGGGGGCGTGAGCGTCACGCCTTCGAGGGTGTAGTGGCGGCCCCGGTAGTCGACCGGGCCTCCGTCCCACAGCCGCCGGATCACCTCCAGGCCTTCGTCGGCCAGGCTCGCGCGATCACGCGGCGCGACGCCGAGCGCCGCGAATTCCTGCGGACGGTAACCGACCCCGACGCCGAGCTCGAAGCGTCCGCGCGAGAGGATGTCGACAGTCGCGGCATCCTCCGCGACACGCACGGCGTGGTGCAGCGGCAGCAGCAGCACGCCGGTGCCGATGCGGATGCGCCGGGTCGTGGCGGCGACGGCCGCGGCGAGCGGCAGGATCGACGGCGCGTGGCCGTCCTCGCAGAAGTGGTGCTCGGTGAGCCAGACGTCGTCATAGCCGATGGTCTCGGCCCAGGCGATCTGGCGCAGGTGCTCGGCATACAGGTCGGCATAATCGACGCGCCACTCGGCCGGATTGCGGAACGCGTACCACAGACCGAAACGCAGCTTGGGAGTCGTCATCGCGGTGCCTCGTGGGGAGGAACGGCGAACATTCTAGCGTGCGCGTCGCCGGGCGGCGGTGTACGACTCATTCGCGGGCGGCGAGCGCGCCGGCGATGCCGCTCATGGCGAGATAGTCGGCGCCGACACCGAAAGCACCCATGAGTTCGTGCGCCGCGAGAACCTCGTGGGGACTGCCGGCAGCGCGCACCCGGCCGCCGTCGAGCAGTACGAGGCGATCGCAGTAGCGTGCTGCGATCGCGAGGTCATGCAGCACGACGATGACGGCGCCGCCGCGCCGCGCGTGCTCGCGCAGCACGTTCATGATTTCGACCTGGTAGCGCGGGTCGAGGTTGGCAATGGGTTCGTCGGCGAGCAGCACGCGGTGTTCGCCCGCGAGCAGCCGCGCCATGTGGACGCGGGCCAGTTCGCCGCCCGAGAGCGTGTCACCGCGGCGCGCGACGAGCGCCGCGAGGCCGGTGCGTTCGATGGCACCGTGGATCGCCTCGTGGTCAGCCGCGGCGAGGCGCTCGAGACTGGCGCCGTGCGGCAGGCGGCCGAGGGCGACGATGCTGGCAACGTCCAGCGGCCAGTGCAGTTCCGGCGCCTGCGGGTGGTAGCCGCAGTGGCGCGCCCGCGCTGCCGGCGGCAGCGTGGCGAGGTGCTCGCCGTGGTAGAGGATTTCGCCCGAGCTGGTGCGCTCGAGTCCGGCGAGCGCGCGCAGCAAGGTCGTCTTGCCGGCGCCGTTGGGCCCGATCAGGCCAAGGAACTCGCCGTCGTCGAGTGCCGTATCGACGCCGCCGAGAACCGCGCGCCCGGCACGGACGACGCCCACGGCACGCGCCTCGATCAGCCGGGCGCCGCGGGCTCGAAGCGCCGCGCCGGCGGCGCCGGGTGCGGGCGCGGTCACCGTGCGTCGCCCCGCAGGACCAGGCGGAGGAAAAATGGGGCGCCGATGAGCGCGGTGACGACGCCGAGCTTGAGTTCGCCCTGCGGCAGGGGTACACGCGTGCCGAGGTCGGCGGCGAGCGTCAGCGTCGCGCCACCGAGCATGCTGGCCGAGAGCAGGGCCCCGGGACGATGTCCGACCAGGGGCCGCAGCAGGTGTGGCACGACCAGTCCGACGAAACCCACCACGCCGCTCACGGCGACCGCGCTGCCCACGCTGAGCGCGGCGCCCAGGATCACACGCCCCTTGAGGCGGCGGGTGTCGATGCCGAGGCTGGCCGCGGTGTCCTCGCCCAGACTGAGCGCATCGAGCCCGCGGCCGGTGCGCAGCAGCAGCCACCAGCCGACCACCGTGAACGGCGCGATCATGAACACGTGCTCGAAGCTGCGGTTGGCCAGCGAGCCGAGCAGCCAGAAGAAGATTTCGTAGGCGGCGAACGGGTTGCTGGTGAGGTTGAGTACGAGCGTGGTCAGCGCACCGGCCAGGCTGTTGATGGCGACCCCGGCGAGAATCAGGGTGAGGATGCGGGTCTCCCGCCCGGACAGCAGCGCCAGTGCGGCGACCGCGGCCAGCGCGCCGAGCATGCCACCGAGCGGCAGGATCCACACCGAGGCGGCGGCGAGGCCGGTATAGAACGTGAGCACGGCGGCCAGCGCCGCCATGCCGGAGACACCGATGATGCCGGGTTCCGCCAGGGGGTTGCGTAACAGCCCCTGCAGGGCGGCGCCGGCGAGGCCGAGGCTGGCGCCGACGATGACCGCGAGCAGTGCGCGCGGCAGGCGGATCTCCGCGACGACGATGGCCAGCGGCGCCTCCTCGTGCGCGCCGAGCAGCGCCGGCAGGTCGAGTGGGTTGAGCGTGACCGTGCCGACGCACAGTGCGGCGACGAAGAGCACGAGCAGGACGGCGGCGAGCGCCAGGCGGAGACCGAAGCGCGGCGGCGGGTGGTCCGCCGCGTGCGCGTCCGGCCCGGCGTGGGAGCGCGTCATCGACCGGGTGCTCCGAGTCGGTGTACCGCGCTGGCCGCATAGCTGCCCGCGCAAGTCCACAGGTGGGCCGCTACCGTGACGGTACGCGGCGCCTGCGGACCGTCGAGCAGCGCGCGCAGGGCCGGGTGGTGCAGCATCGCCTCGGCCAGCGAGGCCGCCGCGTCGCGACGACCGGCGAACACGATCACGTCCGGCCGCGCGAGCAGCAGGCGTTCGAGCGAGACGAAGCCACCGCCGTCGAGGCCAAGCTCGCCGGCGACGTCACGCAGGCCGGCGTGCCGCAGGACGCGGTGAACGAGGGTGTGCGTACCCGGTGTATAGCCGTTCGGCTGGTAGACGATGGCGCGCGGGGCCTGGCCGGGCAGCGCGGGCGGTTCGTGCGCACCGAGCGTGCGCCACAGCGTTTGCAGCAGCGTGTGGGCACGCTGTTCGACGCCGAGCACGCCGGCGAGGCGGACGAGGTTGCGGGCGTAGGCGGCAAACGTCTCGGCGTGCTCGAATTCGAGCAGGGGTACGTCGAGTCGCTCGAGCAGGCGCGTGGCGAGCGGGGGGGCGCGGCCCGCAGTGATGACGAGGTCGGGCCGCGCGACGACGATTTCCTCGACATGGCCGCGGTTGACCGGCAGCTGCGCCGCCCGCGCGTGAAAGGGGCTCAGCGCCGGATCGCGCGAGAGTGCCGTCAGGGAGGCGATGCGCCGATCATCGACCAGTTCCAACAGCAGCGAATCGGTACAGAGGTTGAGCGAGACGACGCGCGCCGGTGGCGATGCACCGGCTGCCGCGGCGCCCAGCGCGAGCAGCGCCGCCGCGATCAGGCGGATGCGCGGCGCTGGCGGACGGCGGCGGCGAGGTCGTATAGCAGCGGCGCGGTCGTCTCCCATGACATGCACGCATCCGTAATGCTCTGGCCGTAGACCAGGGGGGTCGAATCGCCGTGGCTCTGCTTGCCCTCGCGCAGGTGGCTCTCGAGCATGACGCCGCAGACCAGGTGCGAGCCGCCGGCGATCTGGGTGCAGAGGTCGGCGACGACCTCGGGTTGGCGGCGATGGTCCTTGCGGCTGTTGCCGTGGCTGCAATCGACCATCAGGCGATCGCGCAGACCGGCCTTGCGCAGCAGTTCGGCCGCTTGCGCCACGGCTTCGGCGTCGTAGTTCGGCCCGTGGTTCGAACCGCGCAGGATCAGGTGGCAGGCGTCGTTGCCGCGGGTCGTGACGATGGCCGCGATGCTCTGCTTGGTCACCGAGAGGAAATGATGCGGGTGGCGCGCGGCGCCGATGGCGTCGACCGCGACCTGCACGCTGCCGTCGGTGCCGTTCTTGAAGCCGATCGGCATCGACGAGCCCGAGGCCAGCTCGCGGTGGATCTGCGACTCGGTCGTGCGCGCGCCGATCGCACCCCAGCAGATGAGGTCGGCGATGAACTGGGGCGTGATCACGTCGAGGAACTCGGAGCCGGCCGGGATCCCCCGATTGGCCAGGTCGAGCAGCAGGCCGCGCGCGGCGCGCAGGCCGTTGTTGATGTCGAACGTGCCGTCGAGGTGGGGGTCGTTGATCAGGCCCTTCCAGCCGATCGTCGTACGCGGCTTCTCGAAATAGACGCGCATGACGATGCGCAGGTCGGCCGACAATTCGTGCATCAGGCCCTGCAGGTGATCGGCATACTCGAGGGCGGCCTTCGGATCGTGGATGGAGCAGGGACCGGTGACGACGAGCAGGCGGTCGTCCTCGCCGCGCACGATGGCCTCGGCCTCGCGACGCGCGTTGGCGACGGTGTTGGAAGCCTGCTCGGTAAGTGGCAGCTCCTCCATCAGGATCACCGGCGGGATCAGCGGGCGGTAGGCGGCGATGCGTTCGTCGTCGGTTGTCTGGAACATCTGCGGTGCGCTCTGGCTCCTGGCAAGAGGGGCGCGATGATAAAGCGAGCAGGGTTACAGTGCCACCCGCGCCGGGGCGATCCGCCCGCGGGCGGCTCAGGTCGAGCTCAGCAAGGTGCCGAACTGGTAGATGGCGCAGGCCGAGAGGTACCCGAGCCCGGTCATGTAGCACCACGCGGCGAGCGGCCAGCGCCAGGTGCCTGTCTCGCGCCGCATGACCGCGATGGTCGACGCGCACTGCAGGCAGAAGGCGTAGAAGACGAGCAGCCCGAGAACCATGGGCAGCGTGTAGACGAGCGAGCCGTCGGCGTGCCGCGCATGACGGATGCGGCTGGTCAGCGTGTTGCTGCCGTCCTCGGCCTCGGTATCGACGGCGTAGATGGTGCCCAGTGCCGCGATGACTACCTCGCGCGCGGGGAAAGAGGCGAGCACCGCCGCGGTGACTTTCCAGTCCCAGCCGAGCGGAGCGAACAGCGGCGCGACGACGTGACTCATGCGCCCGAGGTAACTGCGCTCGAGCGCGGCGGAGGCGGCCGGCGTGGCGGCCCCGGCCGGCGGCTGCGGTGCGCGCGGAAAGGAGGCGAGGGCCCACACGACGAGCGTCACGGCGAAGATGATGGTGCCGGCGCGGCGCAGGAAAATCAGGGCGCGGCTGAGCAGCTTGGCCGCGACGGCGCGTGGGCTCGGGGCGCGGTAGGGGGGCATTTCGAGCAGGAAGCGCGACTTGACGCGCGACCAGTACAGGCGGCTGATCAGCCAGGCGGTGAGCGCAGCGCCGAGGATGCCGAGGACGTAGAGCCCGAACAGGACCACTCCCTGCAGGTTGACGAGGCCGCCGAGATAGCGGGTGTCGGGAACGAAGGCGGCGATGAGCAGGGAGTAGACCGGCAGCCGCGCCGAGCAGGTCATGAACGGCGCCGCCATGATCGTCGCCAGGCGATCGTGGCGATTGGCGATGATGCGCGTGCCCATGATGCCGGGTACCGCGCAGGCGAAGCTCGACAGCATCGGAATGAACGACTGCCCCGAGAGCCCGATGCCGCGCATCGCGCGGTCCATCAGGAATGCCGCGCGCGCCATGTAGCCGGAGTCCTCGAGCACGATGATGAAGGCGAACAGGATGAGGATCTGCGGCAGGAATACGACCACGGCGCCGACGCCGGCGATCACGCCGTCGGCGAAGAAGCTGCCCACCAGGCCGGGTCCGAGCAGGCTGCGTACCGTGTCGCCGGCGGCGCCGGTCAGGTAGTCGATGCCATCGACGAGCGGTGCCGCCCAGGCGAACACGGCCTGGAAAACGGTCGCCATCACGGCGGCGAAGATGAGCATGCCCCACAGCGGGTGGTTGAGCACGCGATCGGCGAGGTCGCGCGCGCGCTGCCGGCCCGGTTCGCCGCGCTGCTCGACGCCGTCGAGCAGGCCCTGGATGAAGCTGTAGCGGTCGCGCGCCTCGAGGGTCGCGAGGTTGCGTCCGCTACCGACCCGCTCGCGCAGGGTTTCGAGTCGCGGCCGCAGATCCTCTCCGTGGCGTGCGAGCAGGCGCTGCTCGGCGTAACCCCCGGCATCGATCAGCGCACGCCGCAGCTCGAGCAGGTGCGGCTCCTCGCCGCGTGCACCCAGTTCGGCGGCCAGCTCGCCTACCGCCTCGTCGAGCGCGGCGTTGATCGTCAGCGGCTCCTGCGGCGGCACCGCCATGACGTCCGCGACAGCGGCGCCGAGGCGCTCGAGACCGTCACCGGCGGCAGCCGATATCGGCACCACCGGTACGCCCAGGCGCAGCGCCAGGGCCTCGTGGTCGACGCTGATCGCGCTCGATTCGAGCAGGTCGGTCATGTTCAGCGCGATCACCGCGGGCACGCCGGCTTCCAGGACCTGGGTGACCAGGAACAGGTTGCGGCGCAGGTTGGTCGCGTCGACGACGATGATCACGGCTTGCGGATGGCCGAGGCCAGGCACCGCGCCGCACAGCACGTCGACGGCGATCATCTCGTCGGGAGAACTCGCGGCCAGCGAGTAGGTGCCGGGCACATCGACCAGGCGTACGCGCTGTCCGCCGAGTTCGGCCCGGCCGGACACCTGCTCGACCGTCACGCCGGGGTAGTTGCTGACTTTCTGGCGCAGGCCGGTCAGCGCGTTGAACAGGGTGCTCTTGCCGGTGTTGGGGTTGCCGATGGTGACGACGATGGGCGCGTCGGCGGCGGCATCCGCGGCCGCGTCGGGGCGTGCGCTCATGCGGCGCCCACGGCGTCGACGAGCACCCCGGCGGCATCGCTCAGGCGCAGCGACAGGGCGTAGCCCATGACACGGATCTCGATCGGGTCGCCGGTCGGCGCGGCGCGCAGGAATTCGATCTCGGCACCCTCGACCAGTCCCATGGTCATTAGCCGCTGCGCTTCGGCGTCATCGGCAACGAAACCGCTGACCACCGCGCGCTGGCCCGGCCGCAGGTCGGTGAGCGCGGTGCTCATGACCGGCCGAACAGTCGGCGCAGGCCGCGTCGCGGCTGCTCCAGCACGTCGACGTGAATGTACGAAGCTTCCGTACGGTTGAGCGCCCAGCGGTCGTTGTCGATGCCGATCAGGAACGGGTCACCCGCGCGCAGGATGCCGATCAGCGTTCCCGGCACGATGCCGCGCGCGGCGAGCTTGGCCGTGGCGCCGGCGTCGTCACCGTCGATGTGCGTGATGACGGCGCGGTCGCCGTGCTTGAGCTCGACCAGGGTCCGCTCGGGAGGGCTGGCAGGCGTCGGATGTGTGGATTGCTCGGGAGGCATGTGCGCGGCCGGGAGATGAAGCTTAATGGTAATGATTATTAGTTGCCTGAACAACAGTGCACGCTGTCCGGCATGTCCGCTCCTTGACCCCCATCAAGCCTTGCCACGCCGCGCACCCAGGCGGTAGTAGGGCGCGATCTCGGGCGCCCGGTTCTCGAGGTGCAGCTGTTTCACGCGGCGCCAGTAAGCCGCTTCGAGCAGGTCGCCGTGGGTGGCGAGGAAGGCGGCCTTCAGCGGCGCCTCGATGGCGAGGAAGCGCATGAACTCCTCGGGGAAGATGTCGTGCTCGCTGACGTGGAACCAGGACTCCGCGCGCATCTCGTCGTCGAAATCGCGCGGCGGCGGCACGTCACGGAAGTCGCAGTCGGTGACCAGGCAGAGTTCGTCGTAGTCGTAGAAGATCACGCGGCCGTGGCGCGAGACGCCGAAATTCTTCAGCAGGAGGTCGCCGGGGAAGATGTTGGTCATGGCTAGGTCCTTGATCGCCTGGCCGTAATCGAGCAGCGCATCGCGCGCCAGCTCGAAGGGCTGTTCGCGCAGGTAGATGTTGAGCGGCGTCACGCGGCGCTCGGAGTACAGGTGATCGATGACCAGCTGGTCGCCGTCGATACGCACCGTCTGGGAGGTCGAATCGAGCAGTTCCTCGAGGAGCTCCGGGGCGAACTTGTCGAGCGGGAACTCGATATTGCGGAATTCCTGGGTATCGATCAGGCGCCCGGCACGATCATGGTTGAAGACGAACTTGTACTTGCGCTTGACCTCGTCGTGGCTGACGTTCTTGGGGTGCCCGAAGTTGTCGCGGATGATCTTGAACACGATGTCGTAGGACGGCAGCGTGAAGACCAGCATGACCAGTCCGCGATCGCCTGCCGCGTGCACGAAGCGGTCTTCGGCCTCGGCGAGGTGGCGGTAGAACGACCGGGCGCGCTCCGTCTTGCCCTGTCGCGCGCGGCCGAGAATCGTGAACAGCTCGTCGAGCGGCTTGCGCGGCAGCATCGACTTGATGAAATAGACCGCACCCTCGACCGGTTCGACGTCGACCATGAAGTAGGAACGGGTGAAACCGAACAGCACGCTGACGTCGTCGGCGCTGGACAGCGCAGCCTCGATGCGTACGCCGTTGTCGGTGTTCTCGAACGCGAGCACGAGCGGGCAGCTGGCGTGGTTCCAGAACAGCTTGCCGACGACGAAGGCGCGGCTGGTCTGGTAGAAGACGTCGTGCATCACCTCGATGCGGCGCACCGCCTCGTCGGCGGCGGCCGCGTCGCCGGCGCCGATGATGCTGACGATCTCCGCGCAGACGAAATCGACGTCGGCCTCGAGATCGACGTAGGGCGTGGCGAAGCGGTAGTCCTCGAGCAGGCGCGTGACGATGTCACGCACCTTGTGCCAGTTGATGTAGTTGTGCTGGCGTGCCGGGTGGCGCAGCGGCGGGTCGGGCGAGACGACGTCGGCGGTATCCGAGACCTGCGTGGGGTCGATGTCCAGGCTGCGCAGGCAGTCGCGGTGAACGGAGTTGCAGAAGGTCTTGGCGAACTCGCCGTCGGGGACGTCGTCGATGCGGCTCCAGTAGACCTTGCGAATGGCGCGCCAGGTGTCGAGGTCGTCGATGTGCTCGCCGAGCAGGCTGCGCAGCTGCGCGAGCGTGCGCGAGACGGACTTGTCGTACAGTTCGATGCGCTCGGCGAGATCCTTGCGCGCGCCGCCCCAGTCGCGCAGCTCGAAGCGGCTGCGCGCGCGCTGCGTGATGCGGCGGTAGTTGTTGTTGTAATTGATGAAGCCGTCGTGGATGCCGGCCGCCGCGAGCCGCACCAGATCCTGCCTGGAGGGCGTGCTCACGGCGGCGGCGTGACGGCGCGGGCGCTCAGAGGTTGGCGATGAGGGCGTCGCCGAACGCGCTGCATTTCACCTCGGTGGCACCGTCCATCATGCGCGCGAAGTCGTAGGTGACGACTTTCTGGCCGATGGTCTTGTCCATCGAGGCGATGATCAGGTCGGCCGCTTCGTTCCAGCCCATGTAGCGCAGCATCATCTCGCCCGAGAGCAGCACCGACCCCGGGTTGACCTTGTCCTGGCCGGCATACTTGGGCGCCGTACCGTGGGTCGCCTCGAAGATGGCGTGACCGGTGTCGTAGTTGATGTTGCCGCCGGGGGCGATGCCGATGCCGCCGACCTGCGCCGCGAGCGCGTCGGAGAGGTAATCGCCGTTCAGGTTCATCGTCGCGATGACGTCGAACTCGTTCGGCCGCGTCAGGACCTGCTGCAGCGTGATGTCGGCGATGGCGTCCTTGACCAGGATGCGGCCGGCGTCGAGTGCGGCCTGCTGTTCGTCGTTGGCGGCCTGGGCGCCCTTGGCGGCGACGGTGCGTTCCCACTGGTCCCAGGTGTAGGTCTCGTTCGGGAATTCCTTCTCGGCGAGCTGGTAGCCCCAGTTGCGGAAGGCGCCCTCGGTGAACTTCATGATGTTGCCCTTGTGCACGAAGGTCAGGCTCTTGCGCTTGTTGTCGATGGCGTACTTGAGCGCGGCGCGCACCAGGCGCGAAGTACCTTCCTGGGAGACCGGCTTGATGCCGATGCCGGAGCTGCCGGGGAAACGGATTTTCTTGTAGGCATCCGGAAAATGCTTTTCGAACAGCTCGAGGAACTTGGTGTTCTCCTCGGACCCGGCCTCGAACTCGATGCCGGCATAGATGTCTTCGGTGTTCTCGCGGAAGATGACCATGTCCACGTCCTGCGGTTTGCGCACGGGCGAGGGCACGCCATCGAACCAGCGCACCGGGCGCAGGCAGACGTAGAGGTCGAGGATCTGGCGCAGCGCGACGTTGAGCGAACGAATGCCGCCGCCAATCGGGGTGGTCAGCGGTCCCTTGATCGCGACGAGGTACTCGCGGCAGGCATCGAGCGTGGCTTCGGGCAGCCACGAGCCGGTCAGGTTGTTGGCCTTCTCGCCGGCGTAGACTTCCATCCAGTGGATCTTGCGCTTGCCGCCGTAGGCCTTCTCGACCGCGGCGTCGAGTACGCGGCTCGCGGCCGCCCACACGTCGGGGCCGATGCCGTCACCTTCGATGAACGGCACAATCGGGTTGTCGGGTACGTTCAATACGCCGTTGCTGATCGTAATCTTGGCACCGCCGGCCGGTACCTGAATATTCGCGCTCACTAAACTGCCTCCATCTTTTCGCAATCGCGGAAATCGGATGTCCTGTTGTCCTCGCCGCCGAGGTCCCCCGGGCCGCTGCGCCGCCATGTACCGCCGCCCCGCAATGGCTGCGGCGGTCGACCGTGGGGCGCGTACCTGCAGTGCCGCTTGCAGGCACTCTCGTCTCCGTGTCGCGGACGATCCCGCCGCCAGGCGCCGCGGGAACGGCCGTGATTCAGCGACGTGGGGCGGGCCTGGACCTGACGCAAACGGGGCGGCGAGGCAGGCGCCGGGCGGACAGGACGCTACCGCCCGATGCGGCGACGATACTATGTGAATCAACGTTACAGCTGCAACAGCGACGGCCTGCGCAGCGACCCCGCTGCGGCGCCGGCGATGCGCGGCGCGGCGCCGTTCCGCCGGCGGCTTGTCGTCCCGCTGCGGCTCACCTATGCTGCCGTGCCCGGCGCCGGCGCGCGGCACGCATGGTCTTGTTCCGACACCTCTGCTACCCCTTTGCGATCGCTCTCGCGGCACTGGTCGTGATTGACTCGATGGAGGCCGAGCGCCTGGCGCAGGCGGCCGCCGAAATGCAGTCACTGGCCGGTTCGACGCGCATGGCCTGGGCCGCGCTGCTCGAACGGCTCAGCCTGGCCTGGTACTCGGGCGCGCGCGACCTGGCCAGCGCGTATGACGGTGTCGCCGCGGCGGCACTCGCGGCGAGCGCGCGTGCGAACACCGCGGCAGCAGGCCTCGCCGCGCTCGGCGTACTGCAGGTCGTGGCCCTGGGCTGGGCGGCGAGCTGGCGCGCGGCAACGCTGGCCTGGCACCTGAACCTGCTCGGCGCGGTGGCGTTCGCCGTCGGTATCGCGGCGCCCATGCTCACTATCGTCGCGCATGCCGAGGTGCCGGTGCTCGGCGAGGTCATTCTGCGCTACGAAGCGAAGAGCATCCTGTCGACCATCGGCGACCTGGTCGGCGGTGGCAACCTGCTCCTCGCGTCGTTGATCGGGGCGTTCAGCATCCTGCTGCCGGCGGTCAAGACGCTCTTGGTCGCGATCGCGGTCGGCCCGGTCGGCGCGTCGGCGCACCGGCGCTGTATCGCCGTGCTGCACGCGGTCGGCAAATGGTCGATGGCCGACGTGTTCGTCGTCGCGGTGCTCGTCGCCTACCTTGCCGCCGGCAAGGACGCCTACAGCAGCGCGCACCTGGGGGCCGGCTTGTACGCGTTCGCCGCTTACTGCCTGCTGTCGATGTGCGCCGCGCAGTGCGCGCAAGGCTCGCGGCCGTGAGCGTCCCGCGCCGCATCCTCGTCCTCGGCGCGGGCTACCTGGCGCGCTTCGTCGCCGCGGCGCTGCCGGCAACGACGCCGCTCGTCGAGGTGCGCCGCCGCGTGCCGGAGACGGCGCCCCGGGCCCACGCCGGCATCGTGCGCCTCGCCGCGGACGTCACGACCGCGGAGGGCGCGTCGCGCATCGGGCGCGAGCTCGATGCCGCACCGGCGGCGACGACGGACGTCCTTTTCATGTTGCCGCCCTCGGGGCTCGGCGAGACGGTCCCGGCGCAGGCACTCGCCGGCTTGCTGGATGTGCTCACACGTCACGGCGCACGGCGCGTGGTCGTGGTCTCGAGCAGCGGCATCTACGCCGAGGAGCAGGGCGGTGAAGTCAGCGCGGCGACACCCGTCGTCGCCGACAACCTGCGGGCGGCGCGCCTCGCCGCCATCGAGCAGGCCTGGCATGACAGCGGGCTCGCGGTCAGCGTGGTCAGGCTGGCCGGCATCTATGGTCCGGGCCGGATCATTGGCCGCGACGGCGTGCTCGCCGGACGAACACTGCCCGGCGAGGCCGCTGCCTGGCTCAACCTCGTCCGGGCGGAGGATGCCGCGCGCGCGCTGCTCGCCGCGCTCGACGCGCCACGCCTCGTGCCGGTCGCGCTGATCGCCGATGGCCACCCGGCCCGGCGTGGCGACTACTACGCGCTGCTCGCGAGCCTGCTCGGTGCGCCGGCACCGCGCTTCGGCGAGACGCGCCCGGCACGCGGCGGTTCGAAGCGCTGCAACCCGGCGGCGAGCTGGCAGGCGCTCGGGCTCGAGCCGCTGTGGCCCGACTGGCGCACGAGCCTGCGTGCCCTCGTGGCGGAGGATAGCGCCGGCGGCGCGTGAAAACCGGGCGGCCGCGTCAGGGCAGGAGGAAATCGCCGAACGCGCGGCTACCGTCGCCGGTCGCGATCTCGCTCAGGGGCTCGAGCGTGTCGGCATCGATCACCGTGACGCTGTTCGAGAACCAGTTGGCAACGTAGACCCGGCGCCGCCGTGGATCGAGGGCGATGCCCTCCGGGTAATCGCCGACGGCGATGCGCTTGAGTTCGCGTCGCTCGACGAGATCGATCACCGACACGTCGCTGTCTTCCTGGTTGGTCACGAACAGGCGCTCGCGCTCGGCGTCGTGGGCGATCGCGTAAGGCATGTGCCCGACGGCGAGGGTGATGCTGGGCTGCAGACCCGCCATGTCGATGACGGTGATGTCGTCGCTCTGCACGTTGGCGACGAACGCGCGCGAGCCGTCGCGGCTCATGGTCACGCCGAAAGGCGCCTTGCCGACGCCGATGCGTGCCACGGTGAGGCCGGCCACGGTGTTGATGACCTGGACGTTGTTGTCGTCACGGTTGGCGACGAGCAGGAACTGGCCATCGGGGCTGAGGGCGAGGCCGGACGGCGAACGGCCCGTGGCGTACTCGCCGCGCGGAGCGAGCGTCATGGCGTCGTAGGCGCGCACGGTGTCGCTGTGCCAGTCGGCCACGTAGACGCGCCCGCGCCACGCGTCGCTGACGATGCCGAGCGGCCCGTCTCCGGCCGGCGCAGTCGCCTGCACGCGGTGTGTCGCACTGTCGATCGCGGTCAGTTCGCCGCTCTTCGCCGAGGTGACGAAGACCAGCCCGCGGCGGGCGTCGATACTGACCCCGGCCGGGTCGGCGCCGACGACGACGGTGGCGACGACGCTGTCGATATCGAGGTCGACGACCGAGACGTCGTCGCTGCCCTGGTTGGTGACGAAGGCCAGCGGGGCCGCCGCGACGGCCTGGCTGGTGAGCGCCAGTGCCGCGACGAACGCACGCTGCAGGGTGTTCATCACGCGGGCTGCGCCGGCTTACTTCTCGGCGAGTTCCTTCAGCGCGGCGAGGCCGGCCGTGTAAGTGCCGGTGACCGCCTTGACCGCCGCTTCGTCGCTCAGCTCCGGCGGCGGATCGTTGTTCGGGTAGCCCCGGTAGAAGCCGCCGCGCCATTCCACGGTGCTCGTGCCGTCACCGTTGTCCTTGACGGTGAGAAAGGCCGAGTAGGTGGTCACCGGCAGCACCTTCAGGTCGACTTCC
>JAUIFX010000271.1 GCA_030429865.1 Gammaproteobacteria bacterium | reverse complement strand
CCATGCCGCATCTCACCATCGAGCATTCGGCCAATCTCGAACACCGGCTCGACGTGCCGGCGCTCATCGATACGCTGCACGCGACGGCCGCCTCGATCGAAGCGTTCCCGCTCGCCGGCATCCGCACGCGCGCCGTGCGCCTGGCCCATTACCGCTTCGCCGACGGCCACCCCGACAATGCCTTCGTCCACCTGCGCCTGCGCATCGCGCACGGCCGCAGCCTGGCGGTGCGCCGCGCCGCCGGCGAGACGCTGTTCGCCGCGCTCACCGGCTTCCTGCAGCCGATTCTCGACGACTCGCCGCTGGCCGTCTCGTTCGAGATCGAGGAGATCGACGCGGCGCTGAATTTCAAGCACGGCAACATTCGCGACTACCTCGCCCGGCGCGGCGACTGAGGAGCCCCGGCCCATGAGCGTGTCCAAACTCGACAACAACCTCACCGAGCTCGCGCAACACCTCGCGCGCTTTCGCGACCATCCCCTGGGCCACTTCATCGACGGCCGCACGGATGCCGGGCGCAGCGGACGTCATTTCGACAACCTGACGCCGGTCGACAACAGCGTGATCGGGCGGATCGCCGCGGGCGACGCGGCCGACATCGATGCGGCGGCAGCCGCCGCCGCCGCGGCCTTTCCGGCCTGGCGCGAGTTCGGCGGCGACGCGCGCCGCGCGCTGCTGCACCGTATCGCCGATGGTATCGAGGCGCGCGGCCGCGAAATCGCGCTCATCGAGAGCTACGACACCGGCCAACCGCTGCGCTTCATGAGCAAGGCAGCGGTGCGCGCCGCGGAGAACTTCCGTTTCTTCGCCGACCGCGCACCGAGCGCCTGCGAGGGCCGCTCGATGCCGGCCGGCGACCACGTCAACTACTCGCTGCGGCAACCGATCGGGCCGGTCGGTGTGATCACGCCGTGGAACACGCCGTTCATGCTCTCGACCTGGAAGATCGCCCCGGCACTCGCCGCTGGCTGCACGGTCGTGCACAAGCCGGCCGAATGGTCCCCGCTGAGCGCGATGCTGCTGGCCGAGATCTGCCACGAGGCGGGGCTGCCGCCCGGCGTACTCAACACCGTCAACGGTATCGGCGAGCAGGCCGGGCGCGCCCTGACCGAACACCCGGCGATCAAGGCCATCGCCTTCGTCGGCGAGTCCACCACCGGCGGGCACATCATGCGCCAGGGTGCGGCGACGCTGAAGCGCGTCCACTTCGAGCTCGGCGGCAAGAACCCGGTGATCGTGTTCGCCGACGCCGATCTCGAACGCGCGCTCGACGCGGTCACGTTCATGATCTACAGCCTGAACGGCGAGCGCTGCACCTCGTCGAGCCGATTGCTCGTGGAGCAATCGATCTACGACGCGTTCGTCGCGCAAGTCGCCGAGCGGGCCGGGCGCATCCGCGTTGGCCACCCGCTCGACCCGGCAACCGAGGTCGGACCGCTGATCCACCCGCGCCATTTCGACAAGGTGTGCGGCTACTTCGACGCCGCGCGCGCGGAAGGCGCCCGCATCGCCGCCGGTGGCGTGCCCTGCCCGCTCGACGGCAAGGGCAATTTCGTCGCGCCGACGCTGTTTGCCGATGCCGACAACACCATGCGCGTCGCGCGCGAGGAGATCTTCGGCCCCGTGCTCACGGCCATTCCCTTCGCCGACGAAGCCGAGGCGCTGGCGCTCGCCAACGATACCGAGTACGGCCTGACGGGCTACGTCTGGACGCGCGACGGCGGCCGCGGACAGCGCATGGCGCTGCGGCTGGAGGCCGGCATGATCTGGGTCAACTCGGAGAACAACCGCCATCTGCCGGCGCCGTTCGGCGGCATGAAAATGAGCGGCATCGGGCGCGACGGCGGCGACTACAGCTTCGAGTTCTACATGGAAACCAAGAACGTGTGCGTGGCACTCGACACCCACGGCGTGCCATCGCTGGGCAAACAGGAATGACGCCCGGATCGCGCCGCTTACGGTGCCGCGAGCGGCTATTCCCACCACGCGCCGCCTCGCCCGGCCGTGCACCTCGGAACACGACCGGGCACGCGGAGGTCCGAGCATCATGAGCCTCTACCAGCTGCAGAAGTTTCTCTACGTCCTCAACCGCGAGCCGGCCGCGCAGCAGCGCTACCGCGACGACCTCGACGGACTCATCGCCGACTACGAGCTGACTGACGAGGAAGCCCGCGCGCTGCGCGACGGCGACATCGGCCTGCTCTACGTGCTCGGCGTCAACGGTCAGATCCTGATGCACTACGCGGCCTTTCTCGGCATCGCCTGGTTCGACTATCTCGATCTCATGCGCGAAGGCATCGAACGCCATGGGCCGGTGCGGGCGGGCGTCTACGCCATGACCGGCGGCGGCGCGAGCTTCACCGAAGAGGAGGGCGCCCGATGAGCCTCGTCTATGCCGGCGTGCTCAGCCACGCCCCCGGCATCACCGGCCGCGCCGACCTGGTCAAGAACGTCGCCCGCCGCGACGAGTTCTACCGCATGCTCGACCGCCAGCGCGAGGAGATCGAAGCGAGCGGCGCCGAAGCGCTGGTGGTCATCGCGGCGGAACATTTCGCCAACTTCTTCATGAACAACATGCCGGCCTTCTGCATCGGCATGAGCGACGCCTACGAAGGGCCGATCGAGGATCCGGGCTGGCTGAAGATCGCGCGCACACGGGTGCCCGGCAATGCCGAGCTCAGCAAGCGCGTGATCACCGCGGTCATGCAGAGCGTCGACTGTGCCTATGCCGAGGAATGGAAGTTCGACCACGGCATCATGGTGCCGCTGCACTTCCTCACCCCGCGCTACGACATGGCGGTGATTCCGGCCAACATCAACTGCCAGGGCCCGCCGCTGACGCCGCTCGCGCGCGCCTGGGCGTTCGGCGAGGCGCTGCGCCGCGCCTGTGACGCGCAACCCGAGAAGATCGCCCTCGTCGGCACCGGCGGCATCTCGCACTGGCCGGCGACGCCCGACTCCGGGAAGATCAACGAGGCCTGGGACCGCGAGTTTCTCGGCCACCTCATGGCGCAGGACCGCGACGCCCTGATGCGCTACGACGACGACGTTCAGACCTATCGCGATGCCGGCCAGGGCGGCTTCGAGATCCGCACCTATCTCGCGGCCGCGGCCGCGGCCGGCGGCCCCGGAGAGCTGCAGTACTACACCGCCGAGCTGCCGATCTTCGCTGTCGGCTGCACGGTCGCGCGCTTCGCCATCGCCTGAAGTCCGCGCGGGCGCGCGTCGCGGCTCAGCCGTCGAGCAGCTCGCGCACGCCGTACAGCTCGGCCAGCGCGTCGAGCGCCGCCGGCAGGTTCGCGTGTCTCAACGGGTGACCGGCGTCGCCGGCCAGGCGGCGCGCGTGGAAGATCAGCGACAGGGCGCTCGAGTCGAGTTCGTCCACGGCGCTCCA
>JAUIFX010000270.1 GCA_030429865.1 Gammaproteobacteria bacterium | reverse complement strand
CGCTGGTCTGCGCCATCCTGTGGACGCTGTTCGATTACCGCTACGCGCTCGTGACCTTCCTCACGATCGCCGCCTACATCGTCTACACGCTGGTCGTCACCGAATGGCGCCTGAAGTACCGCCGGCGCATGAACGAGACCGACCAGCAGGCCAATACGCGTGCCATCGACAGCCTGCTCAACTACGAGACGGTCAAGTATTTCGGCAACGAGGAATGGGAGGCGAAGCGCTTCGACGAGTCGCTCGCGCGCTACGAGCAGGCTGCCGTGACGAGCAAGATGTCGCTCGCGCTGCTCAACATCGGCCAGGCCGCGATCATCGGGATCGGGCTCACCGCGATCATGGCGATGGCCGGCCAGGGCGTGCTCGCCGGCGAGCTCTCGGTGGGCGATTTCGTGCTCGTCAACACCTACCTCATCCAGCTCTACATGCCGCTCAACTTCCTCGGCTTCGTCTACCGTGAGATCAAGCAGTCGCTGACCGACATGGAAGCGATGTTCCACCTGCTCGAGGTCAACGCCGAAGTCGACGATGCCGCTGACGCGGCGCCGCTCGGGCCGGGCCCGGGGGAGGTCGTGTTCGACGCCGTCAGTTTCGGTTACGACGAGCGCCGGCCGATCCTGCACGAGGTCGGGTTCCGGGTGCCGGCCGGACGCCGACTCGCCATCGTCGGCGCGAGCGGCGCCGGCAAGTCGACCATCGCGCGCCTGCTGTTCCGCTTCTACGACGTCACCGGCGGCGCCATCCGCATCGACGGCCAGGACCTGCGCATGCTGACCCAGTCCAGCCTGCGTGCGGCGATCGGCGTGGTACCGCAGGACACCGTGCTGTTCAACGATACCGTCTATTACAACATCGCCTACGGGCGGCCCGGGGCGAGCCCGGCCGAAGTCGAGGAGGCCGCGCGCCATGCCCGTATCCACGATTTCGTCATGCAGCTGCCGGACGGCTACCAGACCATGGTCGGCGAACGCGGTCTCAAGCTCTCCGGTGGCGAGAAGCAGCGCGTGGCGATCGCACGCACGATACTCAAGCGGCCGCGCATCCTGTTGTTCGACGAGGCAACCTCGGCGCTCGATACCCGTACCGAGCGTGAAATCCAGCTGGCGCTGCGCGAGATTTCGCGCGGGCACACCACGATCGTCATCGCGCACCGCCTGTCCACGGTGGTCGACGCGGACGAAATCATCGTGCTCGACGAGGGGCGCATCGCCGAACGCGGACGCCACGCGGCGCTGGTCACCCGCGATGGCCTGTACGCCGCGATGTGGGCGCGCCAGCAGGAGAGCGGCGGCGCGACGCTCGTCGAGGGCGGCAGTCCCCAGGCCACTTGAAGGCAGGCGCGGCCCGCGGCGGGCACCCGCGCACGGGCCGTGCGGCGGTGCCGGCCTAAAGTCGCGCTCCCGCGGAGTCGACATCGCTATAATCATCGACCTCACGATTCCAGCCCCGGGGAGCCCGCGCCATGGACATCGGCACCATCATCGTTCTCGTCGTCATCGTCGCGCTCGCGCTCTACGGGGTGGGCCTTTACAACGGCCTGGTCACGGCGCGGAACCAGTTCAAGAACGCCTTCGCCCAGATCGACGTGCAGCTCAAGCGTCGCTACGACCTGATCCCCAACCTCGTCGAGACGGCCAAGGGCTACCTCGCGCACGAACGCGAGACGCTGGAAGCGGTGATCCAGGCGCGCAACCAGGCCCAGGCCGCGTCGCGTGCCGCGTCCGCCCACCCGGAGGATGCCGGCGCGATCGCCGGACTGGCCGCCGCCGAGGGCGTGCTGTCGGGCGCCATGGGCCGCTTCTTCGCACTGGCCGAGGCCTATCCCGACCTCAAGGCCAACGAAACGATGCAGAACCTGATGGAGGAGCTGACGTCGACGGAGAACAAGATTGCGTTCTCGCGGCAGCACTTCAACGATGCGGTGACGGCCTACAACAACATGCGGGAGCAGTTCCCCAACAACGTCGTCAGCGGCATGTTCAGTTTCGCTGCGGCCGAGTTGCTGGAGATCGAAGATCCGCAGATGCGCGAAGTGCCGCAGGTCTCGTTCAGCTGATTCCGGGGGTGCCGAATCGTCGCTGAAGCGCTTCCGCGCGCGGCGCCGGACGGCCTCGTTCACATGCGACCGATGAGCTTCGCGACACGCCGCGCGACCCCGTCGACGCGCAGCGCCGCGACCCGCTCCGAGTGGGCCTGGCGCACCGGCAGGCGGCCGCCGCTGCCGACGTGGCGATGAACTTCTACCAGCACCAGGAGCGCGCGCGGCGGCGCACGCGCCTGCTCGGCGTATGGTTCGTCGCCGCGGTGGCCCTCGTGGTACTCGCGCTCAACGCCCTGGCCTGGGGCGCGATGCGCCTCGCGCTCGATCCGGGCGAGGCCCCGCTGACCGTCACGCGCTGGCTGCAGGGCACGACGTGGATCGTCGTCACCGGCGTGACCCTGCTCGTCGTCGTCGGCACGAGCCTCGTCACTGCGCTCCGCCTGCGCGGTGGCGGCCCCGCGCTCGCCCGCATGCTGAAAGCGCGCCGCATCGAACCCGATACCCGCGTCCCCGCCGAGCGCCGCCTGCTCAACGTCGTCGAGGAGATGGCGATCGCCTCCGGTGTGCCGGTGCCTGCCGTGTACGTGCTCGACGGCGAAGCCGCGATCAACGCTTTCGTTGCCGGCACGCGTCCGAGCGAGACGGTCATGGTGGTCACGCGCGGCGCCCTCGAGCATTTCACGCGCGACGAACTGCAGGGCGTGGTAGCGCACGAGTTCAGCCACATCTTCAACGAGGACATGCGGCTGAACATCCGTCTCATGGGTGCGCTGGCCGGGCTCGTCGTCATCGCGCAGCTCGGCCGCTTCCTGCTGCGCGCGGGATCGCACGGCCGCGGCCGCGACACCGCGCAGCTCGTCGTCGTCGGTCTCGCCGTGCTCGCTATCGGTTACCTCGGCTCGGCGCTCGCGGCCGTGATCAAGGCCGCGATTTCGCGCCAGCGCGAGTTCCTTGCCGACGCCTCCGCCGTCCAGTTCACGCGCAACCCGCACGGTATCGCGGGCGCGCTGCACCGGATCCGGACCCACGCCAGCGGTTCGCGCCTCGACAACCCGCATGCCGAGGACATCAGCCATTTCTGCATCGCCGAGTCGGTGCGTTACTTTCTCGGCGCGCTGATGGCGACGCATCCACCCCTGGCGGCGCGTATCGCGGCGATCGATCCGGGCTTCGAGCCACCGGTCGAGGCCGCGGGCGCGGCGCGGCCGGCGCCGCTG
Organism: Gammaproteobacteria bacterium; assembly: GCA_030429865.1. Lineage (GTDB taxonomy): Bacteria > Pseudomonadota > Gammaproteobacteria > JACKNG01. Next base: position 148 of record JAUIFX010000270.1, on the reverse strand, counting down.
CGCGAGCCGGGGGCGGCGGACCTCGGCGGCGCCGGTTTCGCGGCCGGCGAGTCCGCGCCGGTGCTCGACGGCGGGCGCGTCGCGGACAGCGTCGGCCAGCCCGGCGGGCGTCACCTCGCGCATGCGAGCGAGCTCCGCGCCGCGTTGC
>JAUIFX010000269.1 GCA_030429865.1 Gammaproteobacteria bacterium | reverse complement strand
CCCGGCGCGACGTCGCAGGCGGGAATGCGCAGCGCGGCGGCCTCCACCCAGTCGTCCCAGAAATCGCCGTTGACCGTGTCCTGCTGGCTGCGCCGGCGGTAACCGAGCGCACTCGCCGAGACGCTGTCGCCGAGATCGGCGCGCGCCGTACCCCAGAAATGCGTGAGCTCGTTGTCGACGCTGTCCGGGGCGGTGTAGATCTGGCTCGGGTCGTCCTTGAAATCCTCGTGCGGAATCAGGCCACCGCCGAACAGCTCGTTGTCCGCATGCAGCACCTGGGCGGTGAGCTGCCCCCACTTGCCGCGCAGGTCGGCACGCGCGAAGGCCTGCCGGATGGCCGATGGCGAACGGCGCCGCCAGCCATCCTCGTCGAGGTAGTTGATGGCGAGCAGCGCGCCGACGTGCTCGTCGCCGATGCCACCGGTGAACTGGGTATGACGACGGTCCCAGCTACCCCAGCTCTGGCTGACGTCCAGGCCCGGCGCGCTGAATCCGGACTTGGTCGTCAGTGACAGCGCACCGCCGAGGCTGTTCAAGCCGAACAGCGGGTTCGAGCCCGGCAGCAGCGCCAGCGTATCGATGGCGTTCAGCGGGATCAGGTCCCAGTTGATGACCTGCCCGAAAGGTTCGTTGACACGCACGCCGTCGAGGTACACCGACAGACCCTGCGGCGTCGCCACCAGCGGCGAGGCGGAAAAGCCGCGGAAGACGACATCCTGCTGGAACGGGTTGCCGGTGTTGTCCTGCACGGTGATCGACTGCAGCTGCTCGTTCATGAACTGCGTCGTGCTGACGGCACCGCTGCCGCGGATGTCCTCGCCGGTGGCCTGCTGGATGTTGCTGCTCAGCGTTCCCTCGTCGAGCGACACGCCGGGCAAGGGCGTGATCATCGTCGGGCGACGGCCGTAGACGACGACCTCCTCGACCGCTGTCGGCGTCGCCCCGCTCGCCGCCGTATCCCGTGTCTCCTGTGTCTCCTGTGCCGGGGCCGGCGTCGCACAGCCGAGCAGAATCGCGATGGCGCCGTCTCGCGTGCGGCGCGACAGCGCCGCGACGGCCGCTCGGGCGGAAGGGATGCTGGCAGGCATTGCGGGTAGCAGGGTCTCGGGCTCGGGCGTCGGGCGCGCGCCGTCGCGCATCCCGGGGACGCGCCGCGTGCGATGTCGGGCACGGCGTCACTGTAGGGAGCGAGCGACGGCACGCGTAGGGATTTCCTCCCGCAATGCACGGGAAAACGCGGCTCGGGAAGGATTCCCGTTGTTCGTGCACGGGCGCATAGCTAGCCTGCGGCGCACAACGACAACAGACGAGACGCGACGGCAACCTGCTTCGTGGCCACCCCCGCTCGAACGGAACCCGCGACGGTGCCCGGCGGGACCGCGGCGCGCCGATGAAGGCGCATCGACGGGACGACGGCCTTCACCAGCACGCAACACGAACCCGGCTCCAACAGGACTCTCCAGACAGGAGGCATTACCGTGAAACGCTTTTCCTTCATCGCCGCCGGCGCGCTCGCCGCGCTGACGACACCTGCCCAGGCCTTCGTCGAGCTGCCCACCGGCGGCACGCTGCGCGTCTACGGCTCCAACAACCCGGCCAGCGACCAGCTGCTGATCGCACCCGGCACGCAGACCGGTTTCGACCTGCCGTTCACCTTCGACCTGCCATCCAACTTCAGCCTCCTCGCCGCGCGCACCACCGTGTTCGAGCTGCCGGACGAGGACGACCCGAGCGTGTTCGAGGAAGTCGGTGAGTTCCAGGACGCGGTATTCCGCGACACCAGCGACGGCGCGCTCGTGTTCGGTTCGCGCATCGTCATGGACCTCGACGAAGAGGGCGAGATCAACGACGTCTTCCGCTTCGGCTTCAGCGGCTACAGCGCGGCCGCCGGGTGGACTTTCGTCACCAGTGACGATCTCAACCTGTTCTCCGCCGCGCGCACGCTCAACTCGAACATCGAGGACGATGCCGACGACGTCTTCGACCCCGACGTCATCGGCCTCGCCACCGACGTCAACGTCGAGGAAGCCAAGCCGCTCACCGGCTGGTACCTGATCAAGACCGACGCGCCCGGCTTCGCGCTCGGGGCGAACGCAATCGGCCTGAACCAGGCGGGCGAGGAAGACCAGGCGCCTTACACGGCCTACATCGACGGCTATACGCCGGTCCCGGTGCCGGCCGCCGCCTGGTTGTTCGGCACGGGCCTGCTCGGCCTGGTGCGGCTCGCACGGCGCAGGGGCTGAATTCAACGCAATCGCGGCGGCGCTGCGCGGCGCCGCCGCCCTGCCCGGCGATTCCCGGCATGCCACCGGCCGGAAGGCGTCACCTCTGCACCCGCCACGCCAGCACCCGGCAGCGCAGCCGGCTGGTCCGGCGCCCGCTCCCTCACCCCCTCACGACGCCTGCCGGCCCACTGGCCGGCCCACACCTCGGCCCACACTTCGGCCGGCGCTCCGGCGCCGCCGGCTCAGCCGCAGAAATTGCGGTAGAGAAAGCTGACCAGGCGGCTCACCGGGCCGCTCGGCAGGCGGTAGTACACGCTCTGGCCGTCGCGCCGCGTGTGGACCAGGCCTTCGCGGCGTAACAACGCGAGTTGCTGCGAGATGCTCGGCTGCGCCTGGCCGAGCAGCGCGGCAAGTTCGCCGACCGCCTTTTCGCCGTCGACGAGCTGACAGAGGATCATCAGGCGCGTGCGGTGCGAGAGCGATTTCATCAGCGCCGCGACGTCATCGGCGCGCTGTTCCATCTCGACAATATTCATAAATCGATATATACGTATAATTACATATACCTGTCAACCGGCGCGGCCGTTAAGCTCTTCGAATGAGCCGTACCTGCCAAGGAGAATGCCCATGAATCCCGACGTGCGTGGCTTTTTCGATAAAGCGACCTACACCATCAGCTACGTGGTCAGCGATCCCGCTACCGGTCATTGCGCGATCGTCGACTCGGTACTCGATTTCGATCCGAAATCGGGGCGCACCAGCACCGCCTCGGCCGACGAGCTGATCGGCTACATCGAGGACCGCAAGCTCACCGTCGAGTGGATCCTCGAAACCCACGCCCACGCCGACCACCTGTCGGCCGCGCCCTACCTGAAGGAAAAGCTCGGCGGGCGTACCGCCATCGGTGAGCACATCAAGACGGTACAGGCGACGTTCAAGAAGGTCTTCAACGAGGACGCGCGTTTCCGCACCGACGGCTCGCAGTTCGATCACCTGTTCATCGACGGCGAAACGTTCAACATCGGTGACCTGGAAGCGCGGGTGGTGCACACACCCGGGCATACGCCGGCGTGCATCAGCTACGTCATCGGCGACGCCTGCTTCGTCGGCGATACCCTGTTCATGCCCGACTACGGCACCGCGCGCTGCGATTTCCCCGGCGGCGATGCCGCCGTGCTCTACCGTTCGATC
>JAUIFX010000093.1 GCA_030429865.1 Gammaproteobacteria bacterium | reverse complement strand
CCGCGTACGACTCGTTCGCCGCCACCGAGCCGACGCCGACCACGCCGATCGGCAAGCACCGCCCACGGCGGCGCTGACCGCTCTTTCGCCCCACCTCGCGGCGATGAATCTCTACCTGTTGAGCGAAACCCTGTTCACCCTGGTCCTGGCTGCCTTCGCGCTCGCGCTGGGCGCCTGGTGCAGACGTCCCGGCGCAGGCACGGCGCTGGCTGCCGGCGCCCTCCTCGGTCTTGCCACCCTGGTGCGCCCGACGACGCTGTATTTCATCGTACTGCTCGCGCCGCTCCTTGCCTGGTGGGCGCCGAGCCGGCGTGCGGTCACGCTGATCGCGGTGCTTGCCGGCTTTCTCGTCTGCTACGGACCCTGGTTCGTGCTCAGCCACGGCGCGCCGCTGCCGGAAGGACACACGTCACTGGCACTGAAGAGCATCAACAGCGGCACCTACCCCGACCTCATGGTCGACGGGCGGCCGGAGACACGCGGCGCGCAGCACCGTTACGCGCCGGGCTTCGACGATCGCGACACGCTCGGGGAAGTGCTCGCGCACCTGCTCGAGCGCGCTCGCGAGGCGCCGCTCACCTATCTTCGATGGTACGCGCTGGGCAAAGCGGTGACCTATCTCGGCTGGGACATCATCGCCGGTGCCGGTGACGTCTTCGTCTACCCGGTCGAGTACCCGGGCTTCGCCGCGCACGCCTGGCTGGGCTCGTCGCACGGACTGATGATGGACCTGCACTGGCCGCTGATGTGCCTCGCCCTCGCCGGGTGCGCGATCGCCTGGCTACCGGCCCGCGGCGTGTTGTCCCGTCCACCGGCGGCCGTCCGTCTCACGCGCGTCCTGACCCTGCTGATCGCCTATTTCATCCTCGTGCACGTTGTCGGCAGCCCGTTGCCACGTTACGCCATCCCGCTGCGCCCGCTGCTCTACGGCCTCGCCTGCTGGTTCCTGTACGCCGCCGGGATCGCGCTGGCGCGGCGCGTGCGCCCACCGGCTTCCGTGAGCGGTTGAAGGCGGCGCCCGGCGAAGCCCGTCACGCCCCCCGTATACGCGCGCTCACCGGCGCTCGCTGCGGATCACCCCGGCACTGGCGAGGGCGGCAATGGCGTCCGCATCGAGACCGAGCAGGCCGCCGAGCACCGCCTCGTTGTGCTCCCCGAGCAGGGGCGCGGTGGCCTCGGCCACTTCGGGCTGGGCGGAGAACTTGAACGGAAACCCGGGCACCTGCACGCGGCCGAGGATGCGATCCTCGACTTCGCGCACCATGCTACGCTCGATGAATTGCGGGTGCTCGAGCGTGTCGAGCGGATTCATGACCGGCGCCGCCGGCACGCGGTGCGCTTCGAGCGCGGCGACCACCGCCTCGTCGTCGGCGAAACCCGCCGCCCATTCCTCGATGATGGCGATCAGCGCGTGGCGGTTACGGGCCCGCGTGCCGCCGTCGGCGAAACGCGCGTCGTGTTCGAGCTCGGGGCGTCCGAGCGCCGCGCACAGGCCTTTCCATTGCAGCTGCAGCACGGCGATGACGAGATAGCCCCGCGGCCCGCGGAAGACGCCGAACGGCGCGATCAGTTCGTGGTGTTCGCCGGTGCGGCGCGGTTGGAACGCGTCGCCCGCGACGGAGCGGCCGTGCACGTTGTACTCGTGCATGTGGTAGACGGCATCGACCATGGACAGGTCGATGTATTGCCCTTCACCGGTGCGCAGGCGGTGGAACAGGGCGTAGCCGATGGCCGCGAAACCGTGCACGCCGGCGTTCGAGTCGCAGATGCCGATACCGACCGGATGCGGCGGACCGTCAGCCGGACCGGTCACGTCCATCAGGCCGCTGAACGCCTGCGCGATCCAGTCGTAGCCGGTCTTGTGCGACAACGGGCCGACGCGGCCGAAAGCGGACACCGAGGCCATCACCAGCGACGGGTTGATGGCCTTGAAGGCATCGTAGGTGAAGCCGCGCTTTTCCATCACGCCGGGCCCGGCGTTCTCCACGACGACGTCGACCTCGGCAACGAGGCGGCGCACGAGGTCCTGCGCTGCGGCCGAATGCAGGTCCAGACACAGGCTCTGCTTGCCGCGGTTCTGCTGCACGAAGAAGCCGCTGCGCCCGTCGCGCAACACCGGCAACAGGCGCCCCGGATCGCCGCCGGGCGCCTGCTCTATCTTGATGATCTCGGCGCCCATCTCCGCCATCAGCCGCGTGATCGAAGGACCCGCGAGATACTGCGTGAAATCGAGCACCCGGATACCGTCGAGCATCATCATCGTCGTCGTCCTCCCCGCTACGCGCACCATGCGCGCGTCCTGATGTTAACGAATCCGGCGGCTGTGACGCCGCCGCGCGCGATCTGGCATGATGCCGGGCGCACTCACGGCCACCCAGGGGAGACCACGACATGACCGCGAAACGCATCCTGCTCACCGGCGCCTCGTCCGGCATCGGCGCTGCCTGCGCCGGCCTGTTCCATGCCGCCGGCGACGAGGTCACGTCACTCGACATCAAGGACGCGCCGGCCGGCGCCGCGCACCACCTGCATTGCGACATGAGCGACCCCGGCTCGATCGACGCCGCGCTGGCGTCGCTGGAGGGCAACTTCGACGTGCTGCTCAACGTCGCCGGCGTGCCTGGCACGCTCGACCCGCTGCTCATCATGCGCGTCAACACGCTCGGCTTGAAGCATCTCACCGAAGCGATGCTCGAGCGTCTCAACCCGGGTGGCGCGATCGTCAACATTGCCTCCATTGCCGGCTTCAACTGGGGGCGTCATCTGAAAGACATCAGCGAGCTGCTCGCGATCGACGATTTCGCGGCGGCGCTCGGTTGGTGCGAAGCGCGCGGCATGGACGGTAACGCGGCCTACCATTTCAGCAAGGAGTGCGTGGTCGTCTACACCATGCAGCTCGCAGCACTCGGTCCGCAGCGCGGCATTCGCGCCAACAGCGTGAGCCCGGGACCGGTCGCCACGCCGCTGCTGCCCGCGTTCAAGGAACAGGCCGGGCAGGGCCAGCTCGACTGGGTCATCGACAGCATCGGCCGCGCCGCCGAGCCGCTCGACATCGCGAACGTCGTTCAGTACCTCGCGACCGGGCCCTCCGCCTACGTCAACGGCCGCGACCTGATCGTCGACGGCGGTTTCACCGCCGGCCTGACGATGGGTTGGATCGACAAGAACGAGTCTCCCCTGGTCAAGGCGCGTGCCGCACGTTCATGAGTGACGACGCCCCGCACCCCGGTCCGCCTGCGCGCGACGACGACGCGCAGGCTGCCGCCGCGCGGCCGTGGGCCGAGGCCATCGAGGGCCTGCGGCAGCGCCGTGCGCTGGCACTCGAGCAGGGCGGCGCCGAGGGCGTGGCACGCCAGCATGCGCGCGGCCGGCTCAGCGTGCGCGAGCGCATCGAAGCGCTGGTCGACGACGGCAGCTTCCGCGAGCACGGCCGCATCGCGGGCGGCGCGACACTCGACGACGACGGCGGCCTGGAGGACTTCACGCCGGCGAACTACGTGGTCGGCATCGGCCGCGTCGGTGGTCGCCGCGTCGTCGTCGGCGGCGAGGATTTCACGCTCAAGGGTGGCTCGCCGAACGCGGCCGGCCTGCGCAAGAGTGTCTATGCCGAGCATCTCGCGCTGACTTATCGCATGCCGCTGGTGCGGTTGCTCGAAGGTGGTGGCGGCAGCGTCGGCAGCGGCGACGAGGATCCGAAGAAGCCGCGGACGGTCGGTGAACCGGTGTGGGCGGAACCGCGCTTCGCGGTCATCGCCGAGACGCTGGGCGCGGTGCCCGTGGTGTCTGCGGCGCTCGGCCCGGTCGCGGGCTTCCCCGCCGGGCGCCTGGTCGCCTCGCATTTCTCGGTCATGGCGCGCGACACCGCGCAGGTGATGATCGGCGGACCGGCGCTGGTCAAGCGGGCACTCGGGCGCGAAGTGAGCAAGGAAGCGCTCGGCGGGGCGGCCGTCCACGCACGCTCGGGCGTGGTCGACAACCTCGCCGACGACGAGCTCGACGCGCTGGCCCAGTGCCGGCGCTTTCTCTCCTACCTGCCGGGCCATGTCGACGAGCGGGCGCCGCGCGTGGCGACGAACGACCCGAGCGAACGCATGGACGAGGCGCTGGCCGACATCGTGCCGCGCGACCGGCGTATCCCGTTCGACGTCGTCGCCATCATCGAGCACGTCGTCGACCGTGCGTCGTTCTTCCGCATCAGCCGCGATTACGGTCCGGGCCTGGTCGTCGGCCTGGCGCGTCTCGCCGGCCAGCCGGTCGGTATCACTGCCAACGACTGCCGGCACAACGCCGGCGCGATGACCGCGGCCTGCGCGCAGAAGATGCGCCGCATGATCGAGCTGTGCGAGACCTTTCACCTGCCACTGGTCAACTTCGTCGACGAACCGGGTTTCATGATCGGTCCCGAGGCCGAAGCGGCAGCGACCATCCGCTACGGCATGGCCGCCGTCGCGGCAGCCGCGCAGGCGACGGTACCCTGGGCCTCGATCCGGGTGCGCAAGTCGTTCGGCGTCGCCGCCGCCGCGCACTACGGACCACAGGCCTACGTGCTCGACTGGCCTTCGGCCGAGAGCGGCGCGCTGCCACTCGAGGGCGGCGTCGCGGTCGCGTTCGGCCGGCAGATCGCGGCGGCCGAGGATCCGGAGGCCATGCGCCGCGAACTCGAGGAACGCTTCGAGCGCGCACGCTCGCCGTTTCGTCCGGCCGAATCCTTCGCCGTGCACGATCTCATCGATCCGCGGGAGACCCGCCCGCTGCTGTGCGAATGGATCGAAGCGAGCCAGGCGCGCCTCGACCGGCTGCTCGGACCGGCGCGTTTCCCGCTGCGCCCCTGAGCGCGCAGCCGTGGCGCCAGCCCGGCCGCCGCGCGCCTAGTCGACGTCCAGCGCCGCGCCCAGGGTCGCCCCGATGCCGTCGTGGATGACCAGGTCCGCCGCCGCGTCCTGCTCGGTCGGCTCGCGGTTGACGATCACCAGGCGCGCCCCGTTGCGCTTCGCCAGCAGCGGGAAACCGGCCGCGGGATAGACTACCAGCGAGGAGCCGAGCACGATGAACAGGTCGCAGGCAAGCGTCTCGCGTTCGGCGCGCGCCATCGCCTCGACCGGCATCGCCTGGCCGAAGGACACCGTCGCGGTCTTGACCAGGCCGCCGCACGCGTCGCACACCGGCGGCTGCCCGTCGCGCTCGAAGGCCGCCACGATCGGATCGAGCTCGAAGCGCCTGGCGCAGTCCAGGCAACGGGCGTAGGTCGTATTGCCGTGGAGTTCGATGACCTGCTCGTCGGGGATCCCCGACGCCTGGTGCAGGCCATCGACATTCTGCGTGATGACGGCGCTCATGCGGCCGGCGGCGACCAGCCCGGCGAGCGCCCGGTGTCCGCGGTTGGGCGTGGCCTGGCGGAAATCGCGGTCCATGGCAATCTTGCGCCGCCAGGCTTCGCGCCGCATCTCCTCCGAACGCACGAAGTCGTCGAACATGATCGGACTCATCGTCGACCAGATACCACCGGGGCTGCGGAAGTCGGGGATGCCGGACTCGGTGCTGATGCCGGCGCCGGTGAACGCGACCATGCGCCTGCTCGCTTCGAGCAGGCGCGCGAGCGCAGCCGTGGCATCCTTCATATCGACGTCTCCCGCGTTCGCGACACCGAACCGCGAGGCGGTTCTTGATAGCATGGGCACATGGCACGAACGAGAGTAGCCGCGCGTCACGCGGCCACGCAACCACGGCAATGAGCGACGACGGCGACGACCACATTCCGAGCGAGCTGCGCCCGCGGGCGGGCGACGTCGATTACGACCTCGACGCCGCACTCGGCGCGGTGGTCTCGCTGCGTGCGCGGGTCCCGGAGGACGCGTTCACCGCCAGCGTGCTGGGCACCGAGCGCGCCGGACACGGCGTGGTGGTAAACGATAGCGGCCTCATCGTGACCATCGGCTACCTGGTCACCGAGGCCGACGAAATCTGGATCATCACCGCCCGCGGGCAGGCCGTGCCCGGTCACCTGCTCGGCTATGACTACGAAACCGGCTTCGGCCTCGTGCAGGCGCTCGGCCGCCTCGACGGCCCCGCCATGCCGCTCGGCACGGCCGCCGGGATCCACGTCGGCGAAACCCTGGTGCTGGCCGGCCACGGCGGACGCAGCGCGGCGCTGCGGGTGCGGGTGACGGCACGTCACGAGTTCGCCGGCTACTGGGAGTACGTGCTCGACGACGCCCTGTTCACCGCGCCGCCGCATCCCAACTGGGGCGGCGCAGCGCTGATCGCGCCGGATGGGCGTCTCGCCGGCATCGGCTCCCTGTACGTCGACCAGCTCGTCGCCGAGCTGCCCGAGGTCGACGGCAACATGATCGTACCCGTCGACCTGCTGCTACCCATCGTCGACGAACTTTCCCGCTACGGGCGCACGCTCAAGCCGGCACGGCCCTGGCTCGGCATGTTCGTCTCCGAAGTCGATGGCCGTTTCGTCGTCGCCGGCACCTACCAGGACGCGCCTGCGGCGCGCGCCGGCATCGCCGCCGGCGATGTCGTCACGAGTGTCAGCGGCACCTGCCCGGACTCGCTCGCCGACCTGTTCCGCGCCGTGTGGGCCAGCGGCACGGCGGGCTGCCCGGTCGCACTCGCCCTCGAACGCGACGACGAGCCGCTCGCGCTGGTCATCGAATCGGTCGACCGGCGCGATTTCTGGAAAGCACCGGACCTCCACTGAGGGACCCGGGCGAGGCGCGTCCGGCGAGCGCCTCGCCGGCCGCTACGCCGCGCTTGCGCGGCGCGTGCGGTACCAGGTTTCCTGCACGACGAAGGCATCGGTGCTGGCGCGGTGGCGCGGCGCAGCGAGCTCGCCGGCAACCGCTTCACGGGTGCCCTGCCACGCGGCCATCTGGTCTTCGTTCAACACCGCCTCGAGCGGGCTCAGCGTGAACGCCTGCGGCACGGCGGCGGCGAAGTACAGGCGGCGCAGCCAGCGATCGTCGACCACCCAGCCGTCGCTGTACACCGTCGCGCCGGCGAGCAGGCGGTTGAGCGTCCGCGCGACCTCGGCAACCGGCCGCCCGTGCGCGCGCAGCTGCGCCCGGGTGATACCGTGCAAGGCCTCCGCCTCGGCGCTCCAATGGGTCCAGTCGGCGCAGGGGACGATCAGTGAACACCAGCGTCGGCCGTCGGCAAGCGCGACGCCGACCTCGATCGGGTAGCTCGCCGCACCGAAGCCCGAAGCCTCGATGTCCAGCACGCCGAGGCGCCTGACCCGTCGTACGCCTGCCCTTTCCGCTGCCATGCGCCGCCTCCTGCCGACCGGTGCGGCGCCTTCCGGCGCCGCCCCACATCGGTTATGTTGCCTGCGTCTGAGCAGCACGATAACCAGCGCGCAGCGACGATGCACGCGTGTTGCGCAAGTCGCGCCCGCGCCGCGCCAGCAGGAGATGCCGATGACCCGCTCCCCCGCCATCCCGCCGCCCTCCGCCAGCGAACTGGCCGAGGCCGCGCAGCAGCTGCACCTGCATCTCGACGCGAATGAACTCGCCGGCTTCGGCGCATTGATGCAAGGCCTGGTCGAGGACCTCAACCGCGTCGACGAATGGGCCGCGCCGAAGCTGCCGGTGCGCTACCCGCGCGGAGAGATCGTACGGCCCGCGGCGGCCGACAATCCCTGCAACGCGTGGTCCTACCAGTGCGTGATCGCGGGCGCACCGAGCGGCCCGCTCGCGGGCAGGCGCGTGGTCATCAAGGACAACATCGCCGTCGCCGGCGTACCGATGCTGAATGGCTCGGCGGTGTTCGAAGGTTGCGTGCCGGACGAGGACGCGACCGTGGTCAGCCGCGTTCTCGATGCGGGCGCGACGATACTCGGCAAGGGCGTGTGCGAGAACTTCTGTTTCTCCGGTGGCAGCCATACCTCCGCCACCGGCCCGGTGCGCAACCCGCACCGCGCCGAGTTCATGTCCGGCGGCTCGTCGAGCGGCTGCGCGGCGCTGCTGGTGCGCGGCGCCTGCGACCTCGCGATCGGTTCGGACCAGGGCGGGTCGGTGCGCATGCCGGCCTCGTTCTCCGGCTGCGTCGGCCACAAGCCGAGCTACGGCCTGGTGCCCTATACCGGGGCGAGTCCGATCGAACAGTCGGTCGATCATCTCGGCCCGATGGCGATGTCGAGCGCCGATTGCGCGCTGCTGCTCGAGGTCATCGCCGGTGACGACGCGGGGCGCGACCCGCGGCAGCGCGGCGACCTCGTGGTCAAGCCCTACGCGAGCCTCGTCGGCGAAGGGATCCGTGGCCTGCGGATCGGCGTCGTGCGCGAAGGTTTCGGCACGCCGGGCGCCGAGGCCGATGTCGACGCGCGCGTGCGCGAGGCCGCGTTCAGCCTGCGCGACGCCGGCGCCACGGTCAGCGAAATCTCCGTGCCGCGCCATGCCGAGGGCGGCGCGATCATGATCACGAGCATCCTCGATGGCACCCTGTCGACCTTCACCGACCTCGGTCCGAGCGGCCCCAACCCGAAGGGCCATACGCTGCTCGAAGCGATCCGCTTCTACCACGATGCGCAGCGCGAACGCGCCGACGCGATGCCGGTCACGGTCAAGACCGTGCTGCTGTGCGCACGCGTGATGCGTAACCGCTACGGACGCTACTACTCGGCCAAGGCGCAGAACCTCGTGCACGAGCTGCGCGCCGCCTACGACGCGGCTTTCGAGGACGTCGACCTGCTGGTGATGCCGACCACGCCGATGAAGGCGCATCGTATTCCGCCGGCGGATGCCGCGCCCGCGGTCGTCATGGGTTCGGCGCTCGACATGGTCGGCAACACCGCGCCGTTCGACGTCACCGGCCATCCTTCGCTGAGCGTGCCGGCCGGCTTCTCCGACGGCCTGCCCATCGGCATGATGATCACCGGCCGTTACGGCGAGGACGATGTCGTGCTGCGCGCCGGCCATGCCTTCGAGCACCTCTGAGACGCGCGCCGCGAGCATCCTGGAGCTGCGCTACCGGGCGCCGTTCGACTGGCCGTTCTTCCTCGACTTCCACCGCGCCCGGGCCATAGACGGCGTCGAACGCGTCGAGGAGCAGCATTACGTCCGCGTGCTTCTCGTCGACGGAGAACCCGCCCTGCTGCGCCTCGGCCCCGGCGCCGGCGACAGCCTGCGGGCCGAGGTCCGCGGCGTCGCGGCGCGCGCGCTGCCGGCCCTCGCGCGCCGCCTGCGCGCGGCCTTCGATCTCGATGCCGAACCGGACGTGATCGCGCGGCACCTCGGTCGCGACGCACGCCTCGCGCCGCTCGTGCGCGCGCGCCCGGGGCTGCGCGTGGCCGGCTGCATCGACGCGTTCGAGCAGGGCGTGCGCGCGATCCTCGGCCAGCAGATCAGCGTGCGCGCGGCGATCGGCCTGTGCACGCGCCTGTGCGAACGCTGGGGCCAGCCGGTCGCGTTTGCCGGCGAGCCATCGCTCGCGCGCGCCTTCCCCTCGCCGGCGGCGCTGCGCGAGGCCGACGTCGCGAGCCTCGGCATGCCGCGCGCGCGCGGCCGCGCAGTGGCGGATTTCGCCGCGGCGGTGAGTACCGACGCCACCTTGCTGGAGCGCGCGGCGACGCTCGAGGAGAGCCTGGCCCGGCTGCTCGCGCTGCGCGGCATCGGGGCCTGGAGCGCGCACTACATCGCCATGCGCGCGCTGCGCGAGCCGGACGCCTTTCCGGCCAGCGACGTCGGCCTGCTGCGCGCGCTCGCCACGGCCGATGGCACACGCCCGAGTGCGCGCGAAGCCGCTGCGCTGGCGGCTCCCTGGCGGCCATGGCGGGCCTATGCCGCACAGCACCTGTGGGCTGCCGATGCCGGCTGATGCGGCCACGCGGTGGCACCGCGGCGAACTGGCGACGCCGCTCGGGACCCTGGTGCTCGTGGAGGATGCCTCGGGCCGGCTGCGCGCCGCGGAGTGGCGGGACGCCGAGGCGCGCCTCGCGCGCTGGCTCGCGCGCCAGCGACTCGAGCGCGACCCGCAGACCGTCGCCGCGAGCAAACTCGCCGCCAGCGCGGCACTCGCGGACTATTTTGCCGGGGCACTCTCGCGCCTCGACGACATCGCCGTCGCGCTGCACGGCACCGCGCTGCAGCTCGCGGTATGGTCGGCGCTGCGCGCACTGCGTGCAGGCGAAACGCGGGGGTACGGTGCGCTCGCCGCGGCACTCGGCCGGCCGCGGGCCGCGCGCGCCGTCGGTGCCGCCAACGCCGCCAACCCCTGCGCGGTGGTCGTGCCCTGCCATCGCCTGGTCGGCGCGGACGGCCGGCTCACCGGCTACGCCGGCGGTCTCGCGCGCAAGCGCTGGCTGCTCGCGCACGAAGGGGTGCCGGCCGCGGGCCCGGCATAGGCGTGCCGCCTCAGTGGCCGAGTGCGGCCAGCGGCGTCATCGCGCGCACGGTGCTGGAGAAGCTCTGGCCGGTCAACCAGACGAGGAAGGCTTCTTCAGGCATCGGCCGGGCGATGTAGAAGCCCTGCGCGTAGTTGCAGCCCATCGCCGAGAGGTGGTTGAGGCTGCGTTCGTCTTCCACGCCCTCGGCAACGACTTCGAGGGACAGCTTGCGGCCGAGTTCGATCGCCGAATGAACGATGGGTGCCGCGGTACCGTGGTCGTCGACCGCGGCGGCGACGAAAGAACGGTCGATCTTGAGTTCGCTCACCGGCAGCTCGTGCAGGTAGGTGAGCGAGGAGTAGCCGGTGCCGAAGTCGTCGACCGACAGCGCCACGCCCATTTCGCGCAAGGCGTTCATGACACCGATGACGCGTTCCGGGCGATCCATGAAGGCAGTCTCGGTAAGCTCCAGGCAGAGCGCTTCGGGCGGCAGGTTGTTGCGCGCCAGTTCGCTGCGCACGGCGGTGACGAAGTCGTCGTCGAAGAGATCCTGCGGCGTCACGTTGACGCCGACGCGGATGTGGAAACCGGCCGCGTGCCAGTCGGCGCAGGCGGCCAGCGCGCGGGTCAGGATCCAGCGCGTGAGCACGCGCATGAAGCCGGTCGACTCGGCAAACGGTATGAAACCCTGTGGCGGCACCAGGCCGCGGACGGGATGACGCCAGCGGACCAGCGCCTCGGCGCCGGCGATGCGCCGTTCGGGCAGTGCGATCAGGGGCTGGAAATGGAGTTCGAACTCGCGCCGCTCGAGCGCCATGCGCAGTTCGCCCAGCAGCGACAGCTCGGCCGCGTTGCCGGGCTCGCACTCGCTCGACCAGCGCATCGCGCCGAGATGACGGCGCTTGGCCTCGAACATCGCGGCATCGGCGAGCCGCAGCAGTTCGCCAGGGGTATGGGCATCGTCGGGCAGCACGGCGATGCCGATGCTCGCACTGACGTCGACGGTAGTGCCATCGACGATGATCGGATGCTCCACCGCATTGATGATCTTGCGCGCGACGAGCTCGACGAAGTCCTGGCCCGTACCCGGCAGCACGATGACGAACTCGTCGCCACCCTGGCGCGCGATCAGGTCGCTCGCGCGCAGCGTGTCACCGAGGCGCGCCGCGACTTCGCACAGCACGCGGTCGCCGGCCTCGTGCCCCAGTGTCTCGTTGACCAGCTTGAAACGGTCGAGGTCGACCATCAACAACGAGAGCGTGCCGCCGGCATTGCAGGCGCGCGTGCAGTGGTCCTCGAGCGCGCGCCCGAGCATGGCGCGGTTGGCGAGGCCGGTGAGGTCGTCGTGCAGGACCGGTGGCGAACCGAAGCGCGCGCGCCGCCACCACAGCCAGCCCAGCCCGGCCATGGCGAGACTGGCCGCGACCACGGTCAGCGACAGGGTAACCGGCGCGAGCGCGGCCCACGGCGTGGCCGTCGGCCGGGCAATGACCAGCAGGGACCCATCGCCAGCTCCCGGCAGGGCCGTCAGCGCGTGGGGCTCGCCGTCGATCGTGGCGCTCCAAGGCGCGGCGTCGGCACCGCCGAGGCGCAGGGCGGCGCAATCGAAGGTCGCCGCGAGGCAGCGCGGCGCGGCGGCATTCGTGACGTCGAGCACCGCCAGGCGCATGCCGTGTGCCGCGGCCAGCGCGACCGGTTCGGCCGCTTGACCACCTGCCATGCCGGCGAGATGCACGTAACGCTCGCGATCGCGCTCCAGCGCGTCGAACACGTGCGCTTCGCCAAGCGTGCCGTGCACACGCCACTGGGTGGCGAGGACGATCGCCTGGATCGCGAGCAGGGTCACGACCAGGCCCGCCACCAGGTGACGCTCGCGATTCGACATGTCCATTGAAGCGCAGGGTTCCCGTGAACGCTCTTACTCGATGGACTGGGTAGCGGCCAGGCCGGCAAGTGCTTGAATCCACGATGAGCCCACGCGCCGTGGGCGGCGGCCTGCGCGTCTCGACGCCGCGCGGGCGCATCAGAAGCGCGCGCGCGCGCCGAGCACCGCGCCGATCCCCGGCAGCGGGGCGCGGTCCTTGACGAACGAGGCGTGGCGTCGCGCCGTCTGGTCGGCCAGGTTGGTCGCGCGCGCGAACAGCTCCACTTCACCCGGCTGGCCGGCGCGGTAGGTCCAGGCGGCGTCCAGGTTGACCATCGTGTAGCCGTCGGTGCGCGTCTCCAGCGCTGCCGGCGACTCGACGTCGGTGACGCGGATGACTTCGAAGCCGAGCACCAGCGGGCCGCGCGTCCAGCGCGAGCGGAGCCCGAAACGCAGCGGTGGGATGCGCGGCACCTGCTCGCCGCCGGACAGCTCGGCGTCCACGTAGTCGCTCCAGGCGTTCAGGTCCAGCCGGCCACGGGCGTCGTCGAACAGGGTCGTGCCGGCGGCGAGTTCGAAGCCCCAGAAGCGCGCGTCGCGCTGACGCTGGTCGAGCAGCAGCAACGCGTCGTCCTCGTCGACGACCAGGCCGGTAGTCGCGAAATCCGGCTCGACGCGGTCGGCGATGCCGTCGCCGTTGCGATCGTTGGACGCGAGGTAGACGAAATCATCGATGTCGTTGTAGAAGACCGTCGCCTCGAAGTGATAGCGCCCGCCTTCCTTGCGCCAGCTCAGGTCGACGTTGGTCGACGTCTCCTCGCCGAGGTCGGGATCACCGATCTCGAACGTGTTGGTCGCGAGGTGCGGGCCGCCGGCAAACAACTCCTCGATACTCGGCGCACGCTCCGAGCGCGTCACCGCGAGGCCCAGCGACCAGCCCGGCCGGTAGGCGTAACCGATGCCGCCGGAAACGCTGAACAGTTCGTGGGAACGATCCCGTCCGCGCGTCCGATCGCGCGCGTCCTGTTGCTCGTAGCGCATCCCCGCATCGAGGTGGACCTGGCCGTAATCGGCCTTCTCGAACACGAACACGGCGATGCTGTCCTGCGCCGCCGGCGGCACGAAGGCTTCCTCGCCGACGGCGGCAAACGTGCGGTCGCTGTATTGCAGGCCGACGACACCGTCCCAGGCGCCCAGTGGGCGGTGGACGAGTTCGACGCGCCCTTCGATTTCCTCGTTCGAGAAGGCCGTGCC
This sequence comes from Gammaproteobacteria bacterium, assembly GCA_030429865.1. Classification (GTDB taxonomy): domain Bacteria; phylum Pseudomonadota; class Gammaproteobacteria; genus JACKNG01. The sequence goes on along the minus strand of JAUIFX010000093.1, from coordinate 5,478 downwards.
GACGGCCCCGTCGCCCTCGATCTCGTCGTGCATGTAGTCGCTGTAGGCCCAGCGGGTGCGGGCGCGATCGATGCCGAACGCACCGAGTGCGAGTTCGGCTTCGACATCGAAGCGGGTCTGTTGCAGCGCGATCCGGGTGCCGTCCTCGTCGGCTTCGAGAGCGTGGTCGTCGTCGTGGTCGTCGTCGTGACCATGATCGTCGTCATGCTCGTCCTCTTCGTGGTGATGATGACCGCCTGGCACACCGTAATCGTTGGCGAGGTGGCTGACGTTGAAGCCGAGGAAACCGCGCGCGCCGATCCAGGAGGCGCCGACGGCGTAGTTGTCGGTCTCGGTATCGCTGTTGGCGAGCGTGCCGCGCCGTTCGTCGGGCTCCGGACTGACCGAGGCGAAGCCCGGGATACCGATATCACCATTGTCGCGGCGCAAGCCGTCGGCATGCAGCGCGAAGTGCTCGCCGAGCGGCAGCTCGGCCTGCCACGCGCCGAGCCAGCCGTCGGACACGGTATCGTAATGGGCGTAGAGTTCACCGGTAACGGTGTCCGGCCGCGTGCGCGGAATGCGCCGGTTGACGACGTTGACCAGGCCGCCGCTCGCGCCGCTGCCGTAGAGCAGCGTGGCGGGACCGCGGAATATCTCGATCTGCTCGGCGAAGATGGGCTCGACGGCGACGCCGTGATCGGGGCTCAGCGTCGATACGTCCATGGTGCCGATGCCGCCTTCCAGCACGCGCACGCGTGCGCCGCCGAGACCGCGGATCACCGGCCGGCCGACGCTGGCCCCGAAGTCGCTGACGTTGACGCCGGGCACCTGGCCGACGGTCTCACCGATCGACCGCATGGAACGGTGCCTGAGCTGCTCGGCATCGAGCACGCTGACCGGTGCGGCGAGATGACTCTCGATGGCGCCGAGCGGATCGGCGGTGATGACGACTTCCTCCATCTGGTGGGGATGTCGATGTGGCGCAGGCTCGTCGCCCTCGGCGGCAGAGCTGCTGCCGGCCGGGACGCTCAGGGCCAGCAGGACCGGGCCCAGCCGGCGGCGCGTGGTATGGGGGAACATGCGGATCTCCTCGCAGAAAACGACCACACACGCCGCGGCGTCGGCGCCGCGGCGGACCGCCCCGCGCGACGGGGCGGACGAAGCAGTTGTCAGGCAGCGAGAAAGGGGGGCGGGCCGCGCGCGGTGCCGCACTGCGCGGCATGCCCGGGCGGCAGCTCACACGGACGCGGAGCCGGCAGAACCGGTGCCACGCGCGGCGGCGCCAGCCAGGGCGTGGCGGCAAGCGCGGCGTGGCCGGCGCCGTGCGCGAGGCACGAGGCGCACAGGTCGCCGCGCTCGACGTCGGCATGACCGGCGAGATCGATGCCGTGCCAGGCCGCCAGCGCCTGGGCGCCGAGCAGTACGCTCGCCAGCACCAGGGCGACGCGCGCCGAACGGCGCAGGCGTCGCAGGGGGAGCAGGACGTGAACGAGCGGCATAGGGGTCAGGTCGGCTGGCAGGGCACGATGTAACTTTATAACGCTCTCACCCGCCCAGGCAAGGGCCCGCCGCTCAATGCGCGTGGATGGCGATATTGAACGCGAGGCCGACCCCGATCAGGGTCAGCTGCACGAGCGACTCGCGCACCCCGATGCGGCGATTGAGCGCGGGCATGAGATCCGACACCGCGACGTAGAGGAAACTCGCCGCGGTGAACGTCAGCAGGTAGGGGATGAACGCGGTCATCTGCCCGAGCGCGTACCACGCCAGCACCGCACCGACGATCATCGCGAGCGAGGTCAGCAGGTTGAACACGAGTGCGCGGGCGCGCGAATAACCGCTGTGGATGAGGATGGCGAAATCGCCGAGTTCCTGCGGCACCTCGTGGGCGATGACCGCGAGCGCGGTGACGACACCGAGCGAGGCATCGTGCAGGAACGCCGCGGCGATGAGCACGCCGTCGAGGAAATTGTGGAACGAGTCGCCGATCAGGATCAGCGTGCCGGTTGGCCCGGGAATGTGATCGCAGCCTTCTTCGTGCCCGCCGTGATGATGATGGTGGCGCCAGATCAGGCCCTTCTCGAGCACGAAGAAGACCAGGATCGCGACCAGCGCCGTGCCCATCAGGCCCTGTGCGCTGTCGCGCGCCTGCGCCAGCGCTTCCGGCAGCAGGTGCAGGAAACCGGCGCCGAGCAGCATGCCGATGGCGAAGCTGATCAGGTAATCCGGCGACTTCTCGCGGATCCGCTCGGGTAGCAGCAGGTAGGTCGCCGCGGCGAGAACACTGAGCACGCTGCCGAGCAGGCTGAAGACGAGAACCCAGAAGAGCGAGCTGGTCACGATGCGTGCGGGGAGCGGCCGGGAGGATCGGAGCGGGTGGAGGAAGCTTGTTATAGTATCACGCACTTACCCCGCCGGGCGCCGAGGCGCCATCGCTCGCATGACCCGTTCCGTCATCCAGGATTTCGTCACCAGCGACCACGACCACGACAGCTGCATCGACGCCGCGCTGGCGCGTGCGGAAGCGGTCTGCAGGGCGCGCGGTGAACGCCTCACGCCGCAGCGCCGCCAGGTGCTCGAGCTGGTCTGGCGCAGCCATCGCCCGGTCAAGGCCTACGACCTGCTCGAGCGCCTGTCGAGCGGTGGCCGGCGGGCCGCGCCGCCGACGGTCTACCGCGCGCTCGAGTTCCTGCGCGAGGCGGGCCTGGTGCATCGCCTGGAATCGCTCAACGCCTTCATCGGCTGCCCGCGGCCCGACATGCGCCACAGCGCGCAGTTCCTCATCTGCACGCGCTGCGGTGCGGTCGCCGAAATGGACGACGCCAGCCTGACGGCCAAGATCGATGCCAACGCGCGGCGCCTCGGGTTCAAGGTCGACGACGAGAAAATCGAGGTCAACGGCACCTGCCGCGAGTGCCGCGAACGCGACGCCGCGTCCTGACGCGGCGACCTCGAGCGACGCCGGCGGCGTTCAGCGCTCGCCGCGCTCCGCGGCAGCCGCCTCGGCGAGCTGGCGTTGCCGCTGGGCGTCGAACGTGGCGGCCTTGACCGAGGCCCGCACGACCGGCACCTCGTGCGCTTCGAGCGGCGCCATGCGCGGTTTGCGCGCGAGGGCCGCCTCGATGTACGGCGCGAGCTCTGTCGCCTTGGCAGCCTCGCGCGCGGCGACGTCGCGGGCGAACTCGGGCATGACTTCGGCGGCGAACAACTCGAGCGACTCGCAGATGTTGGCGTGCGGATTGCGCCCGGCCTGCTGCATGAAGATCACCTGGTCGACGCCCGCGTCCTGCAGCGAGGCGAGGTGGCGGCGCATGTCGTCGGGCGTACCGATGCCGGCGCCATCGTACTCCGCGCGTGACAGCGCGGCCTGGATGAGGCGGTCCGAGGCGTCCCCACGCTTGGCCCGGAAATCGGCCCACATGTTGCTGTAACCCGGCACGAAGTCTTCCGCGACCAGGCGCTGCTGGGCATAGCGGAAGAACTCGAAGTTGTCCTGCCCGCGGCGAATCGCCTCGGCGCGATCGGCATGCATGGAAAATGCCGACACCATGGCGATGTTGGCGTTGACCGACCAGCCGAGCGGCACGCATTCCTCGCTCTTGATGATGTCGTAGTAGATGCGCGACCAGCTGCGCGCCTCGTCGGGATCGAGGAACGAGAAAGCCAGTGCGCCGACGCCGTTGCGCGCCGCGGCCTTGATCGTCTCGCGGTTGGTGCAGGCCATCCACAGGGGCGGGTGCGGTTTCTGCAGCGGCTTTGGCAGCACGTTGCGGCATGGCATGGAAAAACCTTCACCCTCGAAACCGGGATAGGGCGTGAGCGTCATCATGTTGCAGATCTGCTCGGCGGCTTCGAGCGCCAGCGCCCGCTTGCTGCGCGCGCTGATGCCGAATGCACCGAGTTCGAGCCGCGTCGCGCCCTCGCCGATGCCGAACTCGACGCGCCCGTCGGAGAGCAGGTCGAGCGTGGCCAGGCCCTCGGCGGTACGCGCCGGATGGTTGTAATTGGGGATCACCTGGCGGATGCCGTGACCGAGCCGGATGCGCGAGGTGCGTGCGGCGGCGGCGGCGAGGAAGACCTCCGGCGCGGAGGAATGCGAGTACTCGTCGAGAAAGTGGTGTTCGACGTCCCACGCGTAGTCGAAACCCAGCCGATCGGCGAGGGCGACCTGCTCCAGCGCCTCCTTGAAAAGACGATGCTCGTCGCCCTCGGCCCAGGGCCGCGGCAACTGCAACTCGTAGAAAACCCCGAAGCGCATGACTCCCCTCCGCGCGTGATCCTGCCCTGATGGTACCGCAGGCCCGCGCGCCGTGCGGCGGGGCAGGCGCGGCGGATGACACGTTCGCCATTACGCTGCGATCCTCATTGATTTCCACCCGGATCCGATGCAATCTTTGCCGCCCTCGAGCCGCTCGTGCCAAACATGCCCCTACGTCCTTTCGCCCTGCTCCGTACGCCGTGGCGGCTCGCGCTGGCCGCCCTCGCCGTCGCGTCCTGCACGTCCGCGCCGGCTGGCGAACCGCGCCGCATGGGTTGGCTCGAATGGAGCTGGCTGGAACCCGGCCACGTGCGGCTGAAAACCAAGCTCGACACCGGCGCGCGCACCAGTTCGCTGCACGCCGAGGACATCGAGACCTTCGAACGCGACGGCGACAAGTGGGTGCGTTTCCGCGTGCCGCTGAGCGACCGCCCCGAGGACACCAATCTCGAACGCGACCTCGTGCTGGAACGCCCGGTGGTCCGCGAGATCCTGATCAAGGACCACGAGCACGCACCGGCGCCGCGGTACGTGGTCGAGATCGACCTCTGCCTGGGCAACGAAACTCGCCGCACCCAGGTCTCGCTGGCCGACCGGAGCCGCTTCAATTATCCGCTCCTGCTCGGACGCCTGGGCATGCGCGGCCATATCATGGTCGATCCCGATGCCAAGTACATCGCCGCGCGCTGCCCGCGCCGCCAGGCGATGCAGGATGGCGAAGAGACGACGCCGTGAAGCCGTTCGGCGCCCGGGCACGGACATGAACGCCCGCCCCACGCGCGGTAACACGACGCGAGCGCACGAAAACGACCGGACAATGCCGTGAGACGTCTGCAGACATCGCTGCTCATCGCGCTGCTGGTCACCGCGGCCTCCGCGCTGATCTACCTCAAGGTCTCCCAGCTCGGCCTGCCGCTGACCCCCGGCCAGCTCGAGCCCGTGTGGGCGGTCGAAGCGAAGATCGAGTTCGAGGGCGGCGGCCGCGCGGCGCTGGTCAAGTTCGATGTCCCCGACGATCTCGGCGCTTTCCTGCGCCTCGACGAGTACTTCGTCTCGCGCAGCTACGGACTCAACATCGAGCAGGACAAGAACGACCGCCGCGCGGAATGGTCGACGCGGCGTGCGCGCGGCACGCAGCGGCTCTACTACCGCACCGAGATGGTCCCGCGCACGGTCGAGACCGCCGTGGAGACGCCCAAGGACCGCCAGCCCAAGCCGCCGGCCAAGCCCGATTACCA
>JAUIFX010000092.1 GCA_030429865.1 Gammaproteobacteria bacterium | reverse complement strand
CGCGGGCGCGGCAGCGCGGTGCTGCCGCCATCGACCACGTGGCGTTCAACGTCGTTTTGTATGGCCGCCCGGCACGTTGGGCAATGACCGAGCGCGGCCGCGGCGCCCTCTTGCGCGCGCCCTCGAGTCTTACCATCGGCCCGAGCCGCCTCACCTTCGACAGGGATGGCCTGATGGCCGAGTTCGACGAAGTTGCCGTGCCTCTGCCGCGCCGCCTGCGTGGCAGCATCGCGGTAACGCCGTGCGTGACGACCGACGCTCACTTCGCACTCGACGCCGCGGGGCGCCACCACTGGCACCCGCTGTGGCCGTCCGCGCGCGTAAGCGTCACGCTGCGCGAGCCCGAACTCCGTTGGCAAGGCCATGCGTACGTCGATCACAACCACGGTACCGAGCCACTGGAGGACGCGTTCGCGCAGTGGCACTGGAGTCGCAGCATCGGTGGTCGCGACGTCCGCGTGCTCTACGATGTGACCCGGGTCGACGGCAGTACGAAATGCCTGGTGCTCACCTTCGACGAACACGGCGTGGCCGACAGCCAGCCCCCTCCGCCATCGCGGGACCTGGGTCCGACCCGGTTGTGGAGAATCCCGCGCGCGACGCGATGCAACGGTGATATACGGGTCGTGCGGACGCTCGAGGACACACCTTTCTACGCGCGCTCGGTGATCGCCGGCGAGGACGCCGGAGAGCACCGCGCGCACGTGCACGAGAGCCTCTCACTCGCGCGGTTCCGCCGTCCCCTCGTGCGCGCCATGCTGCCCTTCCGCATGCCCCGGCGGCGCTGAACGCTGCTCCGCATCGCGCTTCAGTTCACGACGAATCGAGAACCACTCGCGTATCAACACGGCGAGCACCATCAGTTCGCAGATCGCCCATTCCCAGCCCATCAACCGTGCCGACGCTTGGGCGAGGCGTGTGCCGCATCCCCGGCGCTCGCGCCATCCGGACGTTGGCGATAGCGTGTCTTGAAATTCAACCACAAACCGTAGGCACCGATCGCGTACAGCACGCCGATGAGATCGAGCAGCGAGAAATGTTCGCTGTCACCGACCACGACGTAGGCAAGGATGACTTCGAGCGCGCCGATGCCGAGGCCGAGCATGACCAGCGGCGGCATCACCTCTCCGAGTATGGCGAGCGAACTCTCCTCGCCTTCGCGTGCCGGTGCCAGAAGACAACGGCGGCGATGGGCGAAGGCACCGGACAGTAGCCAGCTGCCATAGGCGATGAGAACGATACCAATGACGTTTGCCATGCGCTCAGCTCCGTGCGGTTTCCCAGAGATCCGGACCACCGATGCGGCGCGCCCGGTCGCGCCGCGCGAGGCGCTCGAAGAGCGTGAGGGTTCGTTCCAGCGACCCGGCCGGTAGCGCCGGCCGCGCGGCGGCGGCAGCGGTAACAAGAAAACGCGCCTGTTCCGTGGACTCCGCGCCGACCGGCGCGGCCGGCTGCGGCGCCCCGGCCAGGCTGCGCATGAATACCGTCAGCTTGCGCCGCGGCGGCACGACTGCCCGCGCTGTAACCGAATCGCAGCCGCGGCGCCGCACCTCGTGACCGATCTCGGCATAGAGCAGGCGTGCCGCCCGGATACCCTGGCGGCAGGAAAGCGGCAGGCGCTCGATGCCCGCGTCGGCACGCGCATAGCTCGCTTCGGCCGCGTCGAGGAGACGCGCGACGACCCCGGCGAGGCGGGGGGTGTAACGCGGCCGGCGCAGGAACCTGGCGACGTCGATGCCGGCCGCGTCCATCCACGCGCGTGGCAGGTAGAGCCGCCCCGCCGCAGCGTCCTCGCCGACATCACGCGCGATGTTGGAAAGCTGCATCGCTATCCCGAGATCGGCGGCGCGCCCGAGGGTCCATGGCTCGCGCACGTCCATGATCATGGCCATCATCACGCCGACCGTGCCCGCAACCCGCGCGCTGTAGGCCTGTACGTCGGCCAGCGTGTCGCAAGGGCGCCCGGTGACGTCCCATTCGAAGCCCTCGAGCAGGGCTTCGGGCAATGCCTGGGGTATCGCGCAGGCTTGCACGACCGCTGCGAAGGCGCGATCGGGTGCGGCGTCGATGGGTGAACCGGCATAGATGCGGCACAAACGGGCGTGCAAGGCGTCGAGTGCGGCCGCACCGCCGCCGTGGTCGATCGCGTCATCGGCGACCCGGCAGAACGCGTAGAGGGCCGTAGCCGCGTCGCGCACGCGGGATGGAAGCAGGAAGGACGCCGCGTGAAAGCTGCGCGAGCCCGTCCTCAGCAGCCCGCGGCAGCAGGCAATGTCTCGGGGGTCGAAGTCCATGTCAGGTGAGCTCCTCTGCATGGGGCACCACGGCGTCGAGCACGCGGGCCGAGGACAGGACACCGGGGATTCCGGCACCCGGGTGGGTGCCGGCGCCAACCAGGAAAAGGTTGGCGAGTTCCTCGCTGCGGTTGTGCGGACGGAACCAGGCGCTCTGCATCAGTGTCGGCTCGAGACCGAAAGCGGCACCGTGGGGCGACAGGTAACGGCTCTCGAAATCACGCGGCGTGGCGACGCGCGACACCGTGATCGACGTCTCCAGTCCCGGCAGCACCGTCGCGGCGAGATGACCCGCGATGCGCGCGCGGTAACGCTCCGCCTCCTGCTGCCAGTTCACGCCGCTGGCCAGGTGCGGTACCGGCGAGAGTACGTAGAAGGCATCGCATCCGGGCGGCGCGAGGCTCGGATCACTCGCCGTGGGACGATGCAGGTAAAGGCTGAAGTCGGGCGCCAATCGTTGGTGGACGAAGATGTCGTCGAGCAACCCGCGGTAGCGCGGCCCCAGGAGGATCATGTGGTGCGGCACCTGCTCATAGCGGCGACACGTACCGAAATACCAGACGAACAAGCCCATCGAGTACCGCGCACGTGCGAGCCGCGCATCGGTCCAGCGGCGGCGCACCCGCTGATCCACCAGGCGTCCGTAAGTCCAGGCGGCGTCGGCGTTCGACACGACGATGTCCGCCCCGATGCGCTCGCCGCCGTTCAGTTCGACACCTGTCGCGCGCCGCCCCGTATGAGTGATCGCGGCAACCTCGGCGCCGAACCGCACGGTATTGCCCTGGGCCTCGATCAGATCGACCAGCCCGGCGACGAGTCGATTGGTGCCGCCGCGGACGAAGTGCACGCCAAAGCGCCGTTCGAGATGGGTGATCAACGCGTACACGGCGGTCGTCGCGAACGGGTTGCCACCGACAAGCAGCGGGTGAAAACTGAACACGGTGCGCAGGCGCTCGTCGCGCATCAGTGACGCGACCAGACCATACACGGTGCGGTAGCCCTTGAGGCGGAGCAACGCCGGAACGGTGCGCAGCATGTCGCGCACGCTGTCGAAAGGCTGGTGACCGAGCCGCGTGAAAGCGACATCGAAGATCGCTTCGCTGACGGCCATGAAGCGCTCGTAGCCGGCAAGGTCGAGGGGTGCGAGACGCGTCACCTCGGCGCGCATTGCCGCGGCGTCCCCGCTGTAGTCGAAATGCTCGCCATCGTCGAAACGGATTCGGTAGAAAGGGGAGATCGGCAGCAGCTCGATATCGTCGCCGAGTTCGCGCCCCGCCAGGCGCCACAACTCCTCGAGCAGGAATGGCGCGGTGACGATGGTCGGCCCGGCATCGAAGGTGTAGCCGTCGTGGCGAAACACCGACGCCCGCCCGCCGGGCTCGCAGAGCCGCTCGAGCACGCTCACCCGGTAACCCCGCGCGCCGAGGCGGACGGCCGCGGCGAGCCCGCCGAAGCCGCTGCCGATGACGACCGCGTGAGGGCGCCGGCGGCGCGTGACGGCCGGCGCGTGCGCATCGACGCGGGAGCGCCCCGCGAGGCCATCGAGAGCGCGCAGTTGCGGCAGATCGGCATCCATCACCGGTCTCCCGCCAGCAGCGCCGCACGGCAGATCGCGGCAATCGCATCGGGCCTCTCCTCGTGGGCGAGATGGCCGCAATCGGCCAGGCGGACGACCCGTGCACGCGGTAGACGCGCGGCGACACGGGCAGCATCAGCCGCTGGCACCATGCGGTCCTTCTCGCCCGCGACCAGGGTGATCGCGCCCGGACAGGCCGCGGCGCGGTCGACCAGGCCCGAGAGGTTCCAGCGCGCCATCATGCCGAGCGCGGCGGCGACGTGTGCGGGGCGCCGCACGAGGTGCCGGTAACAGGCGAGCGACTCCGGCGGCACCCGCGATCCCGTCCCCGCGGCGATGCGCTCGACCACGCCCTCGCGGCGTGCTCGCCGTGCGACGAGACGCGGGACCAGCCCGGTACGCGCGAGTGAGCGGGCCAACGGTGCGAAAAGCCGTCCCGCGAGGCCGTCGAAAGGCAGCAGCGCGCCGTTGAGGCTCACCACGGGCACGGCGTCGGCGCAGCATCCTGCGAGTTCCAGCGCGACCGCGGCGCCGGCCGAATGCCCGACCAGCAGGGCCGGGCGCTGGCCGAGCGCGGCAAGCAGCCCGATGATGGCCGACGTCATGCCCTTCAGCGAGAGAGCGGCGGGGTCGGGCGCCCGCGTGAAACCGTGGCCGGGCAGGTCGGGAACGACCAGGGTCATCTCCTCGGCAAGCAGGCGGGCCAACGGCGCGAAGGAATGACTCGATGCCCCCGTACCGTGCAGCAGCAGGGCGACCGGTCCGTGGCCGAGCACCTGTACGTGCCAGTCGATGCCGCCGGCGCTGACGGCACGGCTGTACTCCCGCAGCGGCCAGTCCGCCGGATCGCACGGGGGTGACGCGGCGCGTTGTTTCCCCACGCCCATGTCCAGCGCGACGAGGAGTCCGTTCACGCCAGCTGCGACCGCTGCGCGGGTGTACTCGCCGCGGCAGCAATCGTCGCGGCATCAGCCCGCGGCAGGGCCAGGTATGCCGCGCCCATCACGGCGGCACATTCGGCGGTGAACGGTCGCGGACGCGGGGCAACGTCGATGACGAGCGCGGCATGGCCGTCGGCACGCAGGCCGCGGGCGACCACCAGGGCATCGCGCATGGCGGCATCGCCACCGCCACAACCGGCCAAGTTCACGTTCGGTCGGCCGTCGGTGAGCAGGACGATCTGGGCACGGGAGCCTTCGCTCGCGACGCGCTCGGCAAGCGCGCGCGACGCTTCCAGAGCTGCAGCCAGCGGGGTGCCGCCGCCGGCCGGCATGTGCGCCAGCGCACGCTTGGCGCGCACCAGCGAACGCGTGGGCGCGAGCAGCACCTCGGCGCTGGCGCCACGAAACGTGATCACGGCGACGCGATCACGGCGCACGTAGCATTCGGCAAGCAGCAGTTCGATGGCGCCCTTGGCTTCGGCGAGGCGGTGCGCGGCGGAAGACCCCGATGCATCGATCACGAAGACCGTGGTCATCTCGGCACGCGCCTTGAAGCGCCTGACGCGCAGGTCTTCCTGGCGCACCGCTACGCGCCCCGACGCGCCCCGCGCGCGCAGGCGCTGCCAGGGGGCCGCCGCACGCAGCGTTGCAACCAGGTCGAGTCGCACACCGCTACCCGGGCGTCCCGGTCTGCTACCGAGGGGGCGGCCACGGGTCGCCGCGCGTACGGCACCGGTCGCGCGGCCGGCACGCCTGCCACCCGCGCGTTGCGCAGCGCCGAGGCGCGCAAGGTGCTCGAGCAGGCCCGGCGGCAGACACGCCGCGGCCGCGTCGAGCTCGCTGTCGCCGGCGGGCGGCGCATCCTGAGCAGGCGTTGACCCGGACGTTTCGCCGGACGCTGCCGGCGATCCCGCCGCGCCCGCCTCGTCCGCGGTCGCAGCGCCGTCGTGCGCTGCCTCATCGGGCCGCTCCAGGTCACCGCGCTGGTCCGGCTGGCCCGCGTCCTCTTCGCCGTGCTGGTCACCGGCGGGGGCGAGCTGCTGGCGCGCCCGCGGCAACATGACGAGGCTCACGGCCAGCGCAAGATGCATCTCGTCGACCCGGGTCATCCCGTCTAGCGCCGCCGCGGCACGGGCCACGCGCAGCGCCGCGAGCACCGGCCGGAGCGACGACAGCCGAAGCTCCGCCGCCACCTCGGTAAGCGCGGTGAGCTGCGCGTCGCTCACCGCCACCTCGGCGAGCAATGCACGGGCCCTGCTGACGGCGGCGCGGTCCGGGGTGAACGCGATGTCAGGCGTCACCCGTACGCCGTCGAGGACGACGCGAAGGCCGAGGCGATCGGCAAGCGCCGGCGCCACCGGTGCGTCGTCACCGGCGCTCTCGTCGAGCGCGATCACGGCGCACCGCGCCGCGCGCCTGATCGCCAGGCCATCGCGCTCTAGCGCGATCACCGCGTCGTCGAGTACCGCGGCGATGATCCCGACGGCCGTAGCCCCGAGGCGCTCGGCCATGGCCAGCTCGACGACCCCGCCATCGCTCGCTGCAAGCACCCCGGTGGTGGCGAGCGGTCGGCCCGCAGCCAGCGTCGCCGCGAGATCCAGGCCGCCGAGCAGCCCGGTCGCGTCGACGTGCGCCGGCACGCGCCGCCACGGCACCCCCGGCATGAGGTCGGACACGAGCGCCAGCCAGGCCGCGCGCGTCGCTCCGGGCTGGGCACACAACACCACGCCACACGGATCGACAGCGAACAGGTGCGCTGCCTGCACGGCAAGCTGCCATGGCCCGGGGTCGTAGCCGTGCGCCGCGGTCATGACGCGAACTGCTCGGCCAGAGCACGTTCCACGCGCGTCGTCGAGCCGACTTCATCAAGCGGATTGCGGCGCAGGCGGTGACGCAGCGCCATGGGCGCGACGCGTGCCAGGTGCGCCTTGCCGACGGCGTCCTCGCCCTCGAACGCGGCCAGCGCTCGCGCCGCACGCACCAGCGTCAGTTCCCCGCGCAATCCGTCGGTCCCGAGCGCCATACACAGATTGGCCGCGTCTTCGAGCGCCGCATCGTCGACCGCAACCGCGCCGAGCCGCTCGGTGGCGCGCTCGAGCTGGCGCCGCAGGCGCCCCTCGGCACGCCGATAGCGTCGGGTGAAGGTTTCGGGATCGCGGTCGAAGGCGTCGCGCCGACGCACGACCTCGACACGCGTGGCGAGGTCCCGGGGTGAATTCACCTCGACGGCCAGCCCGAAGCGGTCGAGCAGTTGCGGGCGCAGTTCGCCTTCTTCGGGATTGCCGCTGCCGACCAGGACGAAGCGCGCCGGGTGACGCACGCTCAGGCCTTCGCGCTCGACCACGTTCGCCCCCGAGGCGGCCACGTCGAGCAGCAGGTCGACCAGATGGTCCTCGAGCAGGTTGACCTCGTCGATGTAGAGAAAGCCCCGGTGCGCCCTGGCCAGCAACCCGGGTTCGAAGACCTTCTCGCCATGCACCAGCGCACGCTCGAGGTCGAGCGCGCCGACGACCCGGTCCTCCGTCGCGCCCAGTGGCAGGTCGACCACGGGTACGGGCACGCGGCGCGCTTTCGGCGCGTTGCATTTGTCACATAACCCGACGGGCGCATCCGGCGCACAGTTGTACGCGCAGCCGGCGGCCACCCGCATGCTCGGCAGCAGCCCCGCGAGGGCTCGCACGGCGGTGGATTTGCCGGTCCCCCGATCGCCGAGCACGAGGACGCCGCCGATGCTGCTATCGACAGCGGCGAGAAGCAAGGCAAGCTTGGCCTCGTCCTGGCCGACGATGGCGGAAAACGGGAATACGGGTCCCGGGCCGTGCCCGTCAGCTGGTTTCTGCGTCGTCATCATCGCGCTCCTCTCCTGATCTCCCGGCCGATCACGACCCTGGACGCGACCCGGCTGTCATGGCTTGCGGCACGCTTGCGCGCGGTGAGCGCCCAGCGCCACAGCGCGGCGTCCTCCAGCGGGACCACCAGGAACCAGTGTTCCAACGTACCCAGCGCGGTCAGGGTGGCGAGCAAGGCACAGGCGATGGCATGCGACGAACCGGGCGGCGCCGCGAGTGCGGCGCTGGTCAGCCAGGCGGTGGCCAGAGTCGACAGGGTGATGGACACCGGGAAAAGCCAGTTCATCGCGCGACGCGTGATGAAGCTTTTGAGGTAGGCGAGCTGCTCGGGCAGAAACTCCTCGTTCAGGTTGGGCACGCCGAGATAGATGTTGAGCTTCGAACTCCAGCGCATCAGCCACAGCACGAGGAACGTCCAGGCCGCGGTACGGTTGGGCGCCCCGGCGGTTACCGCGAGCAGTCCGATGCCCGAGGCGACGACGGCGAGTTCGTGATACAGGCTGGTACCGATGGCGAAGACGAAGCGGCGTGCGCCGCGCACATGCGGCGGACACGGCCGTGTCCACGGTCCCGTGACGAGGCCCATCAGGTAACTCATCTCGAGCCAGCCCCACACAACGAGGCCATAGGTGAAGCCGAGGTAGACGCCGACCGGGTCGTGACGCGTACTGTTGGAAACGATCCCGACCACGGCGGCGATCGTGACCACGGTGGCGCCGAGCATAGACCACCGGAAGGTGCGTGACGGCAGGCTGTCGAGAAAGAGGATCAAACCGGTGCTGAACCACCACATGAGCAGCACGTAGAGCGACGGCAGCATCAGCTCGCCCACGATCGCGCCCTCACCACACCGGCGCCATGCGCACGTCCTGGGGCTGCTCATTCGGCAGCGTCGGCAGGCAGTACAGCCGGGCGAAGACGCCCAACGCGGCGATTGCGCAGCCGGCGCGCTTGATGGCGCCGAAGAGGCCTCCCTGCGCGCGCGCCGCCTCGTTCGCGACGGACAGGCGGCGCAGCCGCTCGAGGCCGGCGCGGAACGCGGCATGGTCGATGTCGAGCACGAACGGGAAGACCTGCCGCGAGATGTCGCTGGTCACGCGGAAGACCTGGTAATCGTAGGTGGTCGGGTCGAGACCGAGGGCGGCATGAAACGCCGGCCGCGAGTGGTCGCGGACATACATCGTGGCGAACACTGCCAGCAGGAAGAACCGGATCCACAGCCGGTTCACGCCGGTGAGAAGCTTTGGATCGGCGCGCATGATGAGGGCGAACGCCTCGCCATGGCGAAACTCGTCGTTACACCACGCTTCGAACCAGTCGAAGATGGGGTGGAAACGCAACTCGGGGTGCTGCTGAACCTTGCGGAAGATGGTGATGTACCGCGCGTAGCCGATCTTCTCCGACAGGTAGGTAGCGTAGTAGATGAACTTGGGCCGGAAGAACGTGTACTTCTTGGCCTTGCGCAGGAATCCGAGATCGACCCCGCGCCCGAACTCTTTCAGCGCCTGGTTGATGAAACCGGCATGGCGGGATTCGTCCCGCGCCATGTAGCCCATCAACGCCCGCATGTCGGGGTTGTCGACCTTGCCCTTGATGTCTGCATACAGCACACAGCCGGAAAACTCCGAGGTCACCGAAGTGATCAGAAAATCGAGGAACTCCTGCTGCAGGGCCGGCGGCAGGTCTTCCAACCGTACGCCGAAATTCGCATCGCGTTCGAAATGATGCCGGTTGTTGTCGGCACGGAACTCCGCCATCAGAAGATCCCAATCCTTGCGCACCGGCTCGACGTCGAACGCATCCATGGCGTCAAAGTCGGTGGTGTAGAAACGCGGCGACAGGATGGTTTCGTGGCGTGCGCGATCGGTGCTGTCGACCGGATTGCTCGTGCTCGTGGTCATGGTCGTATCCTCTGGTTAAGGCTCACTGCGGGCCGCTGTCGCGGCAAGCGCCGCCGACGCGGAGACGCCGGCCGCCGGCCCGGTTGCATGGAACAGCTCGCGAAAAGCGCCGTAATTGGCCGGCCCGAATGCACCCAGGTCGGCACTCCGGCCGGTGCTCGGATCGGTGATCGTCAGCCGCCCGTCGGCCCATCGTTCGAGGCGGTAGGGAAGCGTCCGCGCGATACCCCGCCGCTTGCGTTCGCGAGCCAGCCCGCGCAGCACGCCGCGCACGAAGCCGTCGCCGCCCGGGGCGATGACGTAGGCGGCGCGCGCGGCGTGGGGAAGATAGGCGGCGATGCCGCCGTCCTGGCGGTCCTCGAAGCGCAGGTCACGCACCTCGAGACGCGTCCCCGGTGGCATGGACGTGGTGCCGATGCCGGTACCGCGGGCGAGCAAGGCGCCCAGGATCGCGAGCATCACGAGTGCGCCCGAGGCGACGAGAACGATCCGCGGAAAGCCCCGATCGTGATGCCGCGCGCTCATGCCGCAACAGCCCTCGTGGGCACGCTCCGGGACATGCTTGCCGGCGCAGACCCGGCTGCGCTCGATGCCTCGAGCGCGGCGCCGAGCTGCGCCGCGACCTCGGCCACCGCCGGGACGGCACGCAAGGCCGGACGCGGATGGCTGAACTCCCAGCGCTTCACGCACGGCCACATCTGGACGTAACCGACGCGTTCCTCGTCGGTCAGCGCGAGAACGAGATCGCCGCAACCATGGCCGGTAGGCTTCATCTGCACGGCCTGGATCGCGGCATGTGGCAGATTCACGTTCAAGGGCAATGCGAGACCGAAACGAATGACCACGCGCCGGTCGGTGATGGTATAGACGGTGGTCCCCGCATAAAGCCGCGCAAACAGCCAGGCCAGGCCGATCGCGGCGGCCGCAAGGGCGGCGGTGCCGGCCAGCGCAGCGCCGACGGCAACGCCGTCGCGCCAGGCACCGAGACCCTGCCATGCGATGACCACAGCGAAGTAGAGGGTGATCGCTCGGCTGAAGAACACGGTGCGCGCCAAGGCGCCCACGTCGGGCTCGCCCTGCCACAAGATGCGCTCACCTGGCGGCAGCGCCTCCGGCAGGCCGCGGACCGGTTCGAACTCGTGCTCGTCAGTCATAGCAGCGGCTCCTGGCGGGCGGCATCGGCATACAGCAGGCCGGCGCCGAAGTAAGCCACCGCGCGCTCCTCCTCGAGCAGTGTCACCTGGTCCGCCTGGCGCCGTACCGGCGCGCCGGCGAAGTGCTCGCCCTTGACGGCGACGACACGCACGCGGCGACGCGCGCCGTCGATCTGCGCGAAATTGATCGGCAACAGCACGCTGTGGGGCGCCTCGGGCGTGCCGGCCTCGACTTCCAGGTAGCGGAACATCATGTCCGCGCGGTCGACCCAAAGGTCTTGCACGGTGCCGCCTGAGACCGCGTCGCAGCCGTACACCGTCATGCCGCGGGGATCCGGATCGTGCGGTTCGACGCCGAACTCGGTGGCGACGCGCAGGGGCAGGATCTTCGGCGCCCCGTCGACCGTCAGGTCGGGCTCATCGGCCCGCTCCGCCCACGCACCAGGGCCGACCCCGGCCTGCATGGGGTCGCCGTCGGGTAGCAGCGGCGCCCCGGGCCAGGGTGTCGCCGGATGGGCCGCCAGGGCGCGCGTGTCGCGCGCCCCATCCGGCTTGGCCGTGACGCGGCCGCCGTGTAGCGAAACGAAGGTCTTGGGCTCGGGGACGAAGAGGAATCCCGGGTGCGGGCCGGGACCGCGTTCGTTCTCGAGCGGATAGCCTTCGCGCCGGTCCTCGCGGCGCAGGTAGACGATGAGTCCGAAGAAGAACAGCCAGAAGGCATAAAGCACGAGCTGCGCCACGTCGACGTACTCGGTAATGGCTCCGGTTTCCATAGGTGATACCTCCGACGGCACAACCGTTAGCTGGGCAGCTCGGCGAGACCGATGCGCCGCAGCGGAGAACCGCGACGACCGGTGTCGGACCGAACCAATGGACCGATCGCGACGAGCGTCGCGAACAGCAGAATGATCTCGAGGTGAAACACGACGACATAGCCGGCGGCGGTACTGCCCATGCCGGCACCGAGGGCGCCGGCCATCGCGCGTTCGGCAACCGCGTCACGCAGCAGGCCACCGATCACGATGCCGGTGCCGCCGGCGGTGGCCTGCGCGGCGCCCCACGCGCCGAGCGCGAGGCCGTTACCGGCAGCGCCGTCGCGTGTCATCGCGGCGGTCAGCGTGGCGACGGCGAACAGCCCGGCACCGAAGCCGATGAGGAACGCGCCGGCAGCGAGCAACGCGCTCGAGCCGCACGGCGCGGCGAAGACCACCGCGAAGAAAGCGATCACCCCGCCCAGCGCGCCCAGCGCGGCGAGACGATGGGCATCGCCGCCGGCGGCGAGCCAACGCGCGGCGCAGGCGAAAGCGGCCAGGGATCCTGCCGCGAACAGTGCGCTGAGCAGCGTCGTCCCGCTGACGCTGAGACCGAGCACATCCGCTCCGTAGGGCTCCAGCAGGACTTCCTGCATCCCGAACGCGGCCGATCCGAGGGCAACGGCCAGCAAGAAGCGGCGAAAGCCTGACGCACGGCTGAGCGCGCGCCAGGCTTCGCCGAATGGCGGCGGCTGTGACTGCGCGCTGACGGGACGGCGACTCTCCTGCTTCCACAGCGCGACGACGTTGAAGACCATGGTCAGCGCCGCGGCGCCCTGAATGACCTGGATGAGACGAACCTGGCTGAAGTCTGCCAGCAGTGCACTCGCGGCGAGTGCGCTGCACCCGGTGCCGATGAGCAACATGACGTAGAGCAGTGCGACCACGCGGGGCCGCGTGTCGGGCCGCGCGAGGTCGCTGGCCAATGCGAGTCCGGCAGTCTGCGTGGTATGGAGTCCGACGCCGACCAGGAGGAACGCAAGCGCTGCCGCGACCTGCCCCACCCAGAGCGGGCCGTGCGTGTCGCCCGACAGGAGCAGGAGTGCGAACGGCATGATCGCCAGACCGCCGAACTGCAGCAGAGAACCGAACCAGATGAACGGCACGCGACGCCATCCGAGCGCCGAGCAATGTGTATCCGAGCGATGGCCGATGAGCGCACGAAACGGGGCCGCAACCAGGGGCAGCCCGAGCATCAGCGCAACGAGACCGGCGGGCACCCCGAGTTCGACGATCATCACCCGGTTGAGCACGCCGCCGAGCAGCACCACGGCCATGCCGACGCTGACCTGGAACAAGCCGAGCCGCAGCAGCCGTTGCAGCGGCAGCTGCTCGCTGGTCGCATCGGCGAACGGCAGATAGCGCACCGCAACGCGCGTCCACGCAAGGGCCAGCCGGGGGGGTCTGGCACTCATCGACGCACCAGCTCCAAAGCCTGTGACGTATAGAAGCCACGGGAAACGCGCAGCGAGCGCCCGGCCTGCCAGGAAGACAGCGCCGGTGACGCGGCAAGTGCGCTTCGCAACGCCGCCGGCGCAACCGGCTCGATGGCCGGCGCGCGATCGCGGCGCGGAAACAGGCGCCCGGTGGCGTGCATCATCGCCAGTAACGTGGTGCGCGGCGCGAACGTGAACAGCATCGAGCCGTCGACCATTGTCGACAACGACGAAACCGCGGCCACGACATCGTCCGCCCGGTAGTGAATCAGCGAGTCCATGGCAACGGCATGGTCGAACCGGCCGAGATCCTGTGCCGCAAAGTCGCCGACGACGAACTCGATACGATCGACGAGCTCGGCCGGAACCCGTTCGCGGGCGGTACCAACCAGATTGGCGGCGACATCGATGGCCACGACACGCGCGCCGCGCCGGGCCGCCTCGACGGCGAACGCGCCCGTGCCGCAGCCGGCATCGAGCACGCGCCGGCCGTCGAGCCGCTCGGGCAGCCAGCCGAGCAACGTATTACGCATGCAATCGCGCCCGGCACGAACCGTCGCCCGGATACGCGAGACCGGCGCCTCGGAGGTAAGGCGCGCCCAGGTCTCCACCGCGGTCTCGTTGAAATAAGTCTCGAGTTCCCGCCGCCTGTTGTCCCATGAAAACGTGACCGGCATCGTGCTGTCCTCAATCGAACCCGAGCAGATCGAAAATCTCGCGGTCGCGCAGGGATCGCGCCTCCTGCGGATCGCTGCCTGCCCAGAGCGCGGCGGCCAGGCGCAGGTACTCCTGCTGCACGGCAAGCAGCTCGGGCGACTCCTCCATCTCGAACAGCGTGCTCTTCTTCAGGCGACTGCGTCGGATGACGTCGAGATCGGGAAAATGCGCGAGCGTGGAAAGCCCCGCCGATTCGTTGAAGCGATCGATCTGGTCCGTCGCCGCGCTACGATTGGCGATGACCCCACCGAGGCGTACCCGGTAGTTCTTCGATTTCGCCTGGATCGCCGCAACGATGCGATTCATCGCGAAGATCGAGTCGAAATCGTTGGCCGCGACGATGAGCGCACGTTCCGCATGCTGTAGCGGCGCGGCGAAGCCGCCGCAGACGACGTCCCCGAGCACATCGAAAATGACGACATCGGTGTCCTCGAGCAGGTGATGCTCCTTGAGGAGTTTGACGGTCTGGCCAACCACGTAGCCGCCGCACCCGGTGCCCGCCGGCGGGCCGCCGGCCTCGACGCACATCACGCCGTTGTATCCCTGGTAGACGAAATCGTCGAGGCGCAGCTCCTCGGCGTGAAAATCGACCATCTCCAGCGCGTCGATCACGGTCGGCATGAGCTGCTTGGTCAGCGTGAAAGTCGAATCGTGCTTGGGATCGCAGCCGATCTGCAGTACGCGCTTGCCAAGCTTGGAGAATGCCACCGATAGATTCGACGACGTCGTGCTCTTACCGATACCCCCCTTGCCATACACGGCGAACACCTTGGCGCCGTCGATGGACACTCCTTCATCCATCTTGACCTGGACGCTGCCCTCGCCATCGGGCGGCTTTTTCCGTTGCTTGAGGCTCGAAACGGGCACGGTGCTGACGTTCATGCGGCGACTCCTTCGATGATGCCTTCAAGTCGATCCTCCAGCTCGTCACCGGCTTCCCGCAGCGCCTCCAGGGTCGTATCGTCGGGCGACCAGTACGACCTCTCCTGTGCTTCGAGCAAACGGTTGGCGAGACGCGCCGAGGCGCCCGGGTTGAGCGCGGCAAGCCGCTCGCGCATGGCCGGATCGAGGATGAAGGTCTGGCTGATCTGCTGGTATATCCACGGCGCGACCTGGCCCGTCGTGGCGGACCAGCCGAGCGTGTTGGTGAGTTGTGCTTCGATCGAACGCACGCCTTCGAAGCCATGCGCCAGCATGCCTTCGTACCACTTCGGGTTGAGCATCCGGGTGCGCGTTTCCAGCGCCACCTGGTCGGCGAGCGTGCGCACCCGGGCTTCATTACTGGTCTGGTCGCCGATGTAGACGGGAACGTCACGACCGCGCGCGCGCACCACGGCGCGGCCGATGCCGCCGAGCGTGTCGAAGTAGTGATCGATGGTAGTGATGCCGAGCTCGGCCGATTCCAGATTCTGGTAGGCGAGATCGACCTGGCCGAGCACGGCATCGAAGAGTGCCGCGTGCTTGCTGCTGCTGCCGTCCGCGGCGTAGGCGAAACACTTGCGGTGGGTGAAGGTTTCGGCCAGCTCGTCCTCGTCCTGCCAGCAACCGCTTTCAATGAGGTGATTGACGTTGGCACCGTAGGCGCCGTCGGCGTTGCTGAATACGCGCAAGGCCGCGGTTTCGAGCTCGCAGCCGTGCGCCTGCTGGTAGGCGATGGCGTGCTTACGCACGAAGTTGCGCGACTCCGGCTCGTCGGCCGCCGCTGCGAGCAGGCAGGCTTCGGCCAGCACGCGCATCTGCAAGGGAAGCAGGTCGCGGAAGATACCCGAGACGGTCATCACGACGTCGATGCGCGGGCGGCCGAGCTCCTCGAGGCTCATCAGCTCGGCACCACACAGGCGGCCATAAGAGTCGAGTCGCGGGCGTGCCCCGAGCAGGGCCAGCGCCTGGCCAATCGGTCCGCCTTCGTTCTTGATGCTGTCCGAGCCCCACAGCACCAGCGCGATCGACTCGGGCAGTTCGTTGCCCTGCGCCTGGTGACTGGCCAGCAGGCGCTCGGCCTGGCGTGCCCCGTCCAGCAGCGCCCAGGCAGAAGGAATGCGGAACGGGTCGAATCCATGGATATTGCGACCGGTGGGCACGATGCCCGGGTTGCGCAGCAGGTCACCGCCCGCGACCGGACGGACGTAACCGGCATCCAGGGCGTGCAGCAGGCCCGGTATCTCACCGTCGACGGCGAGGCCGGCGGCAACGCCGGCAAGTTCCTCGACGCGCGCGCGCAGCGCGTCATCGTCGGGATCGATTGCACCTGCCTTCAGGCACTCCGCGAGCGTTGCACCGGCGGCAACGGCGCTGATGGTGGCAGCGGGCAAGGGTGTCCCGCCGCTTTCGTTCAATATGCCGATCAGCTCGGCCCGCGCGTCGGCCTCCAGCCCCTCGCCCGCAACATGCAGACCGCACGGAATCAGGGTCGTTTCGATCTCCACCAGGGCGGCGGAGAGCCGCGCGATCCAGCGCTCGGCCGGCTCCTCGTCCAGGCGCGGCGGGAGGTCGAGCCCGGCGGCTTGCGCGGACAGCAACTCGACCACTGCCGCATCGCCTTTACCGCCCTGCTCGTGCCAGCGCGCAAGCGTCGCTTTGAGTTCGTTGAGCTCTCGGTACAGGCCGGCATGCGACAACGGCGGGGTGAGATAACTCACCAGCGTCGCCGCGGTGCGACGCCGGGCCAGGGCGCCCTCGGAAGGGTTGTTCGCGGCATAGAAATAGACGTTCGGCAGGTCGCCGATGAGGCGGTCCGGCCAGCATCCGGCCGACAGGCCAGCCTGCTTGCCGGGCATGAACTCGAGCGCGCCGTGGGTGCCGAAGTGCAGGCACACGTCGGCCGCGAAGGTCTCGCGCAGGTAACGATAGAACGCGGCGAACGCATGGGTCGGTGCGAAGCCCTGCTCGAACAGCAGCCGCATCGGGTCGCCTTCATAACCGAAGGCAGGTTGCACACCGACGAGAACATTGCCGAACCGTTCACCCAGCACCCGCAGCCCGTCGCCGTCGACCTGATGACGCCCGGGCGCCGGCCCCCATTGCGCCTCGATCTCCGCCAGCCAGGTCTCGCGGCGAACGTAATCGTCCACCGGAACGCGCGCGCAGACGTTGGCATCGGCGCCGTTTACCGCGGCGTTGCCTTCGACGATGCGCGTGCGCAGCGCGTCCGGGTCGGCCGGCAGTTCGCCGACTTCGTACCCCGCTGCGGCCATCGCGCGCAAGGTGTTCAGCAACGAGGCGAACACGTCGAGGTAGGCCGCGCTGCCGACGCTGCCCGCGTTGGGCGGAAAGTTGAACAAGACGATCGCAACGCGCCGCTCCGAGCGCGCTTTTCGCCGCAGCGACACCAGTCGCGCGACCCGGCGCGCAAGCATGTCCGCGCGCTCCGCGTGCACCCGCATGTCGCGCGAACCGGAAGCCTCGGCTGCTGCCGAGCGTCCGCCGAACACGATCGGCCCGGTGGCGCCGTCGAGCTCGGGAATGGCGACCATCATCGTCGCTTCGAGGGGCATGAGACCACGCGGGGACGCTTCCCATTGCTCGAGGTTCTGGAACTCGATGGCGTGCGCGGTCAGGTACGGTACGTCGAGGCGCGCGAGCATCGCTTCGGCGGCGCCGGCGTCGTTGTAGGCCGGACCGCCGACCAGGGAGAAGCCCGTCAGGGACAGCACCGCGTCGACCCGTGGCACCTCCCCGTCGAAGAAATAGGCCTCGATGGCCGGCCGCATGTCGAGGCCGCAGGCGAAGACCGGGATCACGTCCATGCCGCGTGCCTCGAGCGCGTCGATCACGCCGTCGTAGTGGGCGGTATTACCGGCCAGGACGTAGGACCGCATCACCAGCAGACCGACGGTGCCACCGTTGCCGCGCCGGCGACGCGGCAGGTGCGATACGCTCTCGGCGATCCGGCCGCGCAAGCGCGGATGGTAGACGCCATTGTCCGGATAGACTTCGGGTGCGGCGACGGCGAGGGTGCCGCACAGCGCCCTGCGTGGTCCTGCCGCGTAGCGGTTGAGGAGCTCGCGCAGCAGGTTCTCCAGATTCGCGCTCGAGCAGGCCAGCCAGTACTGCATCACCAGGAAATACACGCGCACGTCCTGTGCCGTACCGGGCACGAAACGCAGCAGCCGCGGCAAGCGGCGCAGCATGGCCATCTGCTTGGCGCCGGAACTGGTGCGACCGCGTGCCGCGCCCCGCAGGCGCTTCAACCAGGCGATGGCACCACTGTCCTTACGCGTCATGTCGAACCGGCCCATGCGCGTCAGCCGCAGCACCTCTCCGGCCGACAGGCAACACACCATTGCATCGCAATGCGCGCGCCGTGCTTCGAGATCCGGCAGCACCGCACGGATGTGCTCATCGAGGAACAGCATCGTGACGACGATGATGTCGCCCCGCGCGATGTCTTCGCGGCAACGGGCCAGCGCCGTCTCGTCGTTGGCCCACTCGGCCGCCGCGTGCAGACTGAGGTGCAGATTCGGAATGCTGCGCGAGAGCGCGCGGTGCGCAGCTTCGGCGGCACTCGCAAGGTGCGCGTCGAGCGTTACGATGACGACGCGCACGGGCGGATGATTAATGGCTGAAGTGCGCTTTCGCATCGTACAGCGTCTCCAGTGTGACGGTAGCTACCCCGTGGTCGCGCGCGTAGCGCTCCGTGTTGCGCCGCGCCTTGCCGCGCACGAAGAACGGCACCTTGCGCAGCTCACGCTCGGCATCGTCGGTCCATGCCAGGGTGCCCCTGTCGGCGGCATCCCCGGTCGCGGCCTCGGGCGGTGGCGGCGCATGGCCGAGATGTGACGGGGCGTGGTCGTTGAATTCGACGTCGGCCCGGAACATCGCCAGCAGATGCTCTTCGAGGCCCATCATCAGCGGATGCACCCAGCTGTCGAAGATGACGTTGGCGCCCTCGTGGCCCATCTGGGGCGAGTAGCGTGCGGGGACGTCCTGCACGTGGAACGGCGCCGAAATGACGGCGCACGGAATCCCCTGCCGCTTGGCGATGTGCCGTTCCATCTGGGTACCGAGTACGAGCTCCGGCTGGAGCGCTATGACGGCCTGTTCGACTTCGAGATAGTCGTCGGTGATGAGCGGCTCGAGGCCGTAAGCGGCGGCAGCGGTGCGGACATCGCGCGCAAACTCGCGGCTGTACGTGCCGATGCCGACGACGTCGAAGCCGAGCTCGTCGCGCGCGATGCGCGCCGCGGCGACGACATGCGTGGCGTCGCCGAACACGAACACGCGCTTGCCGGTCAGATAGGTCGAATCCACCGAGCGCGAATACCACGGCAGGCGCGAATCGGCAGCGGCGAGTGCAGGCGCCGGATCCACGCCGGCCAGCAGCGCGACTTCGCGCACGAAATCGGCCGTCGCAC
>JAUIFX010000091.1 GCA_030429865.1 Gammaproteobacteria bacterium | reverse complement strand
GATAACCCGCAGCCGGCCGACATCCATCACGTCGGCACGGTGTCGAACATCCTGCAGCTGCTCAAGCTGCCGGACGGCACGATCAAGGTGCTCGTCGAAGGCGTCTACCGCGGGCGCATCGAGGCCTTCACCGAGACGGAAGATCTCTACCTCGCCGAAGTCGAGCAGGTCGAGCCGGAGGCGGTCACCTCGCGCGAGGCCGAGGTGCTGAGCCGTTCCCTCATGACCCAGTTCGACCAGTACGTGAAGCTCAACAAGAAGGTGCCGCCGGAGATCATCTCTTCGCTCTCGGGGATCGACGATCCCTCGCGTCTCGCCGATACCATCGCCGCGCACATGGCGATCAAGATCGAGCAGAAACAGGAAGTGCTCGAGCTGGTCGGCCTGCGCGAGCGCCTCGAACACCTGGTCAGCCTGATGGAGACCGAGATCGACCTGCTTCAGGTCGAGAAGCGGCTGCGCGGCCGGGTCAAGAAGCAGATGGAGAAGAGCCAGCGCGAGTACTATCTCAACGAGCAGATGAAGGCGATCCAGAACGAGCTCGGCGAACTCGAGGATGGCGTCAACGAGTTCGAGGAACTGGCCAACCGCATCGGTAAGGCGGGCATGCCCAAGGAGGCCCGGGAGAAGGCCGAGGCAGAACTGAAGAAGCTGCGCATGATGTCACCGATGTCGGCCGAGGCGACGGTGGTGCGCAACTACATCGACTGGATCCTCTCGGTGCCGTGGAAGAAGCGCTCCAAGATCAGCCGTGATCTCAACCACGCCGAGGAGATTCTCGAAGCCGATCACTACGGGCTGGAGAAGGTCAAGGAACGCATCCTCGAGTACCTTGCCGTGCAGCAGCGCGTGAAGAAGATGAAAGGGCCGATCCTGTGCCTCGTCGGACCCCCGGGCGTCGGCAAGACCTCGCTCGGCCGTTCGATCGCACGCGCCACGAACCGCAAGTTCGTGCGCATGTCGCTTGGCGGCGTGCGCGACGAAGCGGAGATCCGCGGGCATCGCCGGACCTATGTCGGCTCGTTGCCCGGCAAGATCCTGCAGAACATGTCCAAGGTCGGTACGCGCAACCCGCTGTTCCTGCTCGACGAGGTCGACAAGATGGCGATGGACTTCCGCGGCGATCCGGCCTCGGCCCTGCTCGAAGTCCTCGACCCGGAACAGAACAACACGTTCGCCGACCACTACCTCGAGGTGGATTACGATCTGTCCGAGGTGATGTTCGTGACCACGGCGAACAGCCTGAACATCCCGGCGCCGCTGCTCGACCGCATGGAGGTCATCCGCATCTCCGGCTACACCGAGGACGAGAAGGTCAACATCGCGCAGAAATACCTGATCCCGAAGCAGGTCGAGAACAGCGGGCTGAAGGAAGACGAGATACGGATTTCCGAGGCCGCGATCCGCGACATCATCCGCTACTACACGCGCGAAGCGGGCGTACGCAATCTCGACCGCGAAATCGCGACCGTGTGCCGCAAGGTGGTCAAGGGCATCCTGCAGAAGCCGACCGAAAAGACCATCCAGGTGACGCCGAAGGCGGTCGAGAAGTATCTTGGCGTGAAGAAGTTCCGTTACGGCCGTGCCGAGTCCGAGGACCGCATCGGCCAGGTCACCGGGCTGGCCTGGACCGAGGTCGGCGGCGACCTGCTCACCATCGAAGCAGTCGTCGTACCGGGCAAGGGCAAGGAGATCTACACCGGCCAGCTCGGCGACGTCATGCAGGAATCGATCAAGGCCGCGATGACGGTGTTGCGCAGCCGTGCAAGCGCGCTCGGCATCAAGCCCGATTTCTACGCCTCGAACGACGTGCACTTTCACGTCCCCGAGGGAGCCACGCCCAAGGATGGTCCGAGCGCGGGCGTCGGCATGTGCACCGCGATGGTCTCGGCGCTGACCGGCATTCCGGTCAAGTCCAGTGTCGCGATGACCGGTGAGATCACCTTGCGCGGCGAGGTGCTGCCGATCGGCGGGCTGAAGGAGAAACTGCTCGCGGCCCTGCGTGGCGGCATCGAGGAAGTGATCATCCCGCAGGAGAACGAACGCGAGCTCAAGGAGATTCCTGCCAACATCAAGCAGGGACTGCAGATCCGGCCGGTGCGTTGGATCGACGAGGTGCTCGAAATCGCGTTGCAGCGGCAGCCCGAGCCCTTGCCGGCCGGCGAGCCGCCCGGCGAAGCGATCGCCAAGGACAAGGGCGAAACGGAAGACGACAACGACGTACTGCGCCACCATTGAGGTCCGGTTCGGTCGTCCGTCCTGGCGGCGCGCGTGCTTTCTTGACGCTTACATGGGCGACTGTTATAACGCAGCCGCCCGTCGCGCCCCGTGCGCGAGAGGCGCGAAGAGGAAGCCTCACGCGCGCGGGAACGCTCGGCCTGAGGCCGCGTCGGAAACGCCCGGACAGGCACGGCTACGTGCCGAGGCACGGCGCGCCACGACCGCGGGCGGGGCTTTCATAACAACATCGACATACTGACGCTGGTAACGGCTCACTGAGGGGATTGCTAATGAACAAGGCAGAACTGATCGAGGCCGTGGCAGAGGCCGCCGACCTGTCCAAGGCATCGGCAACGCGCGCGGTCGAAGCGATGCTCGATGGCATCACGACCGCGTTGAAGAAAGACGACCAGGTCAGCCTCGTCGGCTTCGGCACGTTCGTCGTGCGCAGCCGCGCAGCGCGCACCGGACGCAACCCGCAGACCGGCGAGGCGCTCGAGATCAAGGCCTCGCGCGTGCCCGGTTTCAAGCCTGGCAAAGCGCTGAAGGATGCGGTAAACTAGCGCGCTTCCCAGACGCGCATTTCGGGTGCTTAGCTCAGCTGGGAGAGCGTCGCCCTTACAAGGCGAAGGTCGGGGGTTCGATCCCCTCAGCACCCACCAGCGATTTCGCTGGAGTGGTAGTTCAGTTGGTTAGAATACCGGCCTGTCACGCCGGGGGTCGCGGGTTCGAGTCCCGTCCACTCCGCCATACCTCATGTTATGGACCGCAGGGCGCACCGATTCCGTCGGTGCGCCCTTTTCGTTACCGGGTCCGCGTTTCCGCGGGCGGTGCCGGCGAGTCCACAGCCAAGCCGTCCCGCAGGGGATACCTCACGCGCATGATCGGGGTTGAATAGACATGCTGCAGGCCATCCGCGAACGTTCGCAGGGCGTCATCGTCGCCATCATCGTCGGTTTCATCATCCTCACCTTCGCCCTGTGGGGCGTGGAGAGCTACATCAGCGAGGGCAAACGCGTCGTCGTCGCCGAAGCCGACGGCGAGGACATCTACCTGAGCGAGTTTCAGGACACCCTGCAACGCTTGCGGCGGCAGGCCCAGCAGATGATGGGCGAGTCGTTGGATGACGTCGACTGGAACAGTCCCGAGGTCAAGCAGCGCGCACTCGATCAGCTCGTCAACGATCGCCTGCTCGGCAAGCTCGTCGATGATGTCCGCATGCGCGTGAGCGATGCGCAACTCGCTGCCCAGATCACCCAGATCCCGACGTTCCAGGACGACAACGGTTTTTCGCGCGAACTCTACCAGCAGCGCCTGCCGCTGATCGGTATGAGCGAAGCGAGTTTCGAACGCTCGCTGCGCGAGGACATGGTCAAGGGCCAGCTGCGCATCGGCGTGGCTTCGTCCGAGTTCGTCACGCGGGAGGAAGCCGCTTTCGTCGAGAGCCTGCGCGAACAGAAGCGCGATATCGGCTACGCCATCATTCCCGCCTCGCAGTACGAAGACGAGGTCGCCGTCACCGACGAGGAAGTCGCGAGCCACTACGAGGAGCATCGCGAGAACTATCGTGAGCCCGAGCGCGTGCGCCTCGCCTACCTGCAGATGTCGGCGGCGGATCTCGAGGACGAGATCACCGTCGACGATGCCACGCTGCGTGCCTACTACGAAACCAACAAGGCGAACTACACGAAGGACGAGCAGCGCAACGTCAACCACATTCTCATCCAGGTTGCCGAGGATGCGGACGACGAGGAGGTCGCCGCGGCACGCGAACGTGCCGCGACCGCGCTGTCCCGGGCGCGCGAGGGCGAGGCATTCGAGGACCTCGCGAAGGAACTCTCCGACGACGTCGGCTCACGCACCGAGGGCGGTGAAACCGGCTTGTTCCCGCGCGGCGTCATGGCGCCCGAGTTCGAAGAGGCTGCCTTCGCGCTCGCAGTCGGCGAGGTCAGCGAGCCGGTGCGCACCCGCTTCGGTTTTCATGTCATCAAGCTCAAGGCCATCGAGCCCGGAGGCCTGCAGCCCTTCGACGAGGTTCGCGAACAGGTCGCGAGCGCGTACCGCACGGCCGAGGCGCAGAAACGCTTCTTCGACATGGCCGAACAGTTCTCCAACCTCGTCTACGAGCATCCCGACAGTCTCGACGTCGCGGCCGACGCGCTCGCGCTCGAGGTACAGCGCAGCGAGCTGCTGAGCGCCGAGGAGATCGGGCAGCAGTTCTCCGATGCCGTCGCCGCGCGCGCTTTCGAGACGGAAGTGCTGGTCGAGGGGCTCAATGCGGAGCCGGTCGAGCTCGACGACGGCCGCGTCGTCGCGGTGCGCGTGGTCGAGCACGTTCCCTCGGCGATCCCGCCGCTGGAGGAAGTCCGTACGGCGGTCGCCGACGCGGTGCGTACCGAGAAGCTGCGCGAGCGCACGCGGGCTGCCGCGGAGGCCCTGGGCAAGGAGCTACGCGAAAGCGCCAGCGTGACCGAGGTGATCGAGGCCGAGGGGCTCGGCTGGGAGTCGGCCGAGGGTGCTTCGCGGTCTTCGACCGACGTCAACCGCGCGGTCCTGCGCGAGGCGTTCCGCACCGAGGCGCCGGAGGACGGCAGTGCGGCCATCATCACGGTGCCGATCGGCCGTGCCGATCACGCTGTTGCGAGGATTGCCAACGTGCGCACGCCGGCACCCGGTGAACTCGCCGAGAGCGACGTCGGCGCAGTGCAGCGCGAACTCGTGACCGCGCGTGCGACGCTCACCTGGCAGGCATTCCTCGAAGGTCTGCGCGTAGGGAGCGACGTCGAGGTCTTCAAGGACCGCCTGTAAGCGGCCGACGGTGTCGCGCGGCACGAACTGCGCGCATTCCTCTCGAACCGCTTCCTGCGCGCCTCAGTCCTCGCGCCGGGGAAATTCGTGCGCGTGGCGCTCGAACGTCGTGTTGCTGATCACGGCAGTACCGACCGCGTCGCCCCAGACGTTGATGGCGGTGCGGAAGCGATCGAGGAACCAGTCCACGGCGAGCAGCAGGCCGATGCCTTCGAGCGGCAGCTTGACCGCGGTCAGGACGAGGATCATCGTCACCAGGCCGGCCTGCGGGATCCCGGCGGCGCCGACCGCGGCCAGCGTCGCGGTAAGGAAGATGACGGTCTGCTCCGCGACGCCCAGGTCGTAGCCGTAGGCCTGCGCAATGAACATCACCGCGGCCGCTTCGTAGAGCGCGGTGCCGTCCATGTTGATGGTCGCGCCGAGCGGCAGCACGAAGCGCACCGCGCGATCGTCGGCGCCGGCTTCCCGCGCACATTCCATCGTCAGCGGCAGGGTGGCGGAAGAACTCGCCGTGCCGAACGCGGTGACCAGCGCGCGGCCGAGCATGCCGAGGTAGGCGACGCCGCGCCCGGCCAGCAGCCTGAGCAGCACGAACAGGAACACGAAATGCAGTGCCAGGCCGGCCAGCACGGTGAGCACGTACTTGCCGACTGCCGCGATTTCGGCCAGGAAAGCGGCACCGCCGCCCGCGCGCCCGAGCTGCGCGGCAACGAGCGCGAAAATGCCGACCGGCGCGAGCCACATGATCCAGGTGACGATCTTCATCATCGTCTCGTTGAGCCCGTCGAAGAAGGCGATGACGGGTTCGCCCCGCGTGCCGACGGTAGTGAGCGCGGCGGCGAAGAGCAGGGCGAAGACGATGATCGGCAGCAGCTGGGTTTCCGCCGCGGCCGCGATCAGGTTGGGCGCGACCATGTAGAGCGCGATGTCACTGAGCGCGGTCGGTTCGCGCGAGGCGACCGATTCCGGCACCTCGCGACTGAGCTCGGCGACCCCGCTGCCAGGCTCGATGAGGTTGACCACGAACAGGCCGATGGCGACCGCGACGGCGGTCGTCGTCGCGTAGTAGAGCACGGTATAGGCGCCGACGCGGCCGAGGCGTCGCACGTCACCGAGCGAGCTGACACCGGAGATCACGGCGGCCACGATCAACGGCACGATGGTCATCTTGAGTGCGTTCAGGAACAGGGTCCCGAGCCACTCGACGGCGATCATGTCCTCGCCGAACCAGGCACCACAGGCGATGCCCAGCACCACGCCCGCGAGGATCGCCCACAGCAGCGTGCCGGCGTGTGACGCGTTCACGGTGCCGGCGGCTGCCTCACAGGCCGGCCATACCCATGATGTTGAAGCCGCAGTCGCAGTAGGTGATCTCGCCGGTGACGGCGGAAGCCATGTCCGAGCACAGGAAGGCGGCGACGTTGCCGACCTCCTCGATGGTCACGTTGCGCCGCAGGGGAGCGGCCTCTTCGACGTACTGCAGGAACTTGCGCAGGTCCTTCACGCCGGACGCGGCGAGGGTGCGGATCGGGCCGGCGGACACGCCGTTGACGCGGATGCCTTCCGGGCCCAGGCTTTCGGCCATGTAACGTACGTTCGCCTCCAGGCTGGCCTTGGCCAGGCCCATGACGTTGTAGCTCGGCATGGTGCGCACCGCGCCGAGATAGCTCAGCGTGAGCATGGCGCCGGCACGGCCGCGCATCAGCGGGCGCGCCGCGTTGCCGAGGGCTGCGAAGCTGTAGGAACTGATCTCGTGCGCGATGCGGAACCCGTCGCGCGTGACGCTGTCGAGGTAGGAGCCCTGCAGCGACTCGCGCGGCGCGAAGGCGACCGAATGAACCAGGATATCGAGATGATCCCAGTAGTCGTCGAGGTGCTCGAACACGGCCTGGATCTGCTCGTCGCTCTCGACGTCACAGGGAATGGTGATCTCCGAGCCGAGCTCGGCAGCGAAGTCCTCGACGCGCGATTGCAGTCGTTCGTTCTGGTAGGTGAATGCGAGTTCGGCGCCTTCGCGGCGCATCGCCTGCGCGATGCCCCAGGCGATCGACTTGTTGCTCGCGACGCCGACGATGAGTGCGCGCTTGCCCTCGAGAATGCCCATGAGAAAGTGTCCTATACAGCTGCTTGCCGGCTCCGGGGAGCGGAGCCGAGAGTGTACAGCGTCCGCCCGGAGTTTATAATCCCGGCCAGTTCGTGCAGCGGCTCCTGACCTTGCAATTGACGATTCCAGGCGGGGAAATTCTGATTCCGGAAGCTCTGCGCAAACGAGCCCGCGCGATGACGGCGAGGCCACACGCAACGACGCGCGACGCGCCGTCGCGGCGCCCGTCGTCGTGCTCGTGGTCTTGTCCGGCCGCCGCGTTCCTGGCCGTCGTCACGTTGCTCGTCGCGGGCTGTTCGGACGAGCCGTGGAACAGTCCCTACCCGTCGTCCGATCGCGACCGCGCGATCCACTACGACTCGTTCTCCGAGCGGCCCAAGCACCTCGACCCGGTCTCCTCGTACAGCGAGAACGAGGCAAAGTTCAACGGCCAGATCTACGAGCCGGTGGTTCAATACCATTTTCTGAAGCGCCCCTATCAACTGGTTCCGCTGACTGCCGGGCACCTGCCCGAACCGGTGTACTACGACGCCGCGGGTGCCGAGCTGCCGGACGATGCGCCGCGCGAACAGGTCGCGGAGGCGGTCTACCGCATAACGCTCAAGCCCGGCATCCTCTACCAGCCGCATGCCGCGTTCGCCAGGCGCGAGGACGGCAGCTACCGGTACCACGATCTCGGCCCGGCCGATCTCGAGGAGCGGGCCACGCTGGCCGATTTTCCCGAGCAGGGTACGCGCGAACTCGTCGCCGCTGATTACGTCTACCAGATCAAACGTCTCGTACACCCCCGGCTGCACTCGCCGATCGCGGGCCTGATGAGCAAGTACATCAAGGGCCTCGGCGAGTTCGGCGAGCGGCTGCGTGCTGCCGAAGCCGGCAACCGCGGGTACATCGATCTGCGCAAGTACGAATTCCCCGGCGCGCGCGTCATCGACGAGCACACCTACGAGATACGCATTACCGAGAAGTATCCGCAGTTCCGTTTCTGGCTGGCGATGTCGTTCTTTGCCCCGGTGCCTTGGGAAGCGGACGTCTTCTACGCGCAGCCGGGCATGAAAGAGCGCAACATCTCGCTCGACTGGTACCCGGTCGGCACCGGGCCGTACATGCTCACCGAGAACAATCCCAACCGGCGCATGGTGCTCGAGCGCAATCCGAATTTCCGTGGCGAACCCTATCCCGCGGAAGGGATGCCGGGCGACGCCGAGGCCGGCCTGCTTGCCGACGCGGGACGCGAAATGCCGTTCATCGACGTCGCCTATTACAGTCTCGAGAAGGAGCCGATTCCCGAGTGGAGCAAGTTCCTGCAGGGCTACTACGACGTCTCCAGCGTGCTCGCCGACAGCTTCGACCAGGCCATCCAGTTCAATGCCCAGGGCGAGGCGCAGCTCACCGAGACCATGGCCGACAAGGGCATCGAACTCATCACCGCCGTGACCGCGTCGATCTCCTACATGGGCTTCAACATGCTCGATCCCGTCATCGGTGGCGACAGCGAGCGTGCCCGCTTGCTGCGCCGCGCGATCTCGATCGCGGTCGATTACGAAGAACTCATCTCGATTTTCGCCAACGGTCGCGGGGTGCCGGCGCAGGGGCCGATTCCGCCGGGTATCTTCGGCCACGTCGAAGGGGCCGACGGCATCAATCCCTACGTGTACGAATGGCGCAACGGGCGCGCCGTGCGCCGCTCGCTCGCCGAGGCGCGTGAGCTGATGCGTGACGCCGGCTACCCGGACGGCCGTGACGCGACCACCGGCGAGCAGCTGACGCTCTACTTCGAGACCGTGTCGGCCGGACCGGGCAGCAAGTCGCTGCTCAACTGGTACCGCAAGCAATTCGAGAAGCTCGGTATCCAGCTGGTCATCCGCGCGACCGACTACAACCGCTTCCAGGAGAAAGTCCGCAAGGGCACCGCGCAGATCTTCGGCTGGGGCTGGAATGCCGACTACCCCGATCCGGAGAACTTCCTGTTCCTGCTCTACGGCCCGAACGGCAAGGCGGAGTTCCACGGCGAGAACGCCGTCAACTACGCCAACGCGCGCTTCGACGAACTGTTCGTGCAGATGCGGTCGATGGCGGACGGGCCCGCGCGCCAGGCGCTGATCGACGAGATGGTCGCCATCCTGCGCCGTGACGCGCCATGGCTGTGGGGTTTCCACCCCACGGCGTATACCCTGTTTCATTCCTGGTACGGGAATGCCAAGCCGAACCTGATGGCGCGCAACACGCTCAAGTACAAGACCATCGACCCGCGCCTGCGCGCGACGCTCAGGCAGCGCTGGAACCAGCCCGTCGTGTGGCCCATCGTGCTGCTCGTCGTGGCACTCGGGGTCTCCGGCATTCCGGCCTGGAGAACCTATCGCAAGCGGCAGCAGGCGGCGGTGCGATGATCGCCTACGTCATCCGGCGCATCCTCTACGCGATTCCGATCCTCCTCGGCGTCAACGTGATCACGTTCGTGCTGTTCTTCGTGGTCAATTCTCCCGACGACATGGCGCGACTGCACCTCGGAACCAAGCACGTCACGCCGGCAGCCATCGAGAAATGGAAGAGCGAACGCGGCTACGACAAGCCGCTGCTGTGGAACACCGCGCGGGAGGGCGCCGATCGCCTCACCGACACCATCTTCTATCGCAACACGGTGCGCCTGTTCCTGTTCGACTTCGGGCAGTCGGACAGCGGTCGTGATATCGGCTACGACATCTCGCAGCGTATGTGGCCGAGTCTCGCCATCACCCTGCCCGTGTTCCTGGTCGGATTGCTGCTGACGATCAGCTTTGCGCTCGCCATCGCGTTCTTTCGCGGCACCTACATCGACACCTGGGCCGTCGTGCTGTGCGTGGCGATGATGTCGATCTCGGGGCTGTTCTACATCATCGGCGGGCAGTATCTCATCGGCAAGCTGCTGCGCCTCGTGCCGATTTCGGGTTTCGAGAGCGGTCTCGTCGCGGCGAAATTCGTCATCCTGCCGGTGATCGTCGGCGTCGTCGGCGGTCTCGGCCACGGCACCCGCTGGTACCGCACCATCTTCCTCGAGGAGATCAACCGTGACTACGTGCGCACGGCGCGCGCGAAAGGCCTGGCGGAGAAAGCCGTGCTCTACGGCCACGTGCTGCGTAACGCCATGATCCCGATCCTGACCGGGGTCGTGGTGGTGTTGCCGACGCTGTTTCTCGGCAGCCTCATCACCGAGGCGTTCTTCGGTATCCCCGGCCTCGGCAGCTATACCATCGAGGCCATCCAGAGCCAGGATTTCGCCATCGTCCGGGCCATGGTCTTCCTCGGCTCGGTGCTCTACATCGTCGGCCTCATCCTGACCGACATCTCCTACACCCTGGTCGACCCGCGGGTGCGCCTGGACTGAACCGATGCAGGTAGTACTCCTCAAGACCGACGTGCTGTTCTTCGTGCTGCTGGCGCTGGCCGCGTTCTACGCCTTCTATGCCTCCCGGCGCGAGCATCTGCGCGCACCGTGGCGACAGGTCGCCGAGCGCCCGCTGGGCATGGCCGCCGCGGTGGTGCTCTCCGCCTACCTGGTGGTGGCGGTGCTGGATTCGTGTCATTTCCATCCGCGCCTTGCCGACAACGGGGGCGAGCAGGCCTACAGCAGCGAGATCGTGAGCCTGCTCGACGTGCTCGTCGCCCCGTTGCGCGCGAACGTCGAGACGACTTATTCCGCGCCGTTCGCGGTGCGTGCGTACGCCAAGGAAGTCATCGTCGATGCCGACGGCAGTACCCGGCGCGGCTATCCGCCGCTCGAGCACGGCGGCGCGCACCTTGCCGACCCGGCCGACCGGGGCGCGGACCTGGCCGCGCGTACGGCGCAGGGGCTCGCGGGTGCCGGATTCGCCTGGGCGGCGCTGGTCACGGTGCTGGTCGCCGTGCTCGCGCGGCGCGATGCCCGCGGTTGGCGCGCCATGCTGGCAGCGGTGGTCGCGGGACGTACCCGTGTGCCCTGGCGTGTCGTGCTGCTTACCGCGGGCCTGCTCCTGGCGCTGGTCGGCGTCTGCGTCACGGTAGCGCCCTACTATCACGTGCTCGGTACCGACAAGACCGGCAACGACGTGCTCTACCAGGCGCTCAAGAGCGTGCGCACCGGGCTGCTCATCGGCACCCTCACGACGCTCGTGATGTTGCCGTTCGCGATCGCGCTCGGCATTGCCGCGGGCTACTTCCGCGGCTGGGTCGACGACGTCATCCAGTACCTCTATACCACGCTGTCGTCCATTCCGGGCGTGCTGCTGATCGCGGCCGCCGCGCTGATGCTCGAGGTCTACATGGCACGCAACGAGGCCAGCTACACGAGCCTGGCCGCGCGCGCCGACCTGCGCCTGCTCGCGCTGTGCATGATCCTCGGCGTCACCACCTGGACGGGACTGTGCCGTTACCTGCGCGGCGAGGCGCTGAAGCTGCGCGAGGTCGATTTCATCAGCGCTGCGCGCGCCTTCGGCGTGCCGCACCGGGTCATCATCGTGCGCCACATCATCCCCAACATCATGCACATCGTGATGATTTCCATCGTGCTCGACTTCAGCGGCCTGGTGCTGGCCGAGGCGGCGCTCACCTACATCGACATCGGGGTCGATCCGAGCATGGAATCGTGGGGCAACATGATCAACAGCGCGCGGTTGGAACTCGCGCGCGAGCCGGTGGTATGGTGGTCGCTGCTGGCCGCTTTCGTGTTCATGTTCACGCTGGTGCTGGCGGCCAACGTGTTCGCCGACGCGGTGCGCGACGCGTTCGACCCGCGTCTGCGCGAGGTGCGCTGAAGCCGCGGTCGCGACCGCCAACAGCGCGCTGGAAACGGAGCTGCATCGATGGCAACGAGTTCGAACCGAACCACCGCCGGCCGCACGACGGCGCGCCCGGTATACATCGTCGACGGCGCCCGCACGCCGTTTCTCAAGGCGCGTAGCGGCCCCGGGGCGTTCCGGCCGTCGGACCTCGCCGTGCGCGCCGGGCAGGCCCTGCTCGCGCGCCAGCCGTTCGCGCCGGACGCGCTCGACGAAGTCATCCTCGGCTGCATCATGCCGGGGCCCGAGGAGGCCAACATCGCCCGCGTGGTGTCGCTGCGGCTCGGCTGCGGCGACCGGGTGCCGGCATGGACCGTGCAGCGCAACTGTGCGACGGGCATGCAGGCCATCGACTGTGCGGCGCAGGCGATCGCCGGCGGGCGCTCCGAACTGGTGCTGGCCGGCGGCAGCGAGGCCATGAGCCACGCGCCGGTATTGCTCGGCGCCGACATGACGCGCTGGCTTGCCGAGTGGGCCGGCGCGCGCGCATTCGGCGATCGCGCACGACTGCTCGCACGCCTGCGGCCGGCGCATTTCAAACCGGTCATCGCGCTGCTGCTCGGGCTCACCGATCCGGTGGTCGGCCTGTCGATGGGGCAGACGGCGGAAATCATCAGCCGGCGTTACGGCATCACGCGTGCCGAGATGGACGCTTTCGCCGTGCGCAGCCACCAGCGCCTCGCTGCCGCGCAGGCGGAAGGGCGTCTCGGCGAAGTGGTGCCGCTGATCGACGCCCGCGGCGAGGTGCACGATCACGACGACGGCGTGCGTCCGGATTCGAGCGAGGCGCGGCTGGCGCGTCTCAAGCCGTTCTTCGATCGCGAGTTCGGCAACGTGACGCCGGGCAACAGCTCCCAGATCACCGACGGTGCGGCGTGGCTGCTGCTGGCCAGCGAAGACGCGGTCAAGGCGCACGACCTGCCGGTGCTCGGGCGCCTGGTCGATACGCAGTGGGCCGGACTCGATCCGCGACAGATGGGCTTCGGCCCGGTGCACGCCGCCGTGCCGCTGCTCAAGCGCAAGCGCCTCGGTCTCGACAAGATCGACTACTGGGAGATCAACGAGGCTTTTGCCGGGCAGGTACTGGCCTGCCTGCGCGCGTTCGCCGATCCCGTCTATTGCCGCGAAGAGCTCCGGCTGCGCAACGCGATGGGCGAAATCGACCAGGAGCGCCTCAACGTCGACGGCGGCGCCATCGCCCTCGGGCACCCGGTCGGCTCGAGCGGTGCGCGGATCGTGCTGCACCTGCTCGAGGTACTCAGGCAGCGCGACGCCAGGCGCGGGGTGGCGGCGATCTGTATCGGCGGCGGGCAGGGCGGCGCGATGCTGCTCGAACGGTCATGAACGCGGAGACCGAGATGACGGCAAGCGAACAGCGGGAGCCGATCGCCCTGGCGGATGTCCACAACTGGCGCCTCGAGCGTGACGGCGAAGGCCTGCTCTGGCTGACCCTGGACTGCGCCGACAGCACGACCAATACCTTGTCCTCGGTGGTACTCGAGGAACTCGGGCGGGCGCTCGAGGGCGTTGTCGCGAATGCCGGGCGCGGCCTGGTCGTGACTTCGGCCAAGGCGAGCGGTTTCGCCGCCGGCGCGGACATCCGCGAGTTCGACCACATGCGCGATGCCGACGAGACGGCGCGCCAGGTCATGACGGTGCACGCGCTGTTCGAGCGCCTCGAGCGACTCGACATGCCGACGGTCGCCCGCGTACACGGTTTCTGCCTCGGCGGCGGCCTGGAACTCGCGCTGGCCTGCCGGCATGTCGTCGCCGCTGCCGATGACGGCACGCGGCTCGGCTTTCCCGAGATCCTGCTCGGCATCCACCCGGGGTTCGGCGGTACCGTGCGCGCCGTACGCTACTGCGGTGCGCTCGCGGCGCTCGACCTCATGCTCACCGGCCGCACCATCGATGCACGCCGCGCGCAGCGTCTCGGTCTCGTCGATCGCGCCGTGCCGGCGCGGCATCTCGATGCCGCCGCACGCCATTTCGCCAGTGACTGGCGGCCGGCGCGCGAGGCGGGCTGGCAGGCGCGAGCCACCTCGCAACGCCTCGTGCGGCCACTGGCCGCGTTCGCCATGCGTCGCGAGGTAGCCAAGCGTGCGAGCAAGCAGCACTACCCGGCACCGTACGCGCTGATCGACCTGTGGCGCGAACACGGCGGCGACGAACGCGCGATGCTGCGTGCCGAGGCGCACTCCATCGCGACCCTGCTGACCACGCCGACCAGCCGTAACCTGGTACGCCTGTTCAAGCTGCAGGAGCGCCTCAAGGGGCTCGGGCGCGGCGACGGCGCTGCGCCGCGGCGCGTGCACGTGGTCGGCGCGGGCACCATGGGCGGTGACATTGCGGCCTGGTGCGCGCTGCGTGGCATGCAGGTGACGCTGCAGGACCGTGCACCCGAGTACATGGGCGGCGCATTCAAGCGCGCTGCGGCGCTGTTCGACAAGCGCGTGCGCGACCGTGCCGCGCGGCTCGCTGTCGGCGACCGCCTCGTGATGGACCTGGCGGGCAACGGTATCGCGCGCGCCGACGTCATCATCGAGGCGATCGTCGAGGACGTCGAGGCCAAGCGTGCGCTGTTTCGCGATCT
The DNA here is from genome assembly GCA_030429865.1 of Gammaproteobacteria bacterium. Lineage (GTDB taxonomy): Bacteria > Pseudomonadota > Gammaproteobacteria > JACKNG01. The sequence continues at coordinate 4,661 of JAUIFX010000091.1, read as the reverse complement.
CGAAGCGCGTGCACGGCCGGACGCGCTGCTCGCGACCAACACGTCGAGTATCCAGCTCGCCGATATCGCCGGTGCGCTGGAAAACCCGTCACGCCTGGTCGGCGTGCATTTCTTCAATCCCGTTTCCCGTATGCAGATCGTGGAAGTGATCGGCGATGAAACCACCGCGGCGGCCGCGACCGCGCGCGCGCTCGGTTTCGTGACCGCCATCGATCGCCTGCCGCTGCCGACCGCGAGCGCGCCGGGCTTTCTGGTCAACCGCGTGCTCTCGCCTTACCTGCAGGAAGCGATGGTCATGCTGGACGAAGGCGTGCCGATCGATGCCATCGACGGCGCCGCGCGACAGTTCGGCATGGCCATGGGCCCGCTCGAGATGGCCGACACCGTGGGCCTGGACATCTGCCTCCATGTCGGCGAGATCCTCGCCGGCGCCTTCGGCGGCGAGGTCCCGGCGGTGCTGCGCCGGCACGTCGAGCAGCGTCGTCTCGGTCACAAGACCGGGGCGGGCTTCTACACGTATGCGAAAGGCAAGCCGGTGCGCCGGAAAGCTGGCGACAGTCCGCTGGCACCGGCCGACATCCGCGACCGCATGCTGCTGCGGCTGCTCAACGAGGCGGTCGCCTGCCTGCGCGACGGCGTCGTCGCCGATGCCGACCTGGTCGACGTCGGCATGGTCTTCGCGACCGGTTTCGCGCCGTTTCGCGGCGGCCCGCTCAACTACGCGCGCGATCGCGGAGTGCCCGAAACCCTCGGCCGCTTGCGCCAGCTCGAGGGGCGCTACGGTGATCGATTCGCCCCCGACGAAGGCTGGCAGTTGCTGGAGCGCACATCGTGAGCGGCGCGGCACGTGGCGCAACGTTGCTCGAAGTGCGCGACCTGGCAGTGCACTTCGGCGGCGACGAGAATCTCATCAAGGCGGTCGACGGCGTCAGCTTCGATGTCGCCGCGGGCGAGACCGTGGTGCTGGTCGGCGAGTCCGGTTCCGGCAAGTCGATCTCGGCGCTGGCCTGTGCGCGCCTGTTGCCGCCGGTCGCGCGTATCGCGGGCGGCACGGTCAGGCTCGCCGGCGAGGACCTGTTCCGCCTGCCGGAAGCGCGTATGCGGGATATCCGCGGCGCGGCCATCGGCATGGTCTTCCAGGAACCGCAGTCCTCGCTCAATCCGGTGATGACGATCGGTGCGCAGATCGGCGAGACCCTGGTACGCCACAAGCGTCTGCGCGGCGCCGCGCTCGAACGACGCGTGATCGAACTGCTCGAGGCGGTCGGTATCGAGGACGCCGCGCGCCGCTGCAGGGAATACCCGCACCAGTTCTCCGGCGGTATGAAACAGCGCGTGATGATTGCCATCGCACTCGCCGCCGATCCCAGGCTCCTGATCGCCGACGAGCCCACGACCGCCCTCGATGTCACGATCCAGGCCCAGGTGCTCGACCTCATCCGGCGTATCCAGCGCGAACGTGACATGGGCATCCTGTTCATTACCCACGACCTCGCGGTGGCGCACCAGATCGCCGATCGCCTCATCGTGATGAAGCAGGGCAAGGTGGTCGAAACCGGCACGCGCGAGGCGTTCTACCGCGCGCCGAAGCATCCCTACTCGCGCGAACTCTTCGCGGCGCTGCCGAGTTGGGAGAAGCGCGTCCGCGAAGGGCATGCACCGCAACCCGGCGGCGGCGAAGTGATGCTGTCGGTGCGCGACCTGAAGGTCTGGTTCCCGATCAAGAAAGGCGTGTTCAAGCGGACGGTCGGTCACGTGAAGGCCGTCGACGGCATCAGCCTCGACATCGAGGCGGGACGGACGCTGGCGGTGGTCGGCGAATCCGGGTCGGGCAAGACGACGATGGGCAAGGGCATCCTGCAATTGCTCGACGTCCACGCCGGCGCGGTTCGTTACAAGGGCGTGGAACTCGGTTCACTGGATGCCGCGACCTTGCGTCGCTACCGGGCCGAGTTGCAGATCGTGTTCCAGGATCCGTATTCCTCGATGAACCCGCGCATGATGGTCGGTGACATCATCAAGGAGGGCATGATCGCCCAGGGCATAGGCAGCAGCCGCGCCGCACGCGACGCGCGTGTCGCCGAGCTGCTCGGGCAGGTCGGTCTCGACGCGGCGCATGCCCAGCGCTACCCGCACGAATTCTCCGGCGGCCAGCGCCAGCGCATCTGCATCGCGCGCGCGCTCGCGGTGGAGCCGAGGCTTATCGTCTGCGACGAGCCGACCAGCGCGCTCGACGTCTCGGTGCAGGCGCAGATCCTCGAGCTGCTGCGTGACCTGCAGGAGCGGCTCGGCCTGACCTACCTGTTTGTCACCCACAACATTGGTGTGGTCGCCTACCTCGCGCATCGCGTCGCAGTGATGTACCGCGGCGAGCTCGTCGAGTACGGCGAGGTCGAGCAAGTCTTGCACGCGCCGGCGCACGAATACACGCAACGCCTGCTGGCGGCCGTGCCGGCCATCGACAGCGCGGCCTGAAGGCGGCGTCGCGGCAACCGCGCCGCCAGCGCCGCCGACGAAGCCCGAGCGCATGTCGAGAGCGAGCCTGTGCCGGCAGGACCTGCGCGCGATCGCCGCGGTCGGCGCGCCGCTGATCCTGACCAACCTTTGCAGCATCGGCGTCGCTGTCGCCGATACCTTGATGGCGGCAACACTCGGCGCGACACAGCTCGCGGCCGTCGCGATCGGATCGGGCGTGTGGATCGCGCTCTACCTGCTCGGCCTCGGCACCATCATGGCGCTCGGCCCGACCGTCGCGCAGCATTACGGTGCCGGCAGGCACGAGGCGATTGGACGCGATACCGTGCAGGGGACCTGGCTGGCATTGCTCGTGTCGGTGCCGATCGTCATCGCGATGCGCGGCGTGAGCCCCGTGCTCGAGCGCATCGGGGTCGATGCCGTCGTCATCGTGCTTGCGCAGGGTTATCTCGATGCGCTCAGTTTCGGCGTCGTCGGTGCCTACTGCTACCACGCGCTGAAACAGATGAGCGAAGGCGTCGGCCGCACGGTGCCGATGATGGTCATCATGGCCGTCATCCTGCCCATCAACGTGGCGCTCAATTACACGTTCATGTTCGGACACTTCGGCGCCGCGCCGCTGGGTGCGGTGGGCTGCGGGCTCGGCAACGGTATCGCCTTCTGGATCATGTTCGTGCTGCTCGCCTTGTACACAGGGCGTTCGCGCCACTACCGCGCCTTCGGACTGCGCGAGGCCCCCGCCGCGCCGGACTGGCCGACGCTGCGACGCCTGCTGGTGCTGGGTGTTCCGATCGGCGTTTCGCTCTTCCTGCAATCCGGGCTGTTCACCACGGTCGCCCTCCTGATGGGCGCCATCGGCACCGTGGCCGTGGCGGCACACCAGGTGGTACTGAACTACTCCGGACTGGTCTTCATGGTGCCGCTGGGGTTCGGCATGGCGCTGACCGTGTGTGTCGGCCAGGCCGCCGGGCGGGGCGATTGGGCGGCGGCGCGACGTATCGGCTACACCGGCGTCGCGCTGTGCGGTGTGCTGGCGCTCGGTTTCGCCAGCGTCACCTGGTTCTGGGCGGCGGAGATCGCACGAACCTATGCCGACGAGGCCGCGGTCGCGTTGTTGGCGACGACCCTGTTCCGCATAGCCGCTTTCCTGCAGATCGGCGACGGCGTACAGGTGGCCGTCGCGTTCGCCCTGCGCGGTCTGAAGGATACCCGCGTGCCGCTGCTGATCAACGCGCTCAATTACTGGGGCATCGGCTTCGGCCTGGCGTGGCTGTTGGGCATGGTCGGTGGCCTCGGTGCGCACGGCATATGGCTCGGCCTGGCGATCGCGCTGTGCACCGCCGGCGTGTTCCTGCTCGCACGCTTTCGCTGGCTCACGCGGCGCCTCGCCGCGGCAGGGAGCGCGACCGGCTGAGCGCCGTGCCTCAGGCGCTTTCTTCGACGACGCTGACCAGGCGGGTATCGAACGCGACCAGGTCGCGAAGCACCGCCGCCGCATCGATGACGTCGACGTAGGACCACGCGGCGTTCTCGATGACCTGGTCGCCGACGACGGCATCGAAGTAGGCCGTGTCGCCTTTGAGCGGACAGTGCGTGGTCCGCTCGTTCTGACGCAGGCGGGTCATGTCGACATCAGCTCGAGGAAAGTAGATGACCGGGTCATAGATGTCGTAGCCGACTTCCCTGACCTGGCTCGCTGTCCCGCTGCGCGCGAGTTCCGTTTTTCCGATGCGTGCCACGGCGAGCCGCTCGAACGGCGTGACCCGCATGAAATGACGCGGATCGGCAGGATTGTGGATGGCGTTGCGGACCAGGGTGACGTCGCTGGCGGTCAGGGGCATCGTGCGGTTCCTCCTCGGAAAATCAAACGCGTCGTCGTGTTGTCATCGGTTCGGCGATTCAAGCGTTGTCAGGGCTTTCGTAGCCTGTTCGGGTTCGTTGGCATCGCCTGTTTCACGAACGAGGGGCCTGGAACGGCGATCCTCGACCGACGGGCGATGCCCCGGGGGCGCCGTGGAGGGCATGCCGGTTCGGCGCCGGCAACCCTTGCCCGGCCGGCCGCGCCGGCCCGCGACGCAAGCCTCGCCACGGTCGTCATGGTGGACGCCACGGCTCATCGCTTCAAGGGCGTGTGCGGACTGCGGGCAGGCCCGGCGCGCGCGGGCCACGGAAAGCCGCGCGTACGA
>JAUIFX010000090.1 GCA_030429865.1 Gammaproteobacteria bacterium | reverse complement strand
CTGGAGCCCGACCCGCTGGTGACGCGCGGTGGCTGCGTGGTGGAGACCGAGACCTCGCGGATCGACGCCTCGGTCGAGACGCGGCTCGCCCAGATCGCCTCGAAGATGTTCGGCGGCGAGCGCGAGCCCGACCGGGGCCAGCAGGCGTGAGCCGGGGATCGCGCCCCGAGCGTGATGCGGGGCCGGGCGGCGGACACGCCCGGCGTGGTTCGCGCTCGTTCGCGGGTGAACGACATCAGGGACCCTGACGCGATGCACGAACAACGACACGGGCCGCGCCAATGGGTGGCCGGCATGCAGACCTACTTCGAGCGCCTCGCGGAGCCGCCGCCGGTGCTCGTCGAGGGCAAGCTCTCACGCATGGTCGGCCTGACGCTGGAAGCGGTCGGCTGCCAGGCCGCCATCGGCGATCGCTGCCGGGTGTTCAATCCCGCCGGCGGGGACATCGATGCGGAGGTGGTCGGCTTCGCCGGCGACCGCCTGTTCCTCATGCCGACCGGCACGCCGCGCGGGCTCGCGCCGAACGCGCGCGTCATCCCGATCGGCGGTGCCGGCGACGTCGCCGTCGGCGAGGCTCTGCTCGGACGTGTCATCGACGGCGCGGGACGCCCGCTGGACGATCGCGGCCCGCTGCGTCTCGACCAACGCCGCCCGCTCAACGGCGAACCCATCAACCCGCTGCGGCGCACGCCGATCAGCGAGCCGCTCGACGTCGGGGTGCGCTCGATCAACGCGCTGTTCAGCGTCGGCCGCGGCCAGCGCCTCGGCCTGTTCGCGCCGAGCGGCGTCGGCAAGAGCGTGTTGCTCGGCATGATGACGCGCTTTACCGACGCCGACGTCATCGTCGTCGGACTGGTGGGCGAACGCGGCCGCGAGGTCAAGGAGTTCATCGACGAGATCCTCGGCCCCGAGGGCCTCGGCCGCTCGGTCGTGGTCGCGACGCCGGCCGACAACCCGCCGCTGATGCGCATGCACGGCGCCGCCATGGCGACCTCGATCGCGGAATACTTCCGCGACACCGGGCGCCACGTGTTGCTGCTGATGGATTCGCTCACGCGCTACGCACAGGCCCAGCGCGAGATCGCCCTGACCATCGGTGAACCGCCCGCGACCCGCGGCTTCCCGCCGTCGGTGTTCGCGCGCCTGCCGCAGCTCGTCGAGCGCGCCGGTACCGGTATCAACGGGCACGGTTCGATCACCGCCTTCTACACGGTGTTGACCGAGGCCGACGATCCCAATGACCCGGTCGCCGACGCGGCCCGCGCGATCCTCGACGGCCACATCGTTCTTTCGCGCCGGCTTGCCGAGCGCGGCCAGTACCCGGCCATCGACGTCGAGGCCTCGATCAGCCGCGTGATGTCGCAGATCACGAGCAGCGAGCATCAGAAGGCGGCCAAGACCTTGCGCCACTACTACTCGCTCTACGAACAGAACGCCGACCTGTTCAATGTCGGTGCCTACCAGCGCGGGGCCAATCCCGAGCTCGACCGCGCCGTCGAGCTGCGCCCGGCGCTGCTCGGCTTCCTCAACCAGGACATGCGCGAGGCCGTCGACTTCCAGAGCGCAACCGGCGCGTTGAGCGAAGTCACCGCGCCGCGCGCCAATGCCGGAACGCAGAGCCCATGACCCGCAGCAAACGCATGGAACGGATCGTCGCCCTGGCCGATGCGGCACGCCGCCAGGCCTCGCAGCAGCTGGCGCAGTCGCAGCGCCAGCACGAGGAGAGCCGCGCGCGCCTGGCCCAGTTCGAGAACTACCAGCGCGAGTATGCCAACGCGCTGAACCAGGGAACGGGCGCTGTCAGCGCGGCCAAGCTGCGCGAGGCGCGCCGTTTCATCGAGCAGATCGATCGCACCATCGACGCGCTGGACCAGCAGTCGCGCGAATGCGCCGCGCGTCGTGAACAGGATGTCCTGCGCTGGCAGCGCGAGGCGCGCCGCGTCGATGCGCTGAGCGGCGTGCTGCAGGATGCGCGGCGCCGCGAAGGGCGCGACGAGGCCGGGCGCGAGCAGCGCGAGCAGGACGACCGTCCGCGCGGCACCGGACCGATCGAGTAGTCCGCGGCGCGCGAAGCCGGGCGGGCCGTGGATGCGGGGCGGCGTCGCGCGACGCCGCCCCGGGGTGGCTCAGAAGCGGTAGCGAATGCCGCCGCCGACGTTGTGGGTGTCGACACTGATGTCGCGCGTGGCGCCGCCGGCGCCCGGGAACAGGGTGACCTCGGGGTCGGTCATGCCGAGGTAGCGGTACTCGCCGAACACCGACCAGTTGGTGTCGATCTTGTACTCCACGCCGGCGATGCCCTGGTAGGCGAACGTCGTGTCGTCATCGTCGAACACGTTGGTGCCGGCGCCGGAGAAGTTGTCCAGGTTGACGAAGGCGACGCCGATGCCGCCGCCGGCGTAGAACGTCAGCGGGCTCTGCTTGTTGAAATCGACGAGGAAGTTACCCATCACCGTGTGTGCATCGAAGCTGCCTGTGCTCGGCGCGAGACGTGCACCGCCGAGGCGGTGGGACTCGACGTCATTCTCGCGGTAGCTGTACTCCACTTCGACGCGCGAACCGAGGTGGTCGGAAGGGAACACGCGCTTGAGCAGATCGGTCTCGAGGCCGGCAGCGCCGCCGAGGTTGAAGCCGCCGTCCATGTCGCTGTTGATACGGCCGAGACCGGTACTGAACTCGAGATCGTCCAGCGCGCTGTAGCCCCCGAAACCGCGCAGGTAGAAACCCTCCGCGCTGGCTGCTCCGCTGAACGTGGCGGCGAGCGCCGCCGCGAGTATCGTGCTCTTGTTCATTCTTTCTTTCTCTCTCCATGTTTTGACGTTGCGCAGGCCGTGTGCGGCGATGCGCCGATGGCACGTTCCTCATCATTCCGAAGGCCCCGATGGAACGTGTTCGGGCTCCTGGGATTGATCGCGATCGGAATAGTTCCGACCCGCACGGAGCGCGATCGCGCGATGACCGCGTCGGCCTGCGCACCGAGGCGTCCCGTTCCTCTGCGCGGGGGCGGTCTGTACCGCCGCGCCGCGCCTCTCACCTGTCGCGGAGCGTGTTCATTACGATTTCGTAATGTTCGAAAGGCGCTGTCTGGCGAATGCGCACAACGGGAGCTCGTGGTTCGAGCCCGCGTGCTCGGAAGTTCCATCGCGGGATCGGAGAACGCCGGGCCGGGCGCTATCATGAGGACCGGCCTTTTCGCGACGTACGGCAATCCGGGCGTGACCAACGCGCAACTCCTGCTGCTGCTGATCCTCGGCGTGACCGTCGCGATGTTCCTGTGGGGGCGCTGGCGGCATGACATGGTCGCGATGGCGGCGCTGCTCGCCTGCGTGCTCGGCGGCCTGGTCGCGCCCGGCGCGGCCTTCGCCGGGTTCGCGCACCCGGCGGTGGTCACCGTGGCCAGCGTGCTGGTGCTCAGTCGTGCCCTGCAGGCCTCCGGTGCGGTCGATGCGCTGACCCGCCACGTGGTGCCCGCGAGCGCGGGCCTCCTGCCCAGCCTCGCCGCGCTCGTCGCGCTCGGCGCAGCGCTGTCCGGCTTCATGAACAACGTCGGTGCAATGGCCTTGTTGATGCCGGTGGCGCTGCAGGTCGCCGCCCGGCTCGAGGTTCCGCCCGGGCGGCTGCTCATGCCACTCGCCTTCGGCACGATCCTCGGCGGCATGACGACGATGATCGGCACCCCGCCCAACCTCATCGTTGCCGGCTTCCGCGCCGAGACCAGCGGCAGCTCGTTCGCGATGTTCGATTTCACGCCGGTCGGCGTCGCCGTGGCGCTCGCCGGGGGCATCTTCATCGTGCTGCTCGGGCCGCGCCTGGTGCCGGCGCGCCAGCGCCAGGATGCGAGCGCGTTCGAAACCGGCGCCTACCTGACCGAGGCGCGCGTGCCGGTCGGCAGTGGTGCCGAGGGCATGGCGCTGCGCGAGATCGAGAGCGCACTCGACGAGGCCGGCGCGCAGGTCGTCGGCCTGGTGCGTAACGAAGTGCGCATGGTCGCACCGCAGGCCGGACGCCGCGTGATGGCCGACGACATCCTCGTCCTCGAAGCCGAAGTGGATGCGCTCACGGATGCCCTGTCGCGCCTGGGCCTGGTTCTCGAGGAGTCGGCCCAGGCCAACGCGGGCGGGGAGACGGGTAACGGGAACGCGGCAGGCGCACGCGAGGACGAGGCGGCGGCGGACGCGGCGGATTCGGCCCGGGAGCGGCGCGCCGCGCGTGCCGAGTTCGAGGAGATTGGCCTGCGCGAACTCGTGGTCAGACCGGAGTCGCCGCTGGCCGGGCGCACCGCGCGCGACCTCGCCCTGCGCACGCGCTACGGCCTCAACCTGCTGGCCGTCTCACGCGAGGGCAGCAGCGCGCGGGTGCGCCTGCGTTCCCTGCGGCTGATGCCCGGCGACGTGCTGCTGATGCAGGGCGCGCCCGAGGTGGTGAGCGAGTTCGCCGCCGACTTCGGCTGCGTGCCGCTGGCGGCGCGCGAGCTGCGCATCCCCGATCGACGGCGCGCCGGTCTCGCTGCCGGCATCATGGGTGCGGCGGTCGCCGGCGCCGCGTTCGGCCTGCTGCCGGCGGCGATCGCCTTCGCGCTCGGCGTGCTCGCCTCGATGGTCTTCGGCACGATCGCGAAACGCGAAGTCTACGCGGCGGTCGACTGGCCGGTGGTCGTTTTGCTGGGCGCGCTGATGCCGGTCGCGGATGCGATGGAGACCAGCGGCGCCGCCGAGCTGCTCGCCGGGCTGCTCATCACGCATGTCGCGGGCGGTCACATGGTCGTCGCGCTGGGCGTCGTGCTGGTGGTCACGATGATGCTCTCCGACGTCATGAACAACGTCGCGACGGCGGCGGTGATGTGTCCGATCGCGCTGGGCACGGCAGCGGCATTCGGCGCCAATCCGGATACCTACCTGATGGCGGTCGCCATCGGCGCTTCGTGCGCCTTCCTGACGCCCATAGGGCACCAGAACAACACCCTCATCCTCGGCCCCGGCGGTTTCCACTTCGGCGATTACTGGCGCCTCGGCTTGCCGCTGGAGGCGCTGGTCGTCGCCATCGCGGTGCCGGCGCTGCTGTTCGTCTGGCCGTTGTAGGGCGCGGCTAGGGTGCTGGTGCCGGGTCGGTCGCGGTGCTGAGCGTACGGTCGAAGTAGGCAATCGTGCGCGCCAGGCCTTCGCGCAGGGCGACCGACGGCGCCCAGCCGAGTTCGGCGCGCGCCAGCGAGATGTCGGGCTGGCGCTGGCGCGGATCGTCGGTCGGCAGCGGCTCGAAGCAGAGCTGCGAGCGCGAACCGGTCAGCTCGATGACGAGTTCGGCGAGTTCGCGGATGGTGAACTCGTCGGGGTTGCCTAGGTTGACCGGACCGGTGAACCCGGCCGGCGACTCCATCAGCGCGACCAGGCCGGCGACGAGGTCGTCGACGTAGCAGAACGAGCGCGTCTGGCGGCCATCGCCGTAGAGCGTGATCGGCGCGTTGTGCAGCGCCTGCACGATGAAGTTGGAAACGACCCGGCCGTCGTTGGGATGCATGCGCGGCCCGTAGGTGTTGAAGATGCGCGCGACCTTGATCTCCAGGCCGTGTTGACGGTGGTAGTCGAAGAACAGGGTTTCCGCGCAACGCTTGCCTTCGTCGTAGCAGGCACGCGGCCCGACCGGGTTGCAGTGGCCCCAGTAATCCTCCGGTTGCGGATGGATTTCCGGGTCGCCGTAGACCTCGCTGGTCGAGGCCTGCAGGATGCGCGCCTTGATGCGCTTGGCCAGTCCCAGCATGTTGATCGCCCCGTGCACGCTGGTCTTGGTCGTCTGCACCGGGTCGAACTGGTAATGAATGGGCGAGGCGGGGCAGGCGAGGTTGTAGATCACGTCGGCTTCGACGTAGAGCGGGAACGTGATGTCGTGGCGCATCAGCTCGAACATCGGGTCGGCGAACAGGTGCACGACGTTGGCCTTGCTGCCGGTGTAGAAGTTGTCGACGCAGAGCACGTCGTGGCCGCGAGCCAGCAGTGCTTCGCACAGGTGCGAGCCGAGAAAACCGGCGCCGCCGGTGACGAGCACGCGCTGCGTCGTCGAGGCGCTGAAAGGCGAGGGCGAGCGGGTCGTCATGGGCGGTCTCCGGCAACAGGTGGTATCGGGGCGCGGACGAGCGGGAGGTGCGCGACGCGCAGTGTATACGGCTGCCACGTGCCGCGCAGATGCCGCCGCCCCTGGCGGCGGGCCGCAGGCCGGCTGGCGGGCATGCCGCGCGAACGGCTTTGGCTTGCCCGGTTCCGTTCGCTGGCACGGCTTTTGCTGATTCCTGCGCAGGCGCGGCCGCGAGCCGCCGTGAACCCCGTGGAGACGACGATGCAAGCATTCAATCCTATCGCCGCGCAGGTGGCTGAAGGCATGACCGGTACGACGTTCAAGTCCGCGTCGCAGGTGCCGTCGCAGGCCGACGCGGCCGAACTCGGCGCCTTCGTGGCGGCCCTGCTCGCACAGAGCATGACGCAGCCTGGCGGTATCGAGACCCCCGTGGGTGCGGCGCCCACGCAAACGGCGGCGGCCATCGGCCACTTGCCGGTCGAGCGGCAAGCGCTTGCCGCCATGGCGCCCGCGGCCGCGATGCCCCGCCCCGTGGCGGCGATGGATGCGGATCCCGCCGCGATGCTGGCGGTGGCCGTGGCACGGGCGGCTGAGCAAGACGGCGCGGCCGATGTCGTGGACCTGCCGGCCGAGCAGCTCGAGGCGGCCGTGCGCGAGGCCCTCGCGCCGCGCGAGGCGCCCCTCGCGGCGCGCGAGACGCGGAGCATGGCCCCGCCCGCCCTGGCGCTGGCCAGGGGCGGGCCGGAACTCGCGCCCGTGCTGAGTGCGCTGGCCGGTGAGCAGGGCCCGGGCGCCGCCGACGCCGCGGCCGAACTCGCCGCGTCCGGCACGGACCAGGGACCGGCGGTCAACACCGTGCAGAAGTTCGTCGACAACCTGCAGCTCGCCCAGTCCTTCAACGGCAAGCCGGCAGCGTTACCCGTCCATGAGCCCGGCCTGTTCGCCGAGCGCCTCAACCAGCAGGTCGCGGTGATGCTGGGCCAGAACGCGCAGCACGCACGGCTCGCGGTCAACCCGCCCGAGCTCGGTCCGGTCGAAGTGCGGGTCAGCGTGGTCGGTGACGAGGCGACGATTCAGCTCGTCGCGACGCAGGCGGCGACGCGTGAAGCGCTGGAAGAAGCGCTGCCACGGCTGCGCGCGGCCTTTGCCGACAGCGGCATCGCGCTCGGTGATGCCGGCGTCTACAGTGAAATGCCCGAGCGCCAGGCCCAGGCGCGCGACGAATCCGGCAGCGAGGCGCCGGCGCTATCCGCGTTCGGCGGTGACAACGCCGCCACGGAAGAGGCACAACCGCTGCGCATGGTTCGACTCGGCCTCGTCGACGCCTTCGTCTGATCATGATCGGATCCGCGGCGGTACCCGGTGCCGCCGCGCCATGCCTCGCCTGCCCCTGACCGGCCCTGCTGCCGGCTTGCTGTCGGAAAGCTGGCACGGTGCCGCCGCGCTTGGGCGCGAGGGCCGTCAATAACCCGCCGCGAATCCCGGCCGGCGAAGCCTAAGTCACTGAAATCCAGGTTCTTGTCCCTGGCACGCGCTTTGCAAAACGTCGCTTGCGACAGTTTTCAGGAGCGCTTTCATGGCAGACGACGACAAGGACGCGGCAGCCGCCGGCGGCAAGAAGAAGAAAATCATCATCATTGGCGCACTGGCTGCGCTGCTGCTCGTCGGCGGCGGTGTCGGTGCGATGTTGATGATGGGCGGCGACGACGAAGCCGCGGCCGAGGCCGCGGCGGCGGAGGAAGAGAAGCCGGCCGAAGCCGTGTACATCGATCTCAAGCCCGAGTTCGTCATCAACTTCCGCGATCGCAACAACCGCACCAAGTTCCTCAAGGCGGAGATGGCGGTGTCCACCCGCGATACCGACGTCGAAGAGGCGGTCACCCGCCATATGCCGGCCATCCGCAACAACCTCGTGCTGCTGCTGAGCCGTCAGATCTACGAAGACCTCATTCCCAACGAAGGCAAGGAAGCGCTGCGCCAGCAGGCGCTGGTCGAGGTGCAGACGGTGCTCGAAGCCGAGATCGGCAAGCCCGGCGTGGAAGACCTCTACTTCTCCAACTTCGTCATGCATTGAGCGCGCGCGGGAGCCCAACGAGATGTCGAATACCGACCTGCTCTCGCAAGACGAGATCGACGCACTCCTGTCAGGCGTCGATTCCGGTGAAGTCGAGACGGAGATGGACGAGGGCCTCGATAGCGGGGACGCTCGTCAGTACGACTTCACCAGCCAGGATCGCATCGTGCGTGGGCGTATGCCCACGCTGGAGATGATCAACGAACGCCTCGCGCGCAACCTGCGCCAGAGCCTGTTCAACATGCTGCGCCGTTCCCCGGTGATTTCCGTCGAAGGCGTGCAGATGTCGAAGTTCGGCGAGTACGTGCACACGCTCCTGATGCCGTCGAACCTCAACATCTTCCAGATGCGCCCGCTCAAGGGCTCTGGTCTCATCGTCTGCAATCCGAAGCTGGTGTTCTCGCTGGTCGATTGTTTCTTCGGTGGTGAAGGCCGCTTCTACAACAAGATCGAGGGTCGTGATTTCACGGTCACCGAGATGCGCATCGTGCGGCGCTTTCTCGACATCATCTTCAACGACCTGGCCGAAGCCTGGGAGCCGGTGCTCGGGGTGGAGTTCAACTACATCAACTCCGAAGTGAACCCGCAGTTCGCCAACATCGTCACGCCCAGCGAGGTGGTCGTGGTCTCCACGTTCCACATCGACCTCGAGGCCGGCTCCGGTTACATGCACGTGACCCTGCCGTACGCGATGATCGAGCCGATTCGCGAACTCCTCGACGCCGGCGTGCAGAGCGACGTGTCGGAGAAGGACGAACGCTGGAGCCAGATCCTGCGCGAGGAGATCCAGGGCGCGCCGGTCAACCTCAAGGCGACGCTGACGCACGCGCGCGTCACCCTCGGCGACATCGTCAACATGCAGCCGGGCGACATCTTTCCCATCGAAATGCCGCAGCTCGTTACCGCACGCGTCAACGAGGTGCCCGTCTTCCGCGGTGTCTACGGCGCTTCGCGCGGCCGCGCGGCGCTGAAGGTCGCGGAGACCATCCGTCACAGCGAGTTGTCCCCCTCAAGCCTACCCCAGGGAGTCATCAAATGAGCGATACCGATACCACCGACAGCGTCGCCGAGGACGATTGGGCTGCCGCCATGGCCGAGCAGGCCGAGGCGGAGTCCGGCGGGGACGTCGCGGCGGCCGCGATGCAGAACCTGACTGCCGAGGCCGTCGCCGGGCAGACCGGTTCGCTCGACAACATCCTCGACATCCCGGTCACGCTGGCCGTGGAGATCGGCACGACCGAGGTCAGCATTCGCAACCTGCTGCAGTTCAACCAGGGCTCGGTGGTCGAACTCGATCGTCTCGCCGGCGAACCGCTGGACGTGCTGATCAACGGCACGCTCATCGCGCACGGCGAGGTCGTGGTGGTCAACGAGAAGTTCGGTATCCGCCTGACCGACGTCGTCAGTGCCCAGGAACGCGTGCGCAAGCTGGCCTGAGATGAACATGCTACGCCGCCTCGCTACCGTGTCGGCCGCCGTGAGCGCGGCACCCGCGCACGCCCTCGGAGAGGGCAGCGTGCCGGGCGCCGGCCAGGCCCTGCAGGTCTTCGCGGGTCTCGCGATCGTGCTCGTGCTGATTGCCGCGGCGACCTGGGGCGCGCGGCGCCTGCAGGGTTTCCGCCCGCAGGGCCGTGGTCATATCCGCATCGTCGAGGGCCTCGCGGTCGGGGCACGCGAGAAGCTGCTGCTCATCGAGGTCGATGACAGGCGCGTGCTGCTCGGCATGTGCCCGGGCCGCATCCAGACCCTCGCCAGCTTCGAGGCGGGCGCCGCGCCGGCCTCGTTCGACGCGGCCCTCGCCGCCGCGGCGGAGCAGGACTGATGGCCGCTCGCGCGGGCCAGGGCGCGAGCGCGCGCGGCGCCGGCGGCTGGGCGCAGCGCGCGCTGCTCGCGCTGCTGCTGCTCGGCTGCGCCCTGCCCGCGGCCGCGATCGGCGGGCTCGACGCCTTCTCGGTCACCACGGACGGCGACGGTACGCAGACCTGGTCGGTGACGTTGCAGGTGCTGGTGCTGATGACGGCGCTGTCGTTGCTGCCGGCGCTGCTGCTCGCGATGACTTCGTTCACCCGCATCGTCATCGTGCTCGCGATTCTGCGCCAGGCGCTCGGTACCGCGCAGACGCCTTCCAACCAGATCCTGGTGGGCCTGGCGCTGTTCATGACGTTCTTCATCATGATGCCGGTGCTCGACACCGTCTACCGCGAGGCGGCGGCGCCCTATCTTGCCGACGAGATCGGCGGCGCCGAGGCGCTCGATCGCGCAGCCGGACCGATGCGTACGTTCATGCTCGAACAGACGCGCGAGTCCGACCTCTCCCTGTTCAACGAGCTTTCCGGCCGGCAGGCGCCGGCGACGCCGGACGACGTGCCGTTCTCGGTGCTCGCGCCGTCGTTCATCACGAGCGAGTTGAAGACGGCCTTCCAGATCGGCTTTCTGATCTTCCTGCCGTTCCTCATCATCGACCTGGTGGTGGCCAGCGTGCTGATGTCGATGGGCATGATGATGCTCTCGCCGCTCATCATCTCGCTGCCGTTCAAGATCATGCTGTTCGTGCTGGTCGACGGCTGGGCCCTGATCGTCGGCACCCTGGCCGCGAGCTTCTACGCGTGAGCGCGCCGGCATGAGTCCCGAAACCGTCCTCACCGTCGGTGACCACGCGCTCGAGCTGACCATCATGCTGATGGGCCTGCTGCTCGGCCCGGCACTTGCCGTGGGCCTGCTGGTCAGCCTCTTCCAGGCAGCCACGCAGATCAACGAGATGACGCTGAGCTTCATCCCCAAGCTGCTGATCACCGTCGCCGTGCTGATCTTCGCCGGGCCGTTCATTCTCACCGCGATGACCGATTACACCGTGCGCCTGTACCAGGCCATCCCCGGGCTCATCGGCTGAAGGCGACGGTGATGCACTTCAGCGAAGCGCAGCTGCTGCACCTGGTCGCCGCCTGGACCTGGCCGTTCCTGCGCGTCGGCGGCTTCGTCATGGCAGCCCCCGTCATCGGTACCCGTGCGGTGCCGATGCGGGTGCGCCTGATCTTCGCCCTTGCCCTGACCGCGGTGCTGGCGCCGGTGGCGGCGCCGGCCGCGGGCTACGATCCGCTCGACGCCGAGAGCGTGCTGACCGCGATGCACCAGGTAGTGATCGGCGCGACCATCGGCCTGGTACTGCGCCTGACCTTCTTCGTGTTCGAGTTCGCCGGCCAGCTGGTCAGCCAGCAGACCGGCCTCGGCTTCGCTTCCCTGGTCGATCCGACGACCGGCGCACAGGTGCCGGTGCTCGCCCATTTCTACATCATCCTCGCGACCCTGCTGTTCTTCTCCTTCAACGCCCATCTCGTCCTGATCGAGATCCTCGCGCAAAGCTTCGTCCTGCTGCCCGTGGGGCCGCAGGGCCTGACCTCGGCCGGGGCCGAGGTGATCCTGGAATGGACCGGGGCGCTGATCTCCGACGGCCTGCTGCTGGGCTTGCCGGTCATCGTCGCGCTGCTCGCAATCAACTTCGCCCTCGGCGTGATGGGTCGTGCCTCGCCGCAGCTCAACATCTTCGCCGTCGGCTTCCCGGTCATGATCCTGTTCGGCATGGTCCTCGTGCTGTTGACGCTCGACGGCCTGTCCGAGGCCGCCGAGCGCCTCTTCGCCGACGCCTTCGGCACGTTGAACACGACCCTGGAGGCGCGCTGAGCATGGCCGAGGGGCAGGACGACAGCCAGGAACGGACAGAACAACCCAGTCAGAAACGGCTGGACGACGCCCGCACCAAGGGCCAGATCGCGCGTTCGCGCGAGCTGACCACGATGGTCGTGCTGCTCGGCGGCGCGGCGGGGCTCTACCTGACCGCCGGGCACATGATGAACGGCATCGGCCATGTCATGCGGGCGAGCTTCACCGTGCCGCGGGCGGAGCTGTTCTCCACGCGTACCCTGTCGAATCGCGTCGTCGAGCACGTTCTCGATGCCCTGGTCGCCCTCGGTCCGCTGCTTTTCCTCGCCACGATCATCGCGCTCTTCGCGCCTCTCGCCATCGGCGGCTGGAACTTCAGCGCCGAAGCCCTGCAACCGAAGTTCGATCGGCTCGATCCGATCAAGGGGCTCGGACGCGTGTTCGGCGTCAAGGGCCTCGTCGAAATGCTCAAGGCACTCGCCAAGTTCATCCTCATCCTGAGCTTCGCCGTTGTCGCGCTCAGCCTGGAGCAGGAGATCATTCTCGGGCTCGCGCGCGGCTCGGCCGAGTCGAGTCTCGCGGCGAGCGTCGAGGTGCTGTTCTTCACCTTCCTGCTCGCCAGCATGGCGACCGCGGTGGTGGCGCTCGTCGACGTGCCGTTCCAGTTGTGGCAGCACCACAAGCAGCTGCGCATGTCGCGCCAGGATCTCAAGGACGAGATGAAGGAGACCGACGGGTCGCCCGAGATGAAAGGCCGCGTGCGCCAGATGCAGAACGAGATCGCACGGCGCCGCATGATGGAAGAGGTGCCCAAGGCCGATGTCATCGTGACCAACCCGGAGCACTACGCGGTGGCGCTGCGCTTCGACCCGGCAACCATGGCCGCGCCCGTGGTCGTGGCCAAGGGTGTCGACGAAATCGCGTTGAACATCCGCAAGGTCGCCGCCGCTCACCACGTGCAGATCATGGAAACGCCGCCGCTTGCGCGCGCGCTGTTCCATACCACCAAGATCAACCAGGAGATCCCGGCAGGGCTCTACGTCGCCGTCGCGCGCGTGCTCGCCTACGTGTTCCAGGTGCGTGACGGCATCGCCGCGCTGGCGCCGACCGAGCTGCCCATTCCCGACGAGTTCACTTACTGATGGCTACCCTGACCGGACCTGACGCGACGTTCGATTTCGCCGGCAACCTGCAGCGCTGGGGGATCGGCGTGCCGCTGCTGCTGCTCGCGATGCTCGCGATGATGGTCATTCCGCTGCCGCCGTTCCTGCTCGATATCCTGTTCACGTTCAATATCTCGCTGGCGCTGATCGTGCTGATGGCCGGCATCTACGCGCGCCGCCCGCTGGATTTCGCGGTGTTCCCGACCCTGCTGCTGGTCTCGACGCTGCTGCGCCTGACCTTGAACGTCGCTTCGACCCGCGTCGTGCTGCTGAACGGTCATGCCGGCCCGGGTGCCGCGGGCAATGTGATCGAGGCGTTCGGCGACTTCGTCGTCGGCGGCAACTACGCCGTCGGCCTGGTCGTGTTCGCGATTCTCGTCATCATCAACTTCGTGGTCGTGACCAAGGGTGCGGGGCGCATCTCCGAGGTGAGTGCACGTTTCACCCTGGACGCCATGCCCGGCAAGCAGATGGCGATCGACGCCGATCTCAATGCCGGCATCATCACCCAGGAAGAGGCCAAGGTGCGCCGGCGCGAGGTGGCGGGGGAAGCGGATTTCTACGGCGCCATGGACGGTGCGAGCAAGTTCGTGCGCGGCGACGCGATTGCCGGCATCCTGATCCTGTTCATCAACATCCTCGGTGGCCTCGTCATCGGCTCGGTGCAGCACGACATGGCGCTGGGCGACGCGATGCGCGTGTTCACGCTGCTGACCATCGGCGACGGCCTGGTCGCGCAGATCCCCTCGCTGCTGCTCGCCACGGCAGCGGCGCTGCTGGTCACACGGACCTCGACCGATGCCGACGTCGGCGAGCAGGTCGTCGAGCAGTTGTTCGACAATCCGCGCACCCTCGTCGTCACGGGCGGCGTGCTGGCGACGATGGGCGTCATTCCCGGCATGCCGAATTTCGCCTTCCTGCTGATGGCGGCGGGGGCGCTCGGCGCCGCCTGGTGGCGGCACGAAAAAGCCAAGGCACGCGCCGCCGAGGCCGAGGCGGCGCCGCCACCGCCACCGCCGCCGGCAGAGCACAGCGAGCTGTCGTGGGACGACGTCCTGCCCACCGATGCGATCGGTCTCGAGGTCGGCTATCGCCTGATCCCGCTCGTCGATCGCGCCCAGAACGGGCCGCTGCTCGGGCGCCTGCGCGG
This sequence comes from Gammaproteobacteria bacterium, assembly GCA_030429865.1. Lineage (GTDB taxonomy): Bacteria > Pseudomonadota > Gammaproteobacteria > JACKNG01. The sequence continues at coordinate 5,119 of JAUIFX010000090.1, read as the reverse complement.
CGTACGCAAGAAGCTCTCGCAGGAACTCGGGTTCCTGGTCCCGGCGGTACATATCCGCGACAACCTCGACCTCGAGCCCAACACCTACCAGCTCACGCTGCACGGCGCGGTCATCGGCAGCTCCGAGGTCCACGCCGACAAGGAGCTCGCGATCAATCCCGGCCAGGTCTACGGCGAACTCAAGGGACAGGTCACGCGCGACCCGGTCTTCGACCTCGAAGCGGTGTGGATTGGCGAAGACCAGCGTGAACAGGCCCAGTCTCTCGGCTACACGGTGGTCGACGCGAGCACGGTCATCGCGACGCACCTCAGCCAGGTCGTGCAGGACCACGCCGCGGCGCTGCTCGGCCACGAAGAGACGCAGAAGCTGCTCGACGGCCTCAAGAAGACCAACCCGCGCCTGGTCGAGGACCTCGTGCCGAAGGTGTTGCCGTTGGCGGTGCTGGTCAAGGTGCTGCAGAACCTCCTCGCCGAGCAGATCCCGGTGCGCGATGTGCGCACCGTGCTCGAGGTCATCGCCGAGCATGCCGCGCGCACGCAGGACGCCTCACAGCTGACCGTGCACGTGCGCGCCGCGCTCGGCCGGCTGATCGTCCAGCAGATCAACGGCCCCCAGGGTGAGCTGCCGGTAATCACGCTCGACATGTCGCTGGAACGGATATTGCAGCAGTCCCTGGAGACGATGAGCACCAATGGCATGGCAATCGAACCCAACCTCGCGAACCGACTGCTCGTATCGCTGCGCCAGGCGCACGAACAGCGCGAGATGGCGAACGAGCCGAGCGTGCTGCTGGTGGCCGATAACCTGCGGGAATTCCTCTCCCGCTTCGCGCGGCCCTCGGTGCGCGGACTGCACGTGCTGGGCTTCAACGAAGTACCCAGCGACCTCCAGCTGCGCATCGTCGCGAGCGTCGGTGACCCGGCGATCAAGGGTAACTGAGGCGCGACGCGTCGGAAGCATGGCGTCAATTAGCGGAACACGGGACAGAACGATGACGGAAACCGGCACCAGGGGAGCAGGGCGATGAAGGTCAAGCGGTACTTTGCGCAGAACATGCGATCGGCGCTCGACATGATCAAGCAGGAGCAGGGGCCGGACGTGTTGATCCTGTCGAACCGCAAGGTCGATGGCGGCGTCGAGCTGATCACGGCCGACGAGATCACTGAGCAGGAGGCCGAGCAGCTCGCCGCCCGGACCGAGGCGCGGCGCCGGCCGGCTCTTGCCGACGCGCCGGCAGCCGCACCGGCAAGCCCTGCCGCCGGCGCCGATGCCGGGCCGGTCACGCCACCACAGGCACCGGCGCGGGATGCGAACCCGACGCCGGCGCGCCCGCGCGCCGCGCGCTCGACGTCGAGCATGGAACGGCTGTTTCCCGATGCGCAGGGTGACCGCGAGTTCCTGTGGACCGACGCCGGCACGGTGGCGCAGATGCGCGAGGAGCTGAAGAGCCTCAAGGGCCTGCTCGAAACCCAGCTCTCCGGACTCGCCTGGTCGGACTTCGGCAATCGCCACCCGCTGCGTGCGCGACTGCTGCGGGTGCTTTCCCAGATCGGCATCTCCGCGAGTCTCGCCCGCGAGCTCGTTGCCGAAGTTCCCGATGAACTCGATTACCGTGCCGGCTGGCACCGCGTGCTGGCGCTGCTCGTCATGCGCCTGAACGTGCTGGAGGATCCGATCCTGCGTCACGGCGGCCGCGTCGCGCTGCTCGGTCCGACCGGCGTCGGCAAGAGCACGCTCGCCTCGAAACTGGCTGCCCGCTACGCGCTCGCGCACGGCGCCGACCAGGTCGTCATCATCTCGATGGACGATCGCCGGCTCGGCGCGCATCAGCAGATGAAGGCCTTCGGGCGCCTCATCGGCAGCACCGTGTACACGCTGCGTTCGCTGGACGAACTCGCCGAGGTGCTCGACGATACCGGGCGCGATCGCTTCGTGATCATCGATACCCCCGGCAACGTCCCGGGGGACGCGCGCTACCACGAGCTCGCCGGCGGGCTCGACGCGCTGAACGCGAACATCCAGCTCTACAACGTTCTCTCCGCGACGACCGACTATCTCTCGGCGACCAGGATGTTCCAGGTCACTGCCGACCTGCCGCTCGATGCCTGCATGCTGACCAAGCTGGACGAGGCCGCCACCCTGGGGCCGACGCTGTCGGCCATCATCGAAGCGGGACTGCCGCTCGCTTACACGAGCTCGGGCCAGCGCGTTCCCGACGATCTCGATACCGTCGATGCGCGCGCCCTGATCGAGCGCTGCGTCGAGATGGCCAAGTCGACGCCGGCACCGCAGGACCGCGCCATGGTCGAACGGGCCTTCATCGCATGAGCCTGCAACACGCCTACGCGTCGCCCGATATGCAGGCTCCGCGCGTCATCGCCGTGACCAGCGGCAAGGGCGGCGTCGGCAAGACGACGGTCTCGATCAATCTCGCCGCGGGCCTGGCCCGGCTCGGTCACGAAGTCGTGCTGCTCGACGCCGACCTCGGTCTCGCCAACGTCGATGTCCTGCTCGGCCTTGCGCCCGGGCGCACGCTGGCGGAAGTGGTGGCCGGCGAGTGCGAACTCGACGACGTCATCCTCAACGGCCCGTGCGGCATGTCCATCGTGCCCGGCGCTTCCGGCTTCCAGCACCTCGCGGAACTCGGCCCGCACGAGCGCGCCGGCCTGATCAACGCCTTCGGCCAGCTCGAGCGCCGCATGGACTTCATGGTCGTCGATACCGCGGCGGGCATCGCGGCCAATACGCTCGACTTCTGCGCGGCGTCGCACGAAGTGCTGGTGGTGGTGTGCGACGACCCGGCCTCGATCACCGATGCCTACGCGACGATCAAGGTCCTCTCGCAGCGTGCCGGCCGCCACCGCTTTCGCGTGCTCGTGAACATGTCCAACGACGACAAGCAGGCCCTCAGGCTGTTCGCTCGTCTGCTCGAGGTCTGTGACAGGTATTTGAACGTATCGATTGATTTTGCAGGAAACATTCCATTCGACACTCGTGTCTCCGCGGCTGTCAGACGCCGGCAGTGCCTGGTCGAGGGCTTCCCCAAGAGCCCGGCCGGTCAGGCATTCAAGAAACTCGCGCAAGTTACCGATAACTGGCCTGCACCCCGCGGTGCCAGCGGCGGCGTGGAGTTCTTCGTCGAGCGTATGACGCGCACGGAATCGCGCGGGAGGGTAGCTCAGGTATGAAACAAATAGCGGCTTACAAGAAAACGGCGGCGTCGAGCGTCAGCGCGCGCAGCCAGCAGGAACTGGTCGACGACTACGCGCCATTGGTCAAGCGCATCGCGTATCACCTGATGACGCGATTGCCGCCGACGGTGCAGGTCGACGATCTCATTCAATCGGGCATGATCGGCCTGCTCGAGGCAGCGCGGAACTACGATCCGTCGCAGGGCGCCAGCTTCGAAACCTATGCCGGCATCCGCATTCGTGGCGCCATGCTCGACGAGATCCGCAAGGGCGACTGGGCGCCGCGTTCGCTGCATCGCAAGGTGCGCGCGATCACCAAGGCGGTTGCGGACATCGAGGCGCGGCATTCGCGCGACGCGCGTGACGCCGAGGTCGCCGAGGAAGTCGGCATGACGCTCGACGAGTACTACGCCACCCTCAAGGACGCCACGGGTTACCGGGTGTTCAGCTTCGAGGACCTGCCGGCCGGCGAGGAAGGCATGACCGAGAGCCTTGCCGGACGCATCCCGGAACCGCTGGAAGACGTCGAGGACCAGCTGTTCCGCGAAGCACTCGCGAACGCGATCTCGAACCTGCCGGAGCGCGAGCGCCTGGTGATGTCGCTCTACTACAAGGAAGAGCTCAACCTGCGCGAGACGGGTGAAGTGCTCGGGGTCAGCGAATCGCGCGTGTGCCAGATTCATTCGCAGGCGCTGATCAGGCTCAAGTCCCGCATGTCCGAATGGACTGAATCGAGCTGACCGTTGGCGGCTCATGAACCTTTTTATTGCTACCGCTTGCGGAGGCGCTCATGGATAAGAACATGAGAATACTCGTCGTCGACGACTTCTCGACGATGCGACGCATCATCAAGAACCTGTTGCGCGATCTCGGCTTCACCAACATGGACGAGGCCGACGACGGCAGCACGGCGTTGCCGATGCTGAAGACCGGCAACTACGATTTCCTGATCACGGACTGGAACATGCCAATCATGGAGGGCATCCAGCTGCTCAAGGAACTGCGCGCGGATCCGAAGCTCGCATCCCTGCCCGTGCTGATGGTCACGGCCGAAGCACGCCGTGAGCAGATCGTTCTCGCGGCCGAAGCCGGGGTCAACGGGTACATCGTCAAGCCATTCACGGCCCAGACGCTGGAACAGAAGATCGGCAAGATCTTCGAGCGCCTCAACGCTGCAGCCTGAGCACAAGGAGCCGCCATGAACGCTGCCGTAGGACAGGACGAGAGCCTCGCGCTGGCACGCCGGCTGGTCGATGCCATCGAAACCGGGAACACCAGCGGGGCGGGTGACCTGCTCGCCGCGCTGAATGACGGCCGCTTCGAAGCGCTGTTCCAGGAAATCGGCAAGCTTACGCGCGAGATCCACGACACCTTCGGCAACCTGGCGGCTGACGATCGCCTCGCGGAACTCGCCCACGAGCACATGCCGGATGCGCGCGAGCGGCTGAACTACGTCATCGAGAAGACCGAGGAAGCGGCCGACCGCACGCTGACGGCGGCCGAGGCGATGCAGGACATCAACGAGCGCCTGCTCGAGCGCAGCACGGAGCTGCGGGCGGAGCTCGGAGGCGTCGAGGATCTCGCGTCACTGCGTGTCGTGTTCGGGCGCTTCCTGGACGATGTCGACGCCAGCGCGGCGTCGTGCCGGGGCAGCCTGAACGACGTGATGATGGCGCAGGAATACCAGGACCTGACCGGTCAGGTGATCAAGCGGACCATCAACCTGGTCAACCAGGTCGAGGAGAAGCTGGTTCGCCTGGTCAGCGCCTGTGGCGCGGTAGGGCAGGCTGCGGGCGGTGCGGGGTCGTCGACCGGGGAAGACGGTGCGGCGCAATCGCACGGGCCGGCGGTGCGTGCCGACGAACGCGTGGTCAATCGCCAGGCGGACGTCGACGAACTGCTGGCCAATCTCGGATTCTGAAGCGCG
>JAUIFX010000089.1 GCA_030429865.1 Gammaproteobacteria bacterium | reverse complement strand
GCCAGCCGGTCACCCGCGCCATCACCTACGTGCCGGAACCGGAGAATGGCACGGCCGGCGCACCGCTGCGCTCGCCGCGCAGCTCGCCGCGCGCCTGAACGGCTCAGGCGGCAGCCCCGAAACGGTCGCGGCAGGCTGCGACCAGGAATTCGACGAACACCCGTACCTTGAGCGGCAGGTAGCTGCGGCTGGGATAGAGCGCCGTGATCGGCGTACCGCGCGGCTCGACCTGGTAGTCGGGCAGGATGCGCACCAGGTCGCCGGCGGCCAGCGCATCGTGCACGAACCAATCGGCCACGAGCAGGACACCCAGCCCGTCGCGCGCGCAGGTCAACAGGCCGTCGGCATCGTTGATCGCGAGCGGCGCGCGGATGCGCACGCGGCATTGCTCGCGACGCTGCGAGAAACGCCAGGTGGCGGCACCCTCGGCGGCGTTGATCGTCAGGCACGTGTGCCGCGCCAGATCCTGCGGCGTCGCCGGCACACCGTGCCGCTCGAGGTAGGCCGGACTTGCGCAGACCAGCGAATCGGTTGCGAAGATCCGGCGCGCGACCAGGCCCGAATCCTCGAGATGACCGATGGTGACGGCGACGTCGCAGCCGCGCGAGAGCGGATCGAGATCGCGTTCCTCGGTCAGCTCGAGCCCGAGCTCGACATCGGGGTAGCGCGCCCGGAAGGCGCCGAACAAGGGCACCAGGATGTGGCGTCCGACGCCGGCCCGGGCGAGCACGCGCAGGCGGCCCTGGGGATGGGCACGCGCCGCGCCGAGCGCTTCCTCGGCGACTTCGACCGCGCTGACGATACCGCGCGCATGCTCGGCCAGCAGGAGGCCCTCCTGGGTCAGGCCGACGCGCCGCGTCGAGCGCGCGAACAGGCGCGTGCCGAGTTCCGCCTCGAGGGCGGCGATGCGCCGCGTGGCGACGGCCGGCGAAAGCTGCAGCCGGCGGGCGGCCGCGGCGAAGCCGCCTTCCTCGGCGATGGCGAGAAACAGGCGCAGCGTATCGAGGTCCTTCATAATTGCAAATATAGCAATAATAAATTGATTTTGTCGCCTATTATCAAATCATTCAGAACCTCCTAAGCTTCTCTCCAAGCCCCGGGGCAGCCTACTCGACGTCCCGGCACTCAACGTGAAATTGGAGAAAGAACATGAAATTGAAGACGATTATTCCGAACTGGACTCAGGTTGTACTGCAGCTCGCCGCGCTGTTGCTGATCTTCCAGATCATCGTCGACACCAGCCCCCGTGTCGCGGCACAGGCCCCGCTCCTGGGCACGCTCGCAGATGCAGCGGAGGTGCGGGATTTGGTCTAGAATCGGGTCTCTGGAAACAGCAAGGCAGGGGCCATTGCCGGGCGAACAAATCACCACAATGCCCCCCTTCCCCGGCAACCTGCCGCGTTGGACGAGCCCGGCCTTTCGAGGCCGGGCTTTTTTTTGCGCCCGCGGCGCGCCGACGCTCCGCGCGGGCGTGGAGCCGCACCGCCACCCGCCGTGAACAACCCGACCATCGCTTCGCCCGGCTGCACCCGCCGTTTTCTCACGCTGCTCGGTCTCGCCGAGCTCGCCGTCGCGCTCTACGCCCTGCGCGCCACGGTGCTGCACCGGGGCGACTACCTGGCGTCGTGGCAGTACGCGTTCGATCTCGCCGTTTTCGGCGTGCTCGCCCTGACCGGGCTCGGCCTGGTGCGCCGGCGGCGCTGGGCCGCGCGCATCAGCACCGGCCTGCTCTACCTCGCTTTCCTCGGCGTGCTCGCCCTGCTCTCGCTCTACTATGACCCGGGCGCCTGGTGGTACTGGCTGCTGCCGCCTTTGCTGCCCGCGCTGGGCTACGCCATCTACCTGCTGCGCCGGAGCGGCGGCGCGCTGCGGCGCGGTTGGTAGCCGCGCGGGCACGCGGCCTATACTGCCGGCACACGCGAGGGGAGACGCGCATGCAACACAGCGAGCAGATCACGATCGGCGAGCGCCTGCTCGCCTACATCGACGACCGTGCCACCGCGCAGGCCGACGACGTCTACCACCAGGCCGTCGACGAGTACACCAGCGAAGCGACCGCGGCGCTCGAGCGCAGCGTCCTGTTCCGCGCCCGCCCCCAGTGTGTCGGCCTGAGCGGCCTGCTGCCCGAACCGGGCAGCTATGCGACCCATGACATCGGCGCCCAGCCGCTGCTGCTGACGCGTACGCGGAGCGGCGAGTTCCGCGCCTTCCTCAACGTCTGCCGCCACCGCGGCGCACGCGTCGCCGAAGGCTGCGGGCGCCAACGCAGCTTCGTGTGTCCCTACCACGCCTGGGCCTACGGCCTCGACGGGCAGCTCCTCGCGCGCCCCGAGGAAGCCGCGTTCGCCGCCGTGCCGCGCACCACCCATGGGCTCACCCCGTTACCCTGCGCCGAGCGCGACGGGCTGCTCTGGGTCCACCCCGACCCGGACGCCACGCTCGACCCGGGCGCCTGGCTCGCCGGCCTCGGCGACGAGCTGGCCGGCTACGGCCTGGCCGGCTTCCAGTATTACGCCTCGCGCGTGCTCGAGCGGCGCATGAACTGGAAGCTGCTCCTCGACACCTTTCTCGAGTCCTACCATTTCTGCGTGCTGCACAAGGATTCGATATGCGGCATCTTCTACGACAACCTCTCGACCTTCGACAGCTGGGGGCCGCATTTCCGCCTGGTTTCGGCGCGCCGCAGCATCACCGAGCTGCGCACCACCGAGCGGGCGGGTTGGAACCTGCTGCCGCACATGGTCGCGATCTACGTGCTGTTTCCCAACACCGTGCTGGTCTGGCAGCTCGATCACATCGAACTGTGGCAGATCCATCCAGGTGCGACCGCGGATGAATCACGCGTCGAGCTCTCACTCTACGCGCCGGAGCCCGTGCTGACCGAGAGCGCCCGGCGTCACTGGGACAAGAACATCGAACTCGTCGTGCACGTCGTCGAAGCGGAGGATTTCCCGGTCGGCGAGGGCATTCAGCGCGGCTTCCACAGCGCCGCGCAATCGCACATCGTGTTCGGCACCAACGAGCCGGCGCTGAGTTTCTTCCATCGCACCCTGAGCGACGCCCTGGCGAGCTGACCCGCGGCCGCGCACCGGCGCGCGACTCAGTCGCGCAGGCCGGCGAAGAAGGCGCGGATGTCGGCGACCAGGCGCTCGGGCTCCTCGAGCGCGGCGAAGTGGCCACCGCTCGGCATCTCGGTCCAGCGCTGGATGTTGTAGACCTGCTCGGCCCATGCCCGTTTCGGCCGCGGGATGTCCTTGAACAGCGCGACCGCGGTCGGCGCGGCAACGTACTCGAGCGGCGGCCCGAACGTACCTGCGCGCAATGATTCGTGGTAGAGGCGGATTGCCGAGGGCATCGACTCGGTTATCCAGTAAATCATGATGTTGGTAATCAGTTCGTCGCGAGTGAAACGCGATTCGATGTTGCCGTCGATGTCGCCCCACATGTAGAAGCACTGCACGATCCACGCGGCGAGCCCGAGCGGCGAGTCGTTCAGGGCATAGGCGAGCTGGTCGGGCTTGAGACTCTGAATGACCGCGTAGCCCTTCTGGTCACGGTAATACTCGCGGCTGATGCAGGTCCGTCCCGGGATCACGCCCTGCGCGCGAGCCTCCTCCGCGTCGTCGGTCGACGGCGTGGAACACATGTTGAGATGCACGCCGACGACGTGCGCCGGGTCATCGATGGCCATGTACGGACTGACGATGCCGCCCCAGTCGCCACCCTGCACGCCGTAGCGCTCGATGCCCAGCCCGGCCAGCAGCTTGATCTGTCGCGCCGCCACCATGCGCACGTCGCAACCCGGTTCGAGCCACGGATCGGACCAGCCGTAACCGGTCATCGACGGGCAGATCACGTTGAACGCGTCCGCCGCCGCGCCGCCGTGCGCGAGCGGATCGACGAGCGGTCCGACGACCTTGTGGAATTCCATGATGGAACCCGGCCAGCCATGGGTCATGACCAGCGTGAGGGCATCGGGGTTGGCGCTCTTGGCATGCACGAAATGGATCAGGCGACCGTCGACATCGCCGAGATACTGCGGCAGGCGCTCGTTCAACAACGCTTCCTGTGCGCGCCAGTCGTAGGCATCGAGCCAGTACTCGACGAACTCCTTCATGTAACCGGCATGCGGGCCAAGGCTCCAGCCGGCATCCCGGATGGCACTCGGAAAGCGCGCCTGCGCGAGGCGCGAACGCAGGTCGTCCAGCGAACGTTCCGAGACGTTGATACGAAAAGGTTCGACATGCATCGGAACAGGCTCCTCTTGCTGCGCGGCGACCGGGACGGGCGCTAGTGGCAAATCTCACCCGCCCTGCCGGGACGCCTCAGTATAATCGCCGCACGCCCGGTGCCCGCGCGAGGAGTCAACGATGAACGACGATCCCGGATTGTTCGAGACCATGCACAGCCTGCGCGCGATGCGCCGCCTCAAGCCCGACCCGGTGCCGCCGGCCCTGATCGAGCGCATCCTCGACGCGGCCATCCGCGCGCCCAGCGGGCAGAACACCCAGCCCTGGGCCTTTCTCGTCGTCACCGATGCGGACGGCAAGCGCTTCTTCGGCGAACGTTACCGCTACTGGCTCTACGAACGTTTCGGTGAACAGATCACGCGCGACGATCCGCACAGCGCGCTCGGCCGCAGTATCAATGCGGCGCGGCATCTCGCCGATCACATGCACGAGGCCCCGGTCCTGCTCATGGTGATGGGGAAACGTGACTGGCCGTTCGCCGTACCGGCCGCAGAGCGCCAGGGCAAGGCGCCGCCTTCCTATGGTTCGGTGTATCCCTGCGTCCAGAACATCCTGCTCGCCGCGCGCGGCCTCGGGCTCGGCGCGAGCCTGACCACGATGCACCAGATGTTCGAAGACGAGCTTCACGCGCACTTCGGTATCCCGACAGACTACGGCGTCGTCGCCGTCATCCCGCTGGGCTATCCACGGGGCCGCTTCGGGCCGGTGTCGCGCGAACCGGCGGCGAGCAAGACCCACTACGAGCACTGGGGCCGCCAGCGGCGGGACTGAATGCCCCGCCCCGGCGTCGGTGGCGTGACTACGACTGCTTCGCCATCAGATCGCGGATCTCGGTCAGCAGCTTGACCTCGTCGCTCGGCTCCGGCGGCGCCTCGGGCTCGGCTTCGACTTCCTCCTCGCGCGCCCGCTTGGCCGCATTCATGGCCTTGATGGCGACGAAGATCGCGAACGCGACGATGACGAAGTCGAGGATGGTCTGGATGAAGACCCCGTAGTTGATGGTGACCGCCTCCACCTCGCCCTGGGCCTCCTTGAGCACCACGTTGAGATCGGAGAAGTTGACGCCGCCGAGCAACAGGCCGACCGGGGGCATGATGATGTCCTTGACCAGCGACGAGACGATCTTGCCGAAAGCCGCACCGACGATGATGCCGACAGCCATGTCGACGACGTTGCCCTTGACGGCAAATTCCTTGAACTCCGACAGCAGGCTCATTGAAGCCCCTCCCTTGGTATCGATTTGTTGTTTCCTGCCGCCGCGCGCGGCGACGCCGCCCCTTTTTCCACCAAGGGCGGCAGCCTGTCAATCCCGCTGCGGGGCGCGTTGCCGAGCGCGCCGGTAATGTGCTGTGATGCACGTACTGCCAGCGAGGGGAGAGCCAACATGGCCGGCACCATCCGCACCAACTGCCCGCGCGACTGCTACGACGCCTGCGGTATCGTCGTCGAGGTGCGCGAGGACGCGCCGCATCGCGTGCTGGGCGACCCCGAACACCCGGTGTCGCGCGGCAGGCTGTGCAGCAAGTGCGCCCTCGCCTACAACGGGGTATGGCAGGACCGCGAGGCGCGCCTGCTCCATCCGCTCAAACGGGTCGGTCCGCGCGGCAGCGACGCCTTCGAGCGCATCTCCTGGGACGAGGCGCTGGGCACGGTCGCCGCGCACATGCGTGCAGCCAGCGATCGCCACGGCGCGGCGTCGATCCTGCACACGCACTACTCGGGAACCCTGTCGCTGATCGGCTTCCTGTTCCCGAACCGCCTGTTCAACTACCTCGGCGCGTCGGAGGTCGATCCCGACACCATCTGCAACGCGGCCGGTCACGTCGCCTGGACACTGCTGTTCGGCAATTCCGTGATCGGCTTCGATCCGCGCACCGCGCGTGACTCGGCCTGTGTACTGGTGTGGGGCGCGAACCCCTCGCACTCCGCGCCGCACGCCCACGAACACTGGCTGCGCGAAGCCCCCGGCAAGGTCGTGGTCGTCGATCCGATCCGCACCGAAACCGCCGATGCGGCCGATCTCCACCTGCAGCCGCGCCCGGGCAGCGACGCCGCGCTGGCGTTCAGCCTGCTGCACTGCCTGCACCGCGACGGCCGCTTCGACGACGCCTACATTGCCGCGCACACGAGCGGCCTCGAAGAGATCGCCGACGACATCGCGCGCGCCACGCCGCAATGGGGCGAAGCACAGACCGGCGTACCGGCCGGCGACATCGAACTCGCCGCCACGTACTACGGTGCCGGTCCGGCCCTGCTGTGGGCCGGCCAGGGACTGCAGCGGCAGGCGACCGGCGGCAACGTGATGCGCGCGATCGGCCTGCTGCCCGCAGTGACCGGCAACGTCGGCAAGCCGGGCGCCGGATTCAGCTACCTGAACATCGCGCCCATCGTCGCCGGCGTCGACCTCGAATGGCTGGGCGGTGCGCCAATCGCCCGCGAAGGCGGCAAGAAAGTGAGCCACATGGAACTCGCCGCGCGGCTCGAGAACAGCGACGAGTTCAAGGTCTTCTTCGCCTGGAACACCAACCCGCTCGCCTCCGCGCCGGAGCAGCGCCGCCTGCGCCGCGCCCTCGAACGCGAAGACCTGTTCACCGTCGCCTGCGACGTATTCATGACCGACACCGCCAGCCACGCCGACATCGTGCTGCCGGCGGCGAGCTTCCTCGAATACGACGACATCACGTTCAGCTACTTCCACCTGCTCATGGGAGCACAGAGCAAGGCCTGCGAGCCGCCGGGCGAGGCGCTGCCCAACGCCGAGATCTTCCGCCGCCTCGCGCGCGCGCTGGAGCTCGACGAACCGGCGCTCTACGAGAGCGACGAGGACCTCATCGCGACGATGATGGCGCAAATGGACCCGGGCTTCGATTTCGCCGAACTCAAGCGGCGTGGACACTTCGCGCTCGGCGACGAACCGCAGATGCTGTGGGCCGAGCAGCGCTTCGACACGCCGAGCGGGCGCATCGAGATTGCCTCGTCGCAAGCGGAGGCGATGGGACTGCCGCGCACACCGCAGCCGTGGGCGGACGCCGAACCGGCGGACGGCCGGCTGCGCCTGCTCAGCCCTGCCTCGAAATGGCGCCTGAACGATTCCTACGCGAACGATCGCCACTGTGCCGACCGCACCGGTGCCGCCGCGCTGCATCTCAACCCGAGCGACGCCGCGCGGCTCGGTATCCACGAGGGCAACACGGTGACGGCGCGCAACGAGACCGGAGCAATCACGCTGCAGGCGCGGCTCGACGACGCAGTCCTGCCCGGCACCGCGGTCTCCTACAAGGGCCGCTGGCCGAAGCTCGAGCCGGCGGCGGAGAACGTCAACTTCGTGCACGGCGCACGCGCCGCCGACATGGGCGAGAGCAGCAGCGTGCATTCGACGCTGATCAGCGTCGAGCCGGCCTGATCAACAACGCGCGGCGCGCCGCACGCGGGCCTGCCCGGTCCCGCTGGACCGGCGCGGCCGGCGACAACCCGCAGGCAAGCAGGAGACCCGACCATGAACGACGATGCGGCAATGCGCGCCCGCGATGCGCTCGAACGTTTCGCGCACGGTTTCGGCAACCTGCTGGTCGAGCTGTTCCATTACCTCGCGCTGTTCGCTATCGGCGCCGCCACGGTGTGGTCGGCCGTCGTCGCGTTTCTCGGCATGGTGCACGAGGGTTATGCCTCGATCGACGACATCCTGCTGTTGTTCATATACCTCGAGCTCGGCGCCATGGTCGGCATCTACTTCAAGACCAATCACATGCCGGTACGCTTCCTGATCTACGTCGCCATCACGGCACTGACCCGCCTGCTCATCGCCGATGTCCAGCACCACGACCAACCCGGCCTGCACCTGCTGCTCGTGGCCGGCGCGATCCTGCTGCTGGCCATGGCGACCCTGGTCATCCGCTTCGGGTCGGCGCGTTTTCCCGCCGCCTACGGCGAACCCGCGGCGCCCGCGCGCGCCGCCCCCCCGAGCGCAGGAGAAACGCGCCCATGAGCGACGACAAGGAAGCCGCCGGACGTGCCCTGCTGGAGCGTTTGTGCGGCAACGGCAACGCCATCGACCACTTTCCCGACCGCCTGCGACGCCACACGCTGGAACACGTGTTCGGCGACGTCTGGAGCGGCGAGGACCTGGCCCTCGAGGAGCGCTCGCTGGTGACCTGCACGATACTCACCGCACTCGCGCGCGAACCCGAGCAGCGCTTTCATTTCGCCGCCGCGCGACGGCTCGGCGTGCCGCGGGCCAAGCTCGTCGAGATGATCGTGCATACCGCCCACTACGCCGGCTGGCCGAATGCCGTCGGCGCCATGCGCAGCCTGAACGAGGTATGGCCGGAACAGGATTGAAGGCGGCGTGATCGACCTCTACTGCGAGCGTACCGCGGCCGGGCTGCTGAACGAACCGCTCAACGCGCTCAGCAATCTCGGATTCCTCCTCGTCGCAGCGCTCGCCTGGCGCCGCGCGCACCGCGAAGGTCGCGCCGACGTCGCCGTCCTCGCTGCCATCCTCGCCGCCATCGGCATCGGCAGCGGGTTGTTCCACACCTTCGCCACGGCGTGGGCGCAATGGCTGGACGTGCTGCCGATACTCGCGTTCCAGGTGGTCTTCCTGGCGCTCTACCTGGGACGGGTCGCGGGACTCGGCACCGCGTCGGTCGGCGCCGCGGTGAGCGTGTTCGTCCTGACCGCGATCGCCGCGGCACAGTCCCCGGCGGTGCTCAACGGTTCGCTCGGCTACCTGCCGGCCCTGGTCGTGCTGGGGTGGCTCGGGCTGGATGCCTGGCGTCGCAGCGGGCGGCGCTCCCTGTTCCTGGCGGCCGGCCTGTTCGGCCTCGCACTCGTCGCGCGCAGTGTCGACAATGCACTGTGCGCCGCCTGGCCCTGGGGCACCCACTTCCTGTGGCACCTCCTGAACGCGGTCGTGCTACACCTCGCGATCGGTGGTTACGCCGCGCAGCGCGCCTGAGCAGGCAGGCGCGCGGGGTGGCACGCCGCGCGTCCCGTTCGCAAGCAGCCGGGACGCGCCATCGCCGTGACTCAGGGTTCGCTGCCGAGCTTCAGCGGCAGCGACTCGTCGCGCACCCACTCCGACATCGAACCGTCGTAGACGGCAACCTTGCGCTGCCCGCAGAGCTCGAGCGCGAGGCAGTCCATGGTTGCCGAGATGCCGCCTCCGCAGTAGGTGATGACCTCGTCCGCCGCGAGGGCGCCGCTGGCCGCGAACAGCTCGCGCAGCTGCCCGGGCGGCAGGAACTCGCCGGTCTGCGGATCGATCAGCGAGCCGTAGAACACGTTGTGGGTGCCGGGCAGATGTCCCGGGCGCCCGTACTGGTTCTTCTCGCCGCTGTAGACCTCGGGTGACAGCGCGTTGACGGTGACCGGACTGCCGCTGGCGACGACGTCGCGCATGCGGGCCTTGTCGACCCACATCTCCGGACGCGGCTTGACACTCAGCTTGCCGGCCGGCCACGCGGGCGCCGCGGCATCGGTCGGACGGCCTTCGCGCTGCCATTTCTCCCAGCCGCCGTCGAGTACGGCGACGTTGTCGAAGCCAATCGAGCGCAGCATCCACCACACCCGCGTCGACCACATCGGGAAACCCTTGTTGTAGAGCACCACCGCAGTCCCGTCGGCGACCCCGTGCGCGGCCATGGTCGCGGCGAACACCTCCGGAGCGGGCATCATGAAGGGCAGGCCCGCGTCGGCATCCGACAGTTCGGCGATGACGTCGAGGAAACCGGCACCCGGGATGTGGGCCTGCTGCCACTCGGCGCGGCCCGATTCCGGCACGTAACCGAAACCGTCGCTCTTGTGACGCAGGTAGATGGTGGTGTCGTAGACCCGGAGGTCCGCGTCGCCGAGGTGGTCCGCAAGCCAGTCGGTCGTCACGAGCGGTGTCGGTAGTGTCATGTTTGTCTCCCCTTGGTAGCTGACGAATCGGATAGCTGAAGCAGCGCGTGCGGCCAATCGTACACGAGCCACGCGGCGCACCGAGAGGGGCGGGACGTGCACAAAGGCCGGAGGGGAGTAAGGCGCCCGGCCGAGCCGGGCGCCGCGTTCCGCGAGGGAACTGGGGACGCCGCGGGTGTGGTCGCGGCGCCCTTGAGCGGGATTACGCGGTTGGCGGGCTGGCGGATCAGCCGCCGCGCGGCTGCGCGGCGCGCACGAAGTCAGCCAGCTCCGTGTTGAATCGCGCGGCGTCCTCGATGAACGGACCGTGGCCGACCTCGTCGTACCACGATGCCTGCGCGTGCGGACAGGCTGCCAGGGCGGCCTCGCACATCGCCGGCAACACGACCACGTCGCGGCGCCCGTGCGAAAGCAGCAGGGGCCGGGTGAGCGCAGCGAGGACGTCCCGATTGTCGACCTCCCGCGCACCGAGCGCGGCCCGCACGTCGGGCCGCACGGTCATGTTCCAGCACAGCGCACGCTCGTAGTCGGCGCGCGAGAGTTTCTGCGCGAAGCAGCGCTCGACGAACTCGCGCATCGCATCGATGCCGGCCGCGAGATCCGTACCGCAGGCCCGCTCGAAGATCTCGTAGAAGCCGGGGCCGATCAGCGGTCCGATGGCCGCTTCGTCCAGGCGCACCGAGGCGCCGACGAGGTTGACCCCGGCGATAGCCGCCTCACCGCAGACGCGCAGGTAGTCGGTGATCACGAGCCCGCCGTACGACCAGCCGACGAGCACCGGCTGCACCAGGTCGAGTGTCTCGATGACGGCCTCCACGTCGGCCGCCCACAAGGCACTGTCCGTGTACGCCGCCTGGGCCGCCGGCGCCGCGGACAGGCCGTGCCCGCGCAGGTCGAAGGCGACCAGGCGGAATTCTTCGGCCAGCGGGCTTTCGAGCTGCTTGAGCCAGGACAGGTGGGTCTGCGACCAGCCGTGCACGAACAGGATCGGCGGCCCGTCGGCGCGTCCCCATTCGAGCACGTTGAGTGCGACGCCGGCGCCGCCGGCGACCGTGTGCTGCTTGGGCATGTTCACTTCCCCGGAAATCATCGAGGGCGCGAGTGTAGCAGCGCCCGGCACGGGCGATGCGATGGTGATGCGGCATCCGGCGCATAATGTGCAGCCCCTCACCCAGGAGCTGCCCCATGCAGTCTTGCGCTCACCACGCCTGCGCCTGGCTTCTCGCCGCCACGCTCGCTGCTTTCGCTCCCGCTGCGGCCGCGCTCGACAGTGCCGCGCTCGAAGGCCTCATCGCGCGCCTCGAACTCGATGGCGGTGGCGGTGCCGGATACTGGCGTCTCGTCGCCGGCGGCCGCGCGGTCATGGTCATCGCCGACGAGGCACACGACCGGCTGCGCATCCAGGCCCACGTGACGGCGGCCGAGGCGCTCGACGAGACGCTGCTGCGGCGTCTCCTGGCGGCGAACTTCGCGAGCGCCGGAGACGCCCGTTACGCCATCGACGGCACCACCCTGTGGAGCGTCTACGTGCATCCGCTGGGCTCGCTCGACGGACCTGCTTTCGCCGGCGCGCTGGCCCAGGTGGTCAACCTGGCCGAGGCCTTTGGCCGCGATTACGCGAGCGGCTTGTTCGGCACCCCCGACGCGGCTGCCGCCGCGACCGGCCGCGCGCTGATCGACACGCTGCGCACGCGCGCCGTGGCGCCGTGACGCACCGCCGGCGGGTCCCGGCGCGCGAGCCCCGACGCCCTGCGTGCTCGGCGCGGCCCTCCCTTGCCGGTCGATACCTCGCCTGCCGCTCCGCGGCTGGCCGCGGGCGCGTGGATATTCGCGCGCCAATACCTAGAATAGCAGCCTGACAACCGCGCGGCGCACCCATGAGCTGGCATCACTCCGTCTGCCCCCACGACTGCCCGTCGACCTGCGCTCTCGAGGTCGAACGGCTCGACGAGACGCACATCGGGCGGGTGCGCGGCGCCGCGGACAACTCCTACACGCGCGGGGTGCTCTGCTCCAAGGTGGCGCGCTACGCCGAGCGTATCCATCATCCCGAGCGGCTGCGCTACCCGCTCAAGCGCAGCGGCCCCAAGGGCAGCGGCGCATTCCACCGCATCGGCTGGGACGAAGCGCTCGACACCGTCGCCGAGGCGTTCCTCGCTGCCGAGCAGCGCCACGGCAGCGAGACCGTGTGGCCCTACTTCTACGCCGGCACCATGGGGCTCGTCATGCGCGACGGCATCAACCGCCTGCGTCACGCGAAGCGCTACTCGGGACAGCACTCGACGATCTGCACGGCGCTCGCCTGGAGCGGCTGGCTGGCTGGCGCCGGCAAACTGGCCGGGGTCGACCCGCGCGAGATGGCGGAAGCCGACGTCATCGTCATCTGGGGCACCAACGCCGCCTCGACCCAGGTCAACGTGATGAGTCACGCGCTCGCCGCGCGCCGCGCGCGCGGGGCGCGCATCGTGGTCGTCGACGTGTATGCCAACGCGACGGCGAAACAGGCCGACCTGTTCGCCTGCGTACGCCCCGGTACCGATGGCGCGCTGGCCTGCGCGATCATGCACGTCCTGTTCCGCGATGGTCTCGCCGACCGCGACTACCTCGCCCGCTACACCGATTGCCCGCAAGCGTTGGAAACGCATCTCGCCAGCCGCACCCCGGCCTGGGCCAGCGCCATCTGCGGCGTGCCGGCGGAACAGATCGAAGCCCTCGCACGGCTCATCGGCAGCCATCCGCGCACCTACATCCGCCTCGGCTACGGTTTCGCGCGTCAACGCAACGGCGCCGTCAACATGCACGCGGCGGCCTCGATTGCCGCGGTCACGGGCGCCTGGCAGCATCGCGGCGGCGGCGCGTTTCACAACAACGGAGCCATCTACCACTGGGATCGCACGCTGATCGACGGCCTCGACGTGCGCGATCCCGGCGTGCGCCTGCTCGACCAGTCGCGCATCGGCGCGGCGCTGACCGGCGAACCGTTCGCGCTGCACGGCGGGCCGCCGGTCACCGCGCTGCTGATCCAGAACACCAACCCGATGTCGGTCGCGCCCGATCTGAACACCGTCCGGCGAGGCTTCGCGCGCGAAGACCTCTTCACCTGCGTGCACGAGCAGTTCATGACCGAGACCGCGGCGATGGCCGACATCGTGCTGCCGGCGACGATGTTCCTCGAGCACGACGATCTCTACCAGGGCGGCGGTCACCAGCACATCCTGTTCGGTCCGAAAGTGATCGAACCGCCCGGCGAATGCCGTTCCAATCACGAGCTCATCTGCGCACTGGCCGAGCGCCTCGGTGCCGAGCATCGCGGTTTCGGCATGAGCCCGCGCGAGATTATCGACCAGACCCTGCGGGCATCCGGCTGGGGCGATCTCGACGCCCTCGAGGCGGCAAGCTGGCTGGACGTGCAGCCCGATTTCCGCACCGCGCATTTTCTCGACGGCTTCGGTCACGCCGATGGCCGCTGGCATTTCGCCGCCGACTGGGCGGCGGCCGGCCCGGGCGGCTTCGTCGCCCCGGAGACCGTCGCCGCGATGCCGCGCCTGCCCGATCACTGGGAGGTGACCGAGGTGCCCGCCGGCAGCAGCGGGTTTCGCCTCGTCACGGCGCCTGCACGCCATTTCCTCAACTCCTCGTTCAACGAAACGCCGAGTTCGCAGCGTCGCGAACGGCGCCCCACCCTGCTCGTCCATCCCGACGATGCGGCGGCGCTGGGTATCGACGATGGCGGCGCCGTCGAGGTCCGCAACGCGCGCGGCGCGGTGCGCCTGCACGCCGCGCACTTCGGCGGGCTGCAACGCGGCGTGGTCATCGCCGAGAGCCTCTGGCCGAACGCCGCCTTTCCGGACGGTCTCGGCATCAACGCACTGACCGGTGCCGACCCGGCCGCCCCCGTGGGTGGCGCGGCGTTCCACGATACGCGCGTCGCTCTGAACCCGGTCGCCGCGCCCCGGTGACACGGTCACCCCGGCGATTGACCGGCGTCAAGCAGGCATCTGTCGGGTCACGCTACAAGAGGCAGCCCACCACAGGAGACAACAGCATGTTCGAAGCCGCCGAGCTCGGGCGCAAGGTTTCCAAGCGCGAATTCGACGAACGCGAGCCGGACCTGCATGCCGGTCTGCTCGACGTGCAGCGGCGCCTGCGCGAAGCCGACTTCCCGGTCGTCATCATCGTCTCGGGCGTGGAAGGCGCCGGCAAGGGTGGCGTCGTCAGCGTGATCCACAAGTGGATGGATGCACGCGGCATCGAGACGCACGCTTTCTGGGACGAAACGGACGAAGAACGCATGCGGCCGCGTTTCTGGCGCTTCTGGCGTGCCTTGCCGCCCAAGGGCAGCATCGCCGTGCTGTTCGGCTCGTGGTATACGCAACCGATCATCGATCGCGCCCTGAAGAACATCAAGACCGACAAGTTCGATCGCCAACTCGAACGCATCCGCCATTTCGAGGACATGCTGGTCGATGACGGCGCGCTGATCATCAAGCTGTGGTTCCACCTCTCGAAGAAGGAACAGGCCAAGCGGCTCGAAGCCGATGCCAAGGGCAAGAAAGGCGGCAAGATCTCGCCGTTGACCAAGTCCTTTTCCAAGCGCTACGACGACTTCGCACTGGTTTCCGAGCGCGCGCTGCGCAAGACCGACGTCGCCCACTCGCCCTGGCACATCGTCGAGTCGGGCAACGCCCGCTACCGCAACCTCAAGGTCGGCCAGATCCTGCTCGAACGCATCACCGCACGCCTCGAGCAGCCCGCCCCTTCGAGCGGCCGCGTCACCGTCGCCTCGCCGGCACTGCAGAAGATGGGCGAGCCGGGCGTGCTGGACGGCGTGCCCCTGGACAGCCATTACGACGAGAAGACCTACCGCAAGCTCCTCGATCGTTACAGCGACGAGCTCTACAAGCTCGCCTGGGAGGCCCACAACCGCCGCATCAACACGGTGGCGGTGTTCGAGGGCTGGGACGCGGCCGGCAAGGGCGGCGCGATCCGGCGCGTCACCGGCGCCATGGATGCCCGCCTCTACCGCGTGATCTCGGTCGCCGCACCGACCGACGAGGAGAAGGCGCACCATTACCTGTGGCGGTTCTGGCGCCACCTGCCGCGGGCCGGCTACAACACGCTTTACGACCGCTCCTGGTACGGCCGCGTCCTGGTCGAGCGTGTCGAAGGCTTCGCGCGCGAGATCGAATGGCAGCGGGCTTACAACGAGATCAATTCGTTCGAAGAGCAGCTCGTCGAACATGGCATGGTCGTCCTCAAGTTCTGGCTGCACATCTCGGCCGAGGAACAGCTCAGGCGGTTCAAGGAACGCGAGCAGGTCGAGGTCAAGCAGTACAAGATCACCGACGAGGACTGGCGCAACCGCGCGCGCCGCGAGGATTACGAGCGCGCCGTCAGCGACATGGTCGTGAAGACCTCGACCGAGCTCGCGCCCTGGACGCTGGTGCCGGGAAACGACAAGCGCTTCGCGCGGATCGAGGTGATGAAAACCTTCTGCGAGCGCCTCGAGTCGGCGCTCGGCTGACCACCCTCCTGCGCGCGCCGCCGGGCGGCGCGCATGCCGCTCAATCGCAGCGGTAGGCGACGCGCGCCGCGGTGTCTTCGCCGGCAACGTCGCCGCAGACCAGCACCCCCTCGCCGCGCAGCACGCCCTGCTCGTGATGCAGCAGCTCGCGCTCACCCTCGCGCGGTACGACGAGGGTGCCGTTACTGCTGTTGTCGGCGAGGTAGAAGCGACCCTGGCGTAGCGAGATCTCCGCGTGCAGGCGCGAGGTGAAGCGGCTCATGGTGGCGATGTCGTTCTCTTCCGTGCGCCCGATGGTGCAGCGCGGATGCGCCGCGTCGAGCGTGAGCCGCCGCTCGCCGTGGCACAGCTCGAGGCGCTGGCTGGGTGCCGGCGCAGACGGAACGGGACGGAACCGCGTCGCGTCGGCATCGTCTTCCCATGGCAGGCGATAGACCGGCAGCGCGGAACCGTCGGCGACCGAGGTGAGCGTGTCGAGCAGCTGCGCGCGCGCCCGCAGCACCGCCGGCAGGGCTTCGAGCGCGGCGCCCGAGAGCAGCACCTCTTCGGCGCGCGCGAGACCAATCACCTGCTGCTGGACGCACGGGGTGGCGCCGACCAGCTTGCCGTCACGCCATTCGGCGAGACCGTAATGCCAGGCGACCTTGACCTTGAGCGGCCCGCTGCGGAAACGTCCCGCGGCGCTCGCCGCACGCAGGGCCTGGTGCATTTCGCGGCCGACGTCGACGACCTGCCCCGGACGCGCGAAGCTGCACACGATCTCGTCGCCCACCGTCTCGACCAGCTCGCCACCGTGCCGCTCAGCGACCTCGCACAGCAACGCCAGGCACAGCGCGATGTCGCGGCGCGCGACGTCGTTGCCGTATACCTCGTACAGGCGCGTGCTGCCGCAGACGTCGGCAGACAGGACCACGATGTGGTGCAGGGTGCGGGCTTCGCTCATCTCGGTTTCCCCGGGCGGATACCCGCATCATGGCGCATGACCGTGGCCACGTCATGACAGGGGTCAAGGCGGCCCGCGGGGCGCGCGCCGCGGGCGGGACCTCCGCGCGAGGCCCCGCCCTGCGCCGCCGGGCGCTCAGGCGCTGACCGTGATCTTCTTCGGCTGCGGCTGCGCCTTCTTCGGGATGCTGATTTCGAGCACGCCGTGGTGACTGCGCGCCTCGACGCGATCGGCATCGGCCGTGTCCGGCAGGCTGAAGCGGCGATGGAACGAACCGTAAACCCGTTCGACGCGGCGCGCATTCGTCCCCTCACCCTCGCGCCGCTCGTCGCGGCGCTCACCGGCCAGGGTCAACACGCCGTTCTCGAGCGTCACTTCGATCGCCTCGGGCGCGACACCGGGGACATCGGCGACGATGACGTAGCGGTCCGCTTCCTCGTGGACATCGACCGCCGGTACCCAACGGCTGACCGCCGAGGTCGAGGCATCTTCGTCACTCGTCAGTGCGCTGCCGAACGCGCGGTTCATCTCGTCCTGCAGGCGGCGGATGGTGGAGAAAGGGTCGTAGATTGTCGTACGCATGTTCCGAACCTCCGGAAGCAATCAGTTGCACTTCCCCCGAGATGGTGGATACCGGCACGATTTCAAGCCCCCCGAATGCCGGCGTGCAGCGGCCCTGCAGCGGCGCCGCGCGCTTGAATACCCCGCGCGGCGTCCCCATCCTCATGCCAGGCGGCGCGGCGCCCGCGCAGTGAGGAGTGAGCTGACTCCGGTCAATGCGGGCGGCGGCGGCGCACGGATACTGTTTCACCGAGGCTGTCGTGGAGGATGGTCGGTATGAGCACACTACAGGATCTCAAGAGCGGCCTGAGCCGCGCCTGGGACGGCATCGCCGAAGGCTGGCGTGATTTCACCGCGCGTGCGGGTGACGCACTGACACGCTTCAACCCGGTGCACCGGGCCGGCCCGCAAGACGACTCGCGCACCCGCCTGGCCGTCGCGGGCAGCCGCTGGGGAGTGCTCGCGGCCGAGGTCCAGGTCGACGATGAACAGGTCGAGATCGCGCTCGAGTGCCCGGGCATGAACGAGGACGATTTCACCATCGACGTCCATGACGACGTGCTCGTCGTGCGCGGTGAGAAGCACGTCGAGCAGGAACGTACGCAGGGCCGCTACCACGTGATGGAGCGCGCCTATGGCGCTTTCGAGCGCGCACTGCGCCTGCCGGTCCAGGTCGACGAGGACGGCGGCAAGGCCAGCTACCGGCGCGGCGTGCTGCGCATCACGCTGCCGCGCGCAGCCCACCTGCGCACGCGCCGCATCCCGGTCAAGGGCACGTGAGTCTCCCCTTGCCCCGGCGCCGTCCCCGCCCCCGCTCCCCGTCCCCTGCACCGGCGCCGGGGCTTCTCTACCCTGGCCTGCAGGACACGCCCGGGGCGGAAGACGATGTATGAAACCGTGGCGCCGTCGTTTCATGCTTGCGTCGCTGCTGCTGGCGTCGGTGTGCGTCGTGGCTGCTGATTCGCGCAGCGACGCGGCGCGCACGCGCCTGATGAAAGATATCGCGCACGACTTCGTCGCCACCGCGCGCATGACCGGCGTGCGCGAGATGAGCCCGGCCGTCGCGGAGGCGATGGCCGGCGTGCCGCGCCACCGCTTCGTGCCCGCCGGCGGCCAGGCCGCCGCCTATGCCAACCGCCCGCTCACCATCGGCCACGGGCAGACCATCTCGCAGCCCTTCATCGTTGCCCTGATGACCGAACTGGCGGGCGTCTCGCCCGGCGACCGCGTGCTCGAAGTCGGTACCGGGTCGGGTTACCAGGCCGCGGTACTCGCGGCCCTCGGCGCCCGCGTCTACACGGTCGAAATCATCGAACCGCTCGGCCGCCACGCCGCCGCACTGCTCGCGGAACTCGGCTACGAGGACGTCGAAGTCCGCATCGGCGACGGCAATGCGGGCTGGCCGGAAGCGGCACCGTTCGACGCCATCGTCGTCACCGCCGGCGGCGATCTGCCCGAGGCCCTGGTCGAACAGCTCGCGGTCGGGGGGCGGCTGGTGATCCCGCTCGATGCCGCCCGTGGCGAACAGGAACTCACCCTCATCGAGAAACACGCTGACGGCAGCGTGACGCAGCGCGACGTGCTGCCGGTGCGCTTCGTGCCGCTGGTCGGCGGCGGCGACTGAGGCCACCGCGCTTAAGCGCGGCGCCCCGCTGGGCTACCATGGATGCCCATCCTGCCGACGGAGCATGCCATGATCGACCTCTACACCGATTCCACCCCCAATGGCTGGAAAGTCTCGGTCATGCTGGAGGAAATCGGCATGCCGTACACCGCCCACCACGTCGACATCATGCAGGGCGAGCAGAAGCAGGACTGGTTCCTGAAGCTCTGCCCCAACGGCCGCATCCCGGCCATCGTCGACCGCGGCAACGACGACTTCGCGATCTTCGAGTCGGGCGCCATCATGCTCTACCTGGCCGAGAAGAGCGGCCAGCTGATGCCGCGGGACGACAAGGGCAAGTCACGCGTCACGCAGTGGCTGATGTTCCAGATGGCCGGCATCGGTCCGATGATGGGGCAGTCGAACGTGTTCTTCCGCTACTTCCCGGAGAAGCTGCCCTCCGCCATCGCGCGCTATCACAACGAGTGCCGGCGACTGTACGAAGTCCTTGACCGCCAGCTCGAGGGACGCGATTACCTGTGCGACGAGTATTCCATCGCCGACATCGCCAACTGGTGCTGGGTGCGCATCTACTTCTGGGGCGGCAGCAGCATCGAGGGCC
>JAUIFX010000268.1 GCA_030429865.1 Gammaproteobacteria bacterium | reverse complement strand
GACGCCGGCGTTGGTGCGCGAGTCCGACACGAACACGAGACCGGCGTTGAGCTTGATCGCGAGGCAGTAGGTCATCGAGGGGAAACCGGACGAGAAGGCGGAAACCAAGATTAGGCTGCCTCAGGAAGTGACGCAAGCGGTGTCGTGGCGACTGCGCCGGAGGCTTGACGCCGGGTGCCGGGCGTGCTCGGCGCGCTCACTCGACGACACGATCGATGACAATGTCCACGTGCCTTTGCTGGCCCGGTTCGAAGGCCGGGCTGCGCCCCTCGAGATCCCCTGGCTGCGCACGCGGCTCGCCCGAGGGCGACACGCGTGCGACGACGTAGACTGTCTCGAAATCGGCCAGCGAGGCGCCCGGCAGCATCGCCATGCCGGCGTCGAGTCGCGTCGTCAGCGGCAGCTCGTCGAGGCGGTGGCGTACCACCGCCAGCGGCGCGGGCGGACCGTCGACGGCGCGGGCGAGCACGTAGACCGGGGCGTCCGGGGCCGGCCCGGCGCCGAGCGTCGCCAGCAGTTCGGGCGCGAGCCGCACCGTCACCTCGATCGCCTCTGCCGTGGGCGCCGCCGCCGGCAGCGCGTCCGGATCGACGCGCGCGATGAGGCCTTCGAGCTCGCCGCGGAAGGGAGCGTCGGCCGGCAGGCCGGCCAGCGCGCGGCGCCACAGTGCCAGGGCTGCGTCGCGGGCGCCTTCCTGTTCGAGCGCGATGCCCTTGATGACGAGCGCGGTGACGTTGTCGGCGTCGCGTGCGAGGACTTCCTCGATGAGCGCGCGGGCACGCGCGCCGAAACGCCCGCCGTCGCGCATCGCGAGCGCGTCGACGAGGAGCAGCGCGGCGCTGTCCTCGGCCGGCGCGAGCGCGACCACGCGGCTCGCCGCTTCGACGGCTTCGTCATACCTGCCCATCGACAGCGTGGTGCGCGCGAGCACTTCCCAGGCTTCGCGATCGTCCGGCTCGCGCACCGTCTGGCGGCGCACTTCGCCGAGCAGGAATTCGACGGTGGTACGCGGTTCGCCGAGGTCGGCGCCGGGATTGCCGAGCGCGAACTCGGCGATGCGCGGTGTGCCGAGATGGTGGTAGAGCGGCAGCGCGCCGGCGAGTACGACGAGCACCACGACCACCAGCAGGCCGCGATGCCCGCGGCGCCACGCGTGCTGGCGCGGTACGGTGGCATCCACCACCGCGCGTTCGAGCTCGGCGCGGGCGGCCGCGGCCTCGCCGGCATCGATGTCGCCGGCGGCGACGTCGGCTTCGAATTCGTCGAAGCGGCGCAGGTGATCGCGCTCGCGGTCGTCCACGGGCGGCGCCGGCGGACGCCGCAAGGGCAGCAGCACGAGAAGCGCGGCGAGGACCGCGAACAGGCCGAGCAGGGCGTAGAACATCAGTCTTGCCCGGACTTCTCGTCGGCGACGAGCGCGGCGAGGCGCGCGCGTTCTTCGTCGCTCAAGGCGGCCGGCGGCGGCGCGCGGCGGCGCGCCAGGCGTACGACGACGGCGATCGCGACGAGCGCGAGCAGCAGCGGCGCGCCCCACAGCAGCACGGTGCTCGCACGCAGCGGCGGCCGGTAGAGCACGAAGTCGCCGTAGCGCTCGACCATGAAGTCCAGGATCGCGCCGTCGCTCGCACCCTCGTCGAGCATGCGGTAGACCTCGTCGCGCAGGTCCTGGGCAAGGTCCGCGTGCGAGTCGGCCAGCGACTGGTTCTGGCAGACCAGGCAGCGCAGCTCGGCGAGCAGGTCGTCGTAGCGTTGCTGGCGCACCGGGTCGTCGAACGACAGCGGCGTGTCGGCGGCGTTCACGGGCAGTGCCGTCAGCGCCAGCAAGACCGCCAGCAGCAGCGTGCGCGGGCGCATCACGAGCCGTCTCCGTAGCGTTCGATCAGCGGCGCGATGTCGCGCTCGAACGCGGCGGCATCGAGCGGGCCGATGTGCTTATGACGGATGATGCCCTCGGCATCGATGAAGAACGTCTCGGGCACGCCGTAAACGCCGAGGTCCAGGCCCAGGCGGCCATCGGCGTCGAACAGGCTCAGGCGGTAGGGATCGCCGCGGTCCGCGAGCCACGCCGCGGCATCGGCACGCGTATCCTTGTAGTTCAGGCCGATGAGCGTGATCGAGCCGCGGCGGGCCAGGTCGACCAGCAGCGGGTGCTCCTGGCGGCAGGCCACGCACCACGACGCCCACACGTTGAGCAGGTAGGGGCGGCCGTCGAGGTCGGCGCGGGAAAGCGTGCTCGCGGGTTCTGCCAGCGTTTCCATCTCGAACGCCGGCAAGGGCTTGCCGATCAGCGGCGACGGCACGCGGCGCGGATCGAGCTCGAGGCCGCGGGCGAGCAGGACCACGACCAGCACGAACAGGCCCAGCGGCAGCGCGTAGCGCATCGTCGCGTCCTCAGCCGTGCGCGCGGTGGGCGCCGTCGTCGCCGGACAGCGTCGCCGGGCGCCGCGCGCGCGCGCGGCGGAAGCGCGGATCGCGGCTCGCCAGCAAGGCGCCGGCGGCCATCAGCAGTGCACCCAGCCACAGCCAGCGCACGAAGGGCTTGGCGGACAGGCGCACGCTCCAGCTGCCGTCCTCGAGCGGCTCGCCGAGGGCGACGTAAAGATCGCGCGTCAGTCCGGGCGCGATGCCGGCCTCGGTCATCGGCATGCCGCGCACGGTATAGAGCCGCTTCTCGGCTTGCAGTTCGGTGAGCAGAGCGCCGTCGCGGCGCAGTGCGAAGCGCGCCGCCGTGCCGGTGTAGTTGGGTCCCTCGAGCGTGCGCACACCGACGAACTCGAACTGCACCCCGGCGAGTTCGGCGACATCTCCGACACCCATGCGCACGTGCTTGTCGACGCCGTAGAGACTGACCAGCGTCACCCCGACCACGGTCACGGCGAAGCCGGCGTGGGCGAGACACTGGCCAAGGAAGGCGGGCGGCAGCGTGAACAGCGCAAACCAGGGCTGCCGGCGCGCCCGGCAACGCTGGACGACGGCGCCGCCGGTGGCCGCGACCACCCAGGTAGCGAGGGCGAGACCGAGCCACGCTTCGAGGCGATGCCCCGGGTCGAGCATCAGCGCCGCGCCGGTGACGAAGACCAGCGTGCCGATCAACGGGTAGCGCAGCGGGCGCGCGAGGCGCGCCAGCCGGTCGCGTTTCCAGTGTGCTTCCTGGCCCAGCCCGACCAGCACCAGCAGCGGCGCCATCAGCGGCACGAACACGGCGTTGAAATAGGGCGGGCCGACGGAAATCTTGCCCAGTCCCAGCGCGTCGAGCGCGAGCGGGTAGAGGGTGCCGAGCAGCACCGTCGCCGTGGCGACCGAGAGCAGCACGCTGTTGGCGAGCAGGAAGGTCTCGCGCGAGGTCAGCGCGTAGTCCGCGCCGCGCAGCGTACCGGGTCCGCGCCAGGCGTAGAGGGCGAGCGCGCCGCCGACGATGATGCCGAGGAAGGCGAGGATGAACACGCCGCGCTCGGGGTCGTTGGCAAAGGCATGGACCGAGGTCAGCACGCCCGAACGGACCAGGAAG
>JAUIFX010000088.1 GCA_030429865.1 Gammaproteobacteria bacterium | reverse complement strand
CGCCTCGACCAGCGGACCTGGCGACGAGCCTGGCGACGGACCGGGCGACGGCTCTGTAGCGGTCTCCGGTGGCGCCTCGGGCAGCCCTGCAGCCAAGGCGCCCGGCGCCGCGGCATCGTGCGTACGCGCCGACCCGGCTGTTGCCGCGCCCGCGGCGGGTGCCGGCACGCCGCCCGCCGGGGCCGTGTCGGTGCGCGTCTCGAGGCGCGTCAGCGTGGCGGGCTCGCGGGGTGCCGGGCGCGTGCCGAGCGAGACCACCGGCAGCTCGCGCGACGGCGCGCGCTCGACCCCGCTGGCGACCAGCGGCGACGGCAGCGGCGGCGCCTCGCTGCGGTGGCGCGCGTAAAACAGCGCGACCCCGCCGATACCGAGCACGGTGAGGATGGCGAGCGCGGCGATGCCCTGCACGAGGCGGTTCGCGTGCGGCCGCCGGCTCGCTTCGAAGACCGTGTGCGCGCCGACCACGGTGTGCGCGGCGACGTCCTCGAGCGTGTGATCGGAGACACCACCGGACGGCCCGCGCGGGACTTCCATCGACTGCGAACGGTCGAAGTAGTCGTCGAGATCGTTGCTCCGTGCGCGCGAGGACGGCAACGTACCGGTCTGCTCCGCGCGCTCGCGTACGCCGAACGTGGTGCTGCCGAAGGTCGCGGTCGCGCCGGCCGCGGCGCCGCCGGTGTAGGCGGGCGGCGCGCGCGAAGCGAGCGGCGGCAGGGTCTCGATGAAGTCGCCGTCGTCGTCGCCGTCTGCGACGTCGCCGGTGCCTGCAGGCGGTAGCGGGTCGTGCTCTCCACGCGCCTGGCCATCCGCCTGGCCATCCGCCCGGCCCTCCCCCTCGCTCTCCAGCGGCTCGAGGGCGAGACCGCTGCCGGCCGCATCCGCGGCATCGCCCGGGCGGGCGAAGTCGAACGCGCTGCCGTCGTCACCAGCGTCGTCCAGCGCGAACGCGCGGCTGTCGTCGAGTTCGAGCAGGCCACGCTCGAAGGCGTCGCTGGCCTCCGCCAACGCGTCGGCCTCGACCTGCGTGGTTTCGTCGTCCGGTCCGGCGAAGCGCGGGTCCGGCGGCGCGGTGGGCGGTGCCGCCGCGGCCGCCTCGCTCTCACGCCGCTCGCGGCGCTGCTTCTCGTGCTCTGCCCGTCGCAGGGCATCCATCAGCAGGCTCATGGGCGTGCGGGCGCGGGGCGGCGCGGCCTCATGGCAGCGGGGCGGGATTGGCGCCCAGGCGCGGCGGCATCTCCTCGGTGCCGAGGAACTGCCGGTAGTCCGCGAGATCGGTCGCGATGCTCGGGTTCTCGACCACCACCGGGCGCAGGAAGATCACCAGCTCGGTCTTGGTGCTGGCCAGCTCCTCGGTGTTGAACAACAGGTCGCCGAGCACCGGCACCCTGGCCAGGCCGGGAACCTGGCGGTTGCCGGTGCGCGTGTCGTCCTGCATGAGGCCGCCAAGCACGCCGATCTGGCCGTCGATGAGTTTCAGCACCGATTCCATCTCGCGCACGCGGATGATCGGCACGGCATTGGTGATGTCTTCGCCGCCGCCGACACCGCGCAGCTCCACGGCGAGGCGCGGACCGGGGTCGATGGCGTCGCCGATCTTCTGCGAGACGCTCGGGCGCACCGTCAGCGTGACCTCGTCGTTGGCCGAGATCTGCGGCGTCACCGCCATCACCAGGCCGACCGGCACGGAATGGATCTCGGTCTCGACGGCGAGACTGCCCTGCTGTGTCGGGGTCGAATCGCGGTTGGTCACTTCGATCGTGAAGTAGACGAGTTCCTCGACCACCTTGAGGATCGCGGTCTGGTTGTTGAGCACCATCAGCCGCGGGCTCGACAACACGCGTGCATCGCCGAACTCGCGCAGCAGGCGTACGCTCGCGTCGAGCACGTTGTCGCCGACGTTGGGATCGAAATAGCCGAGCGTGAAGTTCGATACGGCGTTGTCGATCACGCCGTCGCTGACCTGGCCGAGCAGGTTCTGATCGACAGTGAAGCCCGCCGCGCCGCTGTCGAGGAACAGCGCCCAGTCGACACCGGCCTGGTATTGATCGTTCAGCGAGACCTCGACGATGGTCGCCTCGATCATCACCTGGCGGCGCGCGTTGACCAGCACCTTGTCGATGAAGTCCTCGATCTGCTCGTGCTCGCGGCTGTTGGCGCGGACCGAGACCATGCCTGCCTCGGCGTTGATGATCACCCGGTCGGAAACCCGGTTGCCGCGCGTGTCCGTCTGGCCGAGGATGGCGAGGATGTTGCCCTCGAGGGTTTCCCAGAAGCGGTTGTAGGTGCGCGAGCTCAAGCGCGTCCCGGACGAGTTGTCGCCGCCGCCGGCCCCACCGGCGCCGCCGCCCGCGCCGCCGCGCGACCCACCGCCCCCGCCGCTGCCGGAGGCATCGACGCTGCCACTGCCGGTAGTGGCGACGCGCGTGGCGACGTTCACGGTGGTGTCGGCATCGCGCGAGAGATTGACATACCCGACCTCGTAGGTGCGCAGGTAGGGCGTGTCGGGGCCGATGACGATGCTCTGATCGGCGAACTCGTAGCGCAGCTCGACCTGGCGAGCGATGCGTTCGAGGATCTGCGGTAGGGTCTGCTCGATGGCGTTGAGCGTGACGCGGCCGTCGACATCACCGCCGATGTCGATGTTGAGTTCGGCGTCGCGCGCGAGCGCGAACAGCAGCTCGCGCACCGGGACATCGTTCACCACCACGGTGTAGCGTTCGCTCTCGGGCACCGCTTGCGGCGGCGGCACGAACGGCACCTGCTGCACGATGTCCGGAATCGACGTCTCCGGCGCCGGCCGCGCCTCCACGAGGTGCCCGCTCGGCGTCGGCGGCGGCCCGGGGCGCACCTCGCCGCATCCGGCCGCGAGGACGAGCAGGAGTGCGCCGCAGAATGCTGATGACTTCATGTGCTGGTCAAGCCCGCGATGATGGGAAGAGGGACGGCCTCAAAGAATGAAGATAACACATCAGCTATTTAATACAACTCACTAATACTTAAGAAATATCCCCTCCCGTTATGGCGGGACCGAGGGCGGCGCCGGCAGCCGTGGCGCGAGGTGCTCGTAACCGACCAGCCCGCTCGCGGGCGCCACCCGCGGCGCCGGAGGCGGTGCCGGGGGTGCCGGCACGGGCGCCGCGGCGAGCGGCTCGCGTGCCACGACGTCCGCCGCGTCGTCATCGAGCATAGCCGGTTCGGGCGCTGGCGCCGGTTCGGCGGCGGGCGGCACGGACGCGGACGGCGCCCGCGGGAGGATTTCCCGTCCCGCGATGAGCCACGCGCCGAGCGCGGTCACGCCGAGCAGTGCCGCCAGCAGCACGCCGGCGAGCGCGAGCCGGCGCCGGCCGCGCGGCCGCCTCGCCTCGCGGGCGAATTCGGCGTCGCGCGCCGCCCGGCGCACGTGGCGGGCGGTGACGCCGCGATCCTGCCCGGCGAACGCCGCCAGCAGGGCCTTGTCCGCGAGCACGTTGATGCGCCGCAGCAGGCCGCGCGACTGCCGCGCGAGTTCACGCACTGCGCCGCGGTCGAACAGGCCGTGGCCGCGGTAACCGCAGGCGTGCAGGCGGGCCTCGAGGTAGGGGGCGATCTCCGCCGCCCCGAACGGTTCGAGTTCGAAACTGTGGGTGATGCGCTCGCGCAGCTGGCGGATGGCGTGGTCATCGAGCTTCTCGTCGAGTTCCGGCTGGCCGAACAGCACGATCTGCAGCAGCTTCTCGCGCGTCGTCTCGAGATTCGACAGCAGGCGCATCTCCTCGAGCGTCTCCAGCGGCATCGCCTGTGCTTCCTCGACGAACATCACCACGCGCCGGTTCTCGGCGTGGCGCGCGAGCAGGTACTCCGTCAGCGCCTGCATCACCTCCAGCCGGCTCGCCGCGGCCGTCAGCGGCAGCTTGAGTTCGAACGCGATCGCGTGCAGGACCTCGGCCGGACTCAGGTTGGGATTGGCCAGGTAGACGATGCTGCAGGCGCCGGGCAGGGCCTGTTCGAGCATGCGGCAGAGCATGGTCTTGCCACTGCCGACCTCGCCCACCACCTTGATGATGCCCTCGCCACGGGTGACCGCGTAAACCAGCGCCTCGAGCACGGCGCCGCGGTTGCCGCCGGCGAAGAACAGCGCCGGATCGGGCGTGATGCGGAACGGCGGCCGCGAGAAACCGAAGTGACGCTCATACATCGCCGGCACCCCGCGCCGGGCCCGGCGAAGACCGGCTCACGGCGCCGTCTCGTCGCCGCCGTGAGCACTGAGCCCGAGGCGTGCGAGCCGGCCGTAGAGGGTCGTGCGATTGATACCGAGCAGGCGTGCGGCCTTGCTCAGGTTGCCGGCGCCGAGGCGCAGCGCGGTCTCGACGTAGGCACGCTCGACGGCTTCGAGCTCGGCATCTAGGCGGAAACCCGGCGCGCGCAGGCGGCTCTCCGCGTCAGCCAGCGCCGCCGCGCCGGCCGGCGCGGCCAGCGCGTAGTCGAGTTCGAGTTCCGGGCGCAGCTCGGCCGCGCCGATGCGCCTGCCCGGGTACTTCGCGCCCAGGCGGATGACGATGTTGCGCAATTCGCGCACGTTGCCGGGAAACGGGTAGGTCGCGAGCAGGGCGGCGCCCTCCTCGGCCAACTCGAAAGGCTTGATCGATTCGGCGTACTGGCGCTGGAACTGGTCGAGCAGGACGCGCCAGTCGTCGCCGCGCTCGCGCAGCGGCGGGACGTTCAGCGTCAGCACGGTGAGGCGATGGAACAGGTCGGCGCGGAAGTTGCCGGCGCGCACCGCCTCGCGCAGGTCACGGTTGGTCGCCGCGACGATGCGCGCGCCGGTGTGGCGGCGCGTCGTCTCGCCGAGACGGTAGTATTCGCCGTTCTCGAGCACGCGCAGGAACTTCGCCTGCAGGTCGAGGGGCATCTCGCCGACCTCGTCGAGGAACAGCGTGCCCTGGTCGGCCTCCTCGAAGAAGCCCGCGCGCGCCTTGTCGGCGCCGGTGTAGGCGCCGCGGGCATGTCCGAACAACTGCGCCTCGAGCAGCTCCGGGCGAAATGCCGCGCAGTTGATGGTCATCAGCGGCCCTTCGCGGCGCGCGCTTGCCGCGTGCAGGCACTCGGCGACGAGCTCCTTGCCGCTGCCCGACTCGCCTTCGACGAGCACCGGAAACGGCGTGTCCGCGAACTGCTCGATGAGCGCGCGCAGCGTCGCCATGGCACTGCTCTCGCCGCCGAGCAGGTCGCGCGGCGTGCGCGGCACGCGCGCCGCCGGCACTTCGGCCTCGATCAGCATGAGCTGGTGGTGCAAGCGGCTGATCAGCAAGGCCGTGTCGCACGGCTTGGGTACGAAATCGACCGCCCCCAGGGTCAGCGCGTGCTGGATGTTGCCGCGCTCGGTCTGCCCCGAGAGCACCAGCACTTTCATGTGCGGGTTGAACGCGAACAGGTCGCTGATCAGGGCGAAACCCTCATCCGGGCGGTGCGGTGCCGGCGGCAGGCCGAGGTCGACGAGCGCCAGCGGCGGCGGTTCGCCGCCACTGCGCAGGCGCTCGAGCGCTGCGCCACGGGTGCCGGCGGTGAGGACGTCGAACTCGTCCTCGAGCGCGACGCTGAGCGCGTCGACGATCAGCTCGTCGTCGTCGACGAGCAGCAGCTTCGCCGCCGGACGGGCGCCGCTCACCGGCTCCGGCCGAGCCCGAGCGCGGCACACACGGCCACCGCCGCTTCGTGCTGGTTCATGGTGTAGAAATGCAGCCCGGGAGCCCCGCCGGCGAGCAGGCGGTCGCACAACGCCGTCGTGATATCGATGCCAAAAGACTGGATCGAGGCGCGATCGTCGCCGAAATCCTGCAGACGTTTCAGCATCCAGCGCGGGATCTCGGCACCGCACATGTCCGAGAAGCGCTTCAGGTTGGTGAAATTGGTCACCGGCATGATGCCGGGGATGATGTCGATCCCGATACCGGCGTCACGGGCGCTATCGACGAAGCGGAAATAGGCATCGACGTTGTAGAAGTACTGCGTGATAGCGGCGTCGGCACCGGCCTCGACCTTGCGCTTGAAGTTGTCGAGGTCGGCCCGCGCCCCGGCGGCCTGCGGATGTACCTCGGGATAGGCAGCAACCGAGACGTGGAAATGGTCGCCCGTTTCCGCGCGGATGAATTCGACCAGCTCGTTGGCGTAACGCAGTTCGCCGAAGCCGGTCGTGCCCGAGGGCATGTCGCCGCGCAGCGCGACCAGGCGGCGGATGCCCTCGTCGCGGTAACGGGCGAGCACCTCGCGCAGCTCGGCGAGCGGAAAGCCGATGCACGAGAGGTGCGGCGCGCTGTCCACACCGGTCGCCGCGCGCAGGGCGATCACCGTCTCGAGGGTGAGATCGCGCGTGCTGCCGCCGGCGCCGAAAGTAACCGAGAAGTATTCCGGGCCGAGCGCGGCGAGCGCGCCGCGGGTGTCCTCGAGGCGCGCGACGGCGGCCGGCGTGCGCGGCGGGAAGAATTCGAAGCTGAGATGGGACGCAGCCCGAGCAGCGGTGTCTTGCATACGGCGTTCCGGGATTCCAGGTGGACGAGATGACGGCGCGGCGCAGCACGTCCGGCACAGCCGGCGGGCGCTGCACGCGGCCGGCATGCCGGCCAGCCCGGGCACGACGTCGGCGATTATCACCGACGTGCCGGCCGAAGCCCAAGCACGGCACGTTTTGTCGACTCCCTGAACGGGGTAGAATGGCGCGGTCTTTAAACTGTCCCGGCGCGCGTTCGCGCGGGGCGGACCGTGCTGGCAGGCCCGGCGCGGACACCGCCCGCGGGCCAGGCACACCAGAGGCGCCATCCGCACGCGGCGCCTGGCGATCGCCCACGACCCGCATGCCGCCCCGCGCGGCGCTTCTCGTCGGGGGCGTAGCGGGACCGTCGATTCAGCAAAGCTCCGCACGGGTGAGCGAGCAGGCGTGGCCGCGGGCCGGGCACGCGGACTTCGAGGAGCGCAGTGTAGTCGAGACGATTGAGCATCGCGGGAAACCGCACGACGCTGCCCGCGGGCCGCGCCGGGCCTCCTGCCGCGCTCGCCAGAGCGCCGTACGCGACCGGACCGGGTCAGCCCCGCGCGATCCGGCGACGACGGCTTGATACCACTTCACCCGACGAGGAAGACGACGATGAGCGATCCGCAGACCCTGCGGCAAGACGCGCCCGCCGCGGCCGCCCGGCGCGAGCTGGCCAACGCCATCCGTGCCCTGAGCATGGACGCCGTGCAGGCCGCCAATTCCGGCCACCCCGGCGCACCCATGGGCATGGCCGACATCGCCGAAGTCCTGTGGCGCGACTGCCTGCGCCACAACCCGGCCAACCCCCGCTGGTTCGACCGCGACCGCTTCGTGCTCTCCAACGGTCACGGCTCGATGCTGCTCTACTCGCTGCTGCACCTGTCCGGCTACGATCTCCCGCTCGAGGAGATCAAGCGCTTCCGGCAGCTCGGTTCGCTGACGCCCGGTCACCCCGAATTCCACGATACGCCCGGCGTCGAGACCACTACCGGCCCGCTCGGCCAGGGCCTGGCCAACGCCGTCGGCATGGCCCTCGCCGAAGCGCACCTCGCGGCACGCTTCAATCGCCCCGGGCTCGACATCGTCAATCACCATACTTATGTCTTCGCCGGTGACGGCTGCCTCATGGAAGGCATCTCGCACGAAGCCTGCTCGCTCGCCGGCACGCTCGGTCTCGGCAAGCTGATCGTCGTCTACGACGACAACGGCATCTCGATCGACGGCGAGGTCGATGCCTGGTTCGGCGACGACACCGCGGCCCGCTTCGAGGCCTACGGCTGGCAGGTCATCCCGAGCGTCGACGGCCATGACGCCGAGGCGGTGCAGGCGGCACTGGCAAGCGCACGGGCCAACACCGACCAGCCCACGCTGATCTGTTGCCAGACCGTGATCGGCTGGGGCTCGCCGAACAAGGCCGGCACCGAGTCCTGCCACGGCGCGGCGCTCGGCGCCGACGAGGTCGCGGCGACGCGCGAAGCCATCGGCTGGCCGTTCGCACCGTTCGAGATCCCCGATTACGTCTACGAGTCCTGGGACGCGCGCCCGCGCGGCGCGGCCGCCGAGAGCGCCTGGGAAGACCTGCTCGCCACCTATCGCGAGAAGCACCCGGACGAGGCCGCCGAGTTCGAGCGCATCATGCGCGGCGAATTGCCGGCCGACTTCGACACCGCCGCGCGCGCCTGCCTCGAGGCGATCGTCGCCGCCGGCGGCAAGGATGCCACGCGCAAATCGTCCGAGCGCGTGCTCGATCACCTCGGCGCCGCGCTGCCCGAGCTGATCGGCGGCTCGGCCGACCTGACCGGTTCCAACAATACCTGGCACAAGGGCAGCCGCGGCATGACGCTGGCCGACAAGTCGGGCAACTACGTGTGGTACGGCGTACGCGAGTTCGCCATGTGCGCCATGCTGAACGGCATGTGCCTGCACGGCGGCATGATCCCCTATGGCGGCACCTTCCTCGTGTTCTCCGATTACGCGCGCAATGCCGTGCGCATGTCGGCCCTGATGGGACTCGGTTCCATCTTCGTGTTCACGCACGACTCCATCGGCCTCGGCGAGGACGGTCCGACGCACCAGCCGGTCGAGCATGCCAACGCGCTGCGCCTGATCCCCAACCTCGACGTCTGGCGCCCGGCCGACGGTGCCGAGACGGCCGTGGCCTGGCAGGCCGCGATCGCGCGGCGCGACGGGCCCACGAGCCTCCTGCTGACGCGCCAGGGGCTGCCCGCGCAACAGCGCGACGACGCCCAGCTCGCAGCCATCGCGCGTGGCGGCTACGTCATCGTCGAACCCGCCGGCACGCCGGAGGCGGTGATCATCGCGACGGGTTCCGAGCTCGAGCTCGCGCGCGCCGCGGCCGCTACCCTCAACGAGTCCGGCCACGCCGTCCGCGTCGTCTCGATGCCTTCGATGGAAGTCTTCGAGCGCCAGGAGGCGGGTTGGCGCGAAGCGGTGCTGCCGCGCGCGCTGACGCGGCGCATCGCGATCGAGGCCGGCTCGACGACCAACTGGTACCGCTACGTCGGCCTCGACGGCCTCGCCATCGGCCTCGACCGCTTCGGCGCCTCGGCACCGGCGGCCGACCTGTTCACCCACTTCGAGCTCGACCTCGACAGCGTCACTGCACGCATCGCGGCCTACCTCGAGCGAACCGCCTGAGCGCGGGCGCCCGCGCTCCGCTTCACCGTTCGGCATTTTTCAAGGAGACAACGAGATGACTATCCGGATTGGCATCAATGGCTATGGCCGCATCGGCCGCAACGTGCTGCGCGCCCTGTTCGAGGCGGAGCGCACCAACGAGATCGAGATCGTCGCCGTCAACGATCTCGGCGATGCCAAGACCAACGCGCACCTGACGCGCTACGACAGCGCACACGGCCGCTTCCCCGGCAGCGTCGAGGTCAAGGACGACACCATGATCGTCAACGGCAAGCCCATCAAGGTGTTCGCCGAGCGCGACCCGGCCAAGCTGCCCTGGGGCGATCTCGGCGTCGACGTCGTGCACGAGTGCACGGGCCTGTTCGCGAGCAAGGCCAAGGCCTCCGCGCACCTCGAAGGCG
This sequence comes from Gammaproteobacteria bacterium, assembly GCA_030429865.1. Classification (GTDB taxonomy): domain Bacteria; phylum Pseudomonadota; class Gammaproteobacteria; genus JACKNG01. The sequence goes on along the minus strand of JAUIFX010000088.1, from coordinate 9,964 downwards.
GCGCGAAGAAGGTCCTGATCTCGGCGCCGGCCGGCAACGACGTCGACGCGACGGTCGTCTACGGCGTCAACCACGGCGTGCTGAAGGCCTCCGACACGGTCGTCTCCAACGCCTCGTGCACGACCAACTGCCTCGCCCCGCTGGTCAAGCCGCTGCACGAGAAGCTCGGCGTCGTGAACGGCATCATGACGACCATCCACGCCTACACCAACGACCAGGTGCTGACCGACGTCTACCACTCGGACCTGCGTCGCGCACGTTCGGCCACGCAGTCGATGATCCCGACCAAGACCGGCGCCGCCGCGGCAGTCGGCCTGGTGCTGCCGGAGCTGAACGGCAAGCTCGACGGCTTCGCCGTGCGCGTGCCGACGATCAACGTCTCGCTGGTCGACCTGACTTTCAACGCCGGCCGCGCAACCTCGGCGGAAGAAATCAGCGACATCCTGCGCGCGGCGAGCGAAGGCGAGCTGAAAGGCGTGCTCGCGTTCAACGACGAGCCGCTGGTCTCGATCGACTTCAACCACAACCCGCACTCGTCGATCTTCGAAGCGAGCCAGACCAAGGTCATCGACGGCACCATGGTCAAGGTACTGTCGTGGTACGACAACGAGTGGGGCTTCTCCAACCGCATGCTCGACACCACCATCGCCATGATGAAGGCCGGGAGCTGAGCCCGATGCTGCGCATGAGTGACGTCGACCTCGCGGGCAAGCGCGTGCTTGTCCGCGAGGATTTCAACGTGCCGATGAAAGACGGCTCGATCACCGACGACACGCGCCTGCGCGCGGCGCTGCCGACCCTGCGCGCCGCGCTCGAGGCCGGCGCCGGCGTGCTCGTGATGTCGCATCTCGGGCGGCCGAAGGAAGGCGTGGTCGAGGCCTCCGCGTCGCTTGCGCCGGTTGCCGAGGCACTCTCGCGCCTGCTCGACCGCCCGGTCGCCTTCGCGCCGAACTGGCTCGACGGCGTCGACTGCGTGCCGGGCACCATCACGTTGTGCGAGAACACGCGCTTCCTGGTCGGCGAGAAAGCCGACGACGAAGCGCTCGCGAAACGCATGGCGGCGCTGTGCGACGTGTTCGTCAACGACGCGTTCGCGACCGCGCACCGCGCCCAGGCCTCGACCCACGCGGTCGCGAAGTTCGCGCCGGTGGCCTGCGCGGGGCCGCTGCTGATGGCCGAGGTCGATGCCCTGCAACGCGCGCTCGACAAGCCGCGCCGGCCGCTCGTTGCGATCGTCGGCGGCGCCAAGGTCTCGACCAAGCTCGACCTGCTCGAGACGCTGGTGACCAAGGTCGACCAGCTCGTCGTCGGCGGCGGTATCGCCAACACCTTCCTCAAGGCCGCGGGCCACGAGATCGGCCAGTCGCTGTGCGAAGACGAGATGCTCGACATCGCCAAACGGCTCATCGACGGCGATGCCGACATTCCCATCGCGACCGACGTCGTGTGCGGCAAACGTTTCGACGAGAACGAGGCGGGCGTGGTCAAGGCGGTCGGCGAGGTCGCGCCGGACGACATGATCATGGATCTCGGCCCCGACTCGGTCGACCAGCTCTGCGCGGTCATCGAGGGTGCCGGCACGGTCGTGTGGAACGGCCCGCTCGGCGTGTTCGAGTTCCCCGGCTTCGCCGCCGGCACCGAGAAGCTCGCCCGCGCGATCGCCGCTGCCGACGCGTTCTCCATTGCCGGCGGCGGCGATACGCTCGCCGCGATCGCGAAGTTCGGCGTGGCCAACGGCATCTCCTACATCTCCACCGCGGGCGGCGCCTTCCTCGAGTTCCTCGAGGGCAAGACGCTGCCGGCGATCGCGGTGCTCGAAGCCCGCGCGAGCGGCGGGTGAGACGCACCAAGATCGTCGCGACCCTGGGGCCGGCGACCGACCGGCCGGGCATGCTCGCCCGGCTCGCCGCCGCCGGCCTCGACGCCGCCCGCCTGAACTATTCCCACGGCAACCAGGAAGACCACGCGCGCCGCGCGCGCGAAGTACGCGAAGCCGCACAGGCGGCGGGGCGCGAAATCGGTCTCATCGCCGACCTGCAGGGGCCGAAGATCCGGCTCGAGTGCTTTCGCGACGGCCCGGTCGAACTCGTCGAGGGCCGGCGCTTCCTCATCGACGCCGGGCTTGCGCCGGAAGCGGGCGACGTCGAACGCGTCGGCGTGACCTACACCGCGCTGCCCGGCGACGTGCGGGCCGGCGACACCCTGCTGGTCGACGACGGCCGCATCGTGCTCGGCGTCGAACGCGTCACCGGCAAGGTCATCGAGACGACCGTGGTCACCGGCGGCACGCTGTCCGATCACAAGGGCATCAACCGCCAGGGCGGTGGCCTCTCCGCACCGGCGCTGACGCCGAAGGATCGTGCCGACCTCGTGCACGCGCTCGCCCATGGCGCCGACTACATCGCGGTGTCGTTCCCGCGCACCGGCGAGGACATCGAGGCGGCGCGCGCGCTGATCCACGACGCCGGCGGCGATGCCGGCATCATTGCCAAGATCGAACGCGCCGAGGCGCTCGACTACGCGGACGAAATCATCGCCGCGTCGGACTGCATCATGATCGCGCGCGGCGACCTCGGCGTCGAAATCGGCGACGCGCGCCTGCCGCCGGCGCAGAAACAGCTCGTGGCGCGCGCGCGCAAGCAGCATCGCACCGTGATCACCGCGACGCAGATGATGGAGTCGATGATCGAGCACCCCCTGCCGACGCGGGCGGAAGTCTTCGACGTCGCCAACGCGGTGCTCGACGGCACCGACGCGGTGATGCTCTCCGGCGAGACCAGCGTCGGCGCCTACCCCGACCGCGCGGTCGCGGCGATGTCGCGGGTGTGCATGGGCGCCGAGAACGAGTGGAGCGACCCGGCCTCCTCGATGCTGCCGGATGCCGCTTTCGAGCGCGTCGACGAAGCGATCGCGATGTCCGCCATCTACTGCGGCAACCGCATGGGCGTGAAGGCGATCGCCGCGCTGACCGAGTCCGGCCGCACCGCGCTGTGGATGTCGCGCATGAACACCGCGATTCCGATCTTCGCGCTATCGAGCCATACCTCGACGCTACGCAAAGTGACGCTCTACCGCGACGTCTACCCGGCCTGGTTCGACATCCACGCGGTGCCCTACAGCGAGGTCACCCACGCCGTATTGTCCCTGCTTGAAGCACGCGGCGCGGTCGCCCCGGGCGATCGCGTGATCATTACCAAGGGCGACCTGCACGGCCATTCGGGCAGCACCAACGGCATGAAGATCGTCACCGTCGGCGCGTTCGTCGAACACGTCGGTTAGCGAGAACCTCGTCCGGGTCTCAGAGACTCACGCAGATCTTGCCGAAGTGCCGCTGCGACGCCTGGTGGCGGAACGCGTCGGCGAGCTCGGCGAGCGGGAACGTGCGGTCGATGACCGGCCGGATACCGGTGGCCTCGAGCGCCTTGACCATGTTGCGCTGGTCCTCGATCGAACCGACGGTGATACCGGCGAGCCGGATGTTCTTCCACATCAGCGCCGCCGTCGGCACTTCGCCGCCCCAGCCGGCGAGCACGCCGATGAGCGAGATGTGGCCGCCGACGCGGGTCGCCTCGATCGATTGCGGCAGGGTACCGGCGCCGCCGATCTCGACCACGACATCGACGCCGCGGCCGCCGCTCAGCTCGTTCGCGCGCACGCCCCACTCGGGCGTCTCCTTGTAGTTGATCAGGTGATCGGCGCCGAGCGCGCCGAGTCGTTCGAGCTTGGCCTGCGAGGACGAGGTCGCGATGACCCGCGCGCCCACGGCCTTGGCCATCTGCAGCGCGAACACCGAGACGCCGCCGCTGCCCTGGGTCAGCACCCAGTCGCCCGCCCGCACCGCGTTCTCGACGAACAGCGCGCGCCACGCGGTCAGCGCCGCACAGGGCAGCGTCGCGGCCTCTTCCATCGAGTATCCGGCCGGAACCGCCGTGAACGCCGCGGCCGGCATGCACACGAGTTCGGCCGCGAAACCGTCGACGTGGTCACCGGGCACGCCGCGCGTGCGCTCGGCGGACACCGGCCCCGCCGGCCAGTGCGGGAAGAACGTCGACATGACGCGGTCGCCGACCGCGAACGCATCGACGCCCGCACCGACGGCGACGACTTCGCCGGCGCCGTCCGACATCGGGATGCGCCCGTCCGCGGTCGGCAGCACGCCGCTGACCACGGCGTAATCGTGGTAGTTGAGCGAACTGGCGCGCACGCGTACGCAGACCTCGCCGGGACCGGGCGTCGGGTCGGGCCGCTCGGCGAGCGTCAGGCTGTCCAGCGTGGCGGGGTTCTTCACTTCGATGACTTGCATGGGGAGAGCTCCAATGAACGAATGTCTGCGGACGGAAAACGGCGGCGACGGGGACGGACGCGGACCGGCTCGGGCAACGACGAGGTCCCTTCCCGCCCGGGCGCGCGACGGTTTCCTAGCCGGTCAACCGCTCCAGCGCCTCGCGGTAGCGCGCCGCGGTCTGGGCGAGGATTTCGGGCGGCAGGTGCGGCCCCGGGGCGCGCTTGTCCCAGTCGAGCGTCTCGAGGTAGTCACGCACGAACTGCTTGTCGAAACTGGGCGGGCTGGTGCCGACGCGGTAGCCATCGACCGGCCAGAAGCGCGACGAATCGGGCGTCAGGATCTCGTCGATGAGGACCAGCTCGTCGTGCTCGTCGAGGCCGAACTCGAACTTGGTGTCGGCGATGATGATGCCCTTGCCGCGCGCGAACGCGGCCGCCTCGCTGTAGATACGCAGGGTCACGTCGCGCACGCGCGCCGCGCGCTCGCTGCCGATCAGCTCGCAGGCGCGCGCGAAATCGATGTTCTCGTCGTGATCGCCCACCGCCGCCTTCGTCGCCGGGGTGAAGATCGGTTCGGGCAGCTCGGCGGCCTGCTCGAGCCCCGCCGGCAAGCGGATGCCGCAGACCGCACCGGTCTGCTGGTAGTCCTTCCAGCCCGAGCCGATGAGATAACCGCGCGCGACGGCTTCGACCGGCAGCGCGCGCAGCTTGCGCACGACCACCGCGCGCCCCGCGACGAGCCGCCGCTCGGCCGGGTCCGGCACGGCTTCCTCGAGCGTCATCTCGGCCAGGTGATTGGGGATGACGTGGCGCATGCGCGCGAACCAGAAGTTCGACACCGCGGTGAGTATGGCCCCCTTGCCGGGCACCGGGTCGGGCAGGATGACGTCGAAGGCCGACAGCCGGTCAGTGGTCACGATGAGCAGGTGGTCGCTGCCGACGGCGTAGATGTCGCGCACCTTGCCGCGCGCGACCAGCGGCAGGGACTGGAGATGCGTCTCGTACAGGGCGGTGTAGTCGTTGCTCATGCCGGCGGTTCCTCTCAGGGCCGGCTATTCTGCCCAAGCGCCGGGTCGCCCACCAGCGCCGCGGCCGCACCGCCGCGCGCGATCCGGGGCAGGTCGCCGCGCTCGCCCATGGCGCGTTCGCACAACCACGACGCCGCGCCGGGCAGGCGCGCGGTCAGCGCGAGACCGGCGCCGCGCAGCCAGCGCAGCGGCCGCTCCTCGCGTGCGAACAGGCGCTCGAGGCCATCGGTGACGAGCGTCATCGCGAGCGCTTCGCTCTTGCGCCAACGCTCGTAGCGGCGCAGCGCGGCAGGGTGCGGCCACCTCCCGGGCGTGACCTCGCCGACGCACTCGGCGAGCGCGGCAACGTCGAGCAGGCCGAGATTGAGGCCCTGGCCGGCGAGGGGATGAACGAGGTGGGCGCTGTCCCCGACCAGCACCAGCCGGCCGGCGACGAGCGCCTCGGCGCGTGCCCGCGCGAGCGGGAACACGGCGCGCGGCGAGACCGTCTCGACCGCGCCGAGACGGTGTTCGAAAGCTTCGCCGAGCGCGGCGGCGAACGCGGCGTCGTGCATCTGCTCGAGCGCCGTCGCGAGTTCGTCGTTACACGACCACACGATCGACGAGGCGCGCGCGTCGGCGAGCGGCAGGAAGGCAAGCGGTCCGCTCGGCAGGAAACGCTGGCGGGCGACGGCGCCGTGTGCCTCGCGCGTGAGGACGTTGGCGACGATCGCGCGCTGCCCGTAAGCATGATGCTCCCAGGTGATGCCGGCCGCGGTGCGCAGGCGCGAGTCGGCGCCGTCGGCGGCGATCAGCAGGCGCCCGTCGAGGCGGCCGCCGTCGTCGAGCACCACCGCGGCGTCGGCGCCGCGCTCCAGCGTATGCACCTGGTGCGCGATGCGCGTGACCGGCAGGCGCGCGAGCGCGCGATGGAGCGCGGCGACGAGATTCTGGTACTCGACGATCCAGCCCATCGGGCCGGTGTGCAGCGCGTCGGGCGCGAAGGCGAGCCGCCCCGCCGACCCGGCATCCCACACTTCCATCGCGGTGAAGGGGCCGACGCGCGTCATGTCGACGTGCTGCCAGGCACCGGCCGCCGCCAGGACACGCGCCGAGGCCGGCGTGATGGCGACGGTGCGCAGCGCGATATCGCCCTGCGGCGGCTCGCTGTCGGAAAGCGCCGCGACCAGGCCGACGCGCGCGCCCGCACGCGCGAACAGCGCCGCGCTGGTCAGCCCGGTGACGCCGGCGCCGGCGACGAGGACGTCGAAGTGTTCGCTCATGGCGCCTCCCCGCCCGGCGCAGCGAGGCGCGCCAGCGCGCCGAGCCCGCTCAGCTCACCGACCAGGCGGCGGCGCAAGGGCGGCGCATGGGCCAACGCGGCGAGCGCGGCGCGGCGCGCCCAGCGCACCGGCGGCAGCGGCGAGGCGAAAGCCTGCGCCGCGAGGTGGGTGAACGTCCCGATCGCGCGGTGATCCGGCGCGCGGCGCGCGGCATAGCTCGCGAGCAGCGTGCGGCTGCCGATGTCGTCGGCGTCGCGCAGCACGGCGTCGAGCGCCGCGACGTCACGCAGACCGAGATTGAGTCCCTGCGCACCGTTCGGGTGCACGGTGTTGGCGGCATTGCCGACGATCACGGTGCGCGCGGCGACGAGGCTGCGCGCACGCTGCCGTGCGAGCGCGTGCACGCGCCGCGGGCCAAGGCCGTCGAGCTCACCGAGGCGCTGCCCGGCGCGCGCCGCGAGCCGTTCGAGGTAGGCCTGCGGGGCGAGCTGCGCGGCGCGCTGCGCGTGGGCGCGCTCCAGGCACTGCACGCTCACGAATCGCGTGCCGCCGCGCGGCAGCAGTGCAAGCGGGCCTTCCGCCGTGAAGTGCTCGATGGCGAGGTCGGCGGCGAGCGCCGGCGCGTCGAGGTTGGCGACGACCGCGCTCTGACCGTAGTCGACCCGGTCGACCTCGATTCCGGCGGCGTGGCGCACCAGCGAGCGCGCACCGTCGGCGCCAACCAGCAGCTGGGCGGCAACCTCGCGCGGCCCCTCGGCCGTGGCCAGTTCGACGGTGACGGTCTCGGCGCCGGCACGCGCATCGACGAAGCGGGTCGACCAGCTGATCTCGATCGTACCGGTGCGGACCAGCGCCGCGTTCAGCTCGCTCAACATGAGATCGGCCGGGCAGGACCAGCCGAGCGCCTCGAGACCGGCTTCCGCGGCATCCAGGCGCACGCAACCGAACGCCCCGCGCTCGCTGATGCGGATGTGACGTATCGGCGCGGCATGCGACGCGAGAGGCGCCCACAGGCCGCAGCGTTCGAGCACCTCCACCGAGGCCGGCGCGAGCACCAGGCCGCGCACGTCGTCCGGCAGGGCAGTCAGCGGCGCGCGGCGCTCCACGACCAGCACGCGACGGCCCTGCGCAGCCAGCGCACAGGCGGTGGCGCTGCCAACCAGCCCGGCGCCGACCACGACACAATCGAAATCAGGCGGCACTGCTGCGCTGCATGGCCGCGTGCACGTCGTCGACGCTCTTCGGCGCTTCGATGGTCAGCACCTCGTGGCCGGTCTCGGTGACCAGCACATCGTCCTCGATGCGAATGCCGATGTTCCACCACTCCCGCGGCAGGTCGCGGATGGTCGCGGCGAAATACAGTCCGGGTTCGATCGTGGTGACCATGCCCGGCTCGAAGATGCGCCATTCGTCGGCGAGCTTGTAATCCCCGACATCGTGCACGTCCATGCCCAGCCAGTGGCCGGTCTTGTGCATGTAGTAGGGCCGGTAGGCCTCGGCGTCGATCAGCTTGCGCAGGCGCCCCTTGAGGATCCCCAGATCGACCAGTCCGCGCGTGATCACTTCGACCGCCGCCTCGTGCGGTTCGTTCCAGCCGTTGCCCGGGCGCACCTCGGCGATCGCCGCGGCCTGCGCCTCGAGCACGATCTCGTAGGCCAGGCGCTGCGCCTCGCTGAACTCGCCGCCGACCGGAAACGTGCGCGTGACGTCGCTCGCGTAGTAGTCGTACTCGGCGCCGGCGTCGATCAGCAGCAGGTCGCCGTCCTTCATCGTCGCGGTGTTCTCGGTGTAATGCAGGATGCAGCTGTTGGCACCGCTGCCGACGATCGAAGGATAGGCGGGCGCGCGCGCACCGTGTTGCATGAAACAGTGCAGCAGCTCGGCCTCGACCTGGTACTCGCGCATGCCGGGGCGGCACACGGCCATCGCGCGCTTGTGCGCTTCGGCCGCGATCTTCGCCGCGCGGCGCATGGCCTTGAGCTCCTGGCTGCTCTTGAACAGGCGCATCTCGTGGACGACGTGACCGAGCGAGACGAACTGGTCCGGCGCGTGCACGCCGGCGCGGCCCTTGGACGTGACGCGGTTGAGCCAGCTCACCAGGCGCTGGTCGAACTCGACGTAGCGCCCCATCGTGTAATAGATGCGTTCCTTGTTCTCCAGCAGGCCCGGCAGGATGTCGTCGAGATCGGTGATCGGGAACGCGTCGTCGGCGCCGTACTCGGCGCAGGCGCCTTCGAGGCCGGCGCGGCGCCCGTGCCAGGTCTCCTGCTCGGCATCCTTCTCGCGGCAGAACAGCAGGAACTCGCCCTGCGGCCGGTCCGGCACCAGCACCAGCACCGACTCCGGCTCCGGGAAACCGCTCAGGTAGTAGAAGTCACTGTCGGAGCGAAACGGGTAGTAGACGTCGCGGTTGCGCACACGCTCCGGCGCGTTGGGCTGGATGATGATCGAGCCCGGCTCGACCAGGTCCATCAGCCGCTTGCGGCGGCGGGCAAATTCTCGTTTCTCCATGATGCAGTGATCCCGTCAGAGTCTGTGGGTCAGGCGGGCGCTTGCGCGCCTCGTACAGCGCCGTTGCGGGCAGCCTGCCATGCCGATTCAGTGCAGGGAAGAAGACGCTGCGCCGGCGGCGGCTGCCGCCTGCACGTCTTCGCGGATAATCATCACGCCCATGCGGGTGTACTCGGTCAGCTCGGCGAACGCCTGCTCGTCGGCCTCGTCGCCGTCTCCCGCTTCGATCCGGCAGAACCGCTCGAGGTCCTTGACGAAGCCGCGTGCGTCCTCGCCCAGCAGCGCGAAATCGCCGATACCGCCGAGCCCGAGGCCGGCCAGGAAGCCACGGCACCAGGCAGCGAACGCCGCGGTGCGCGTGCCGAGGTCGGCCTCGTCGCCCGGCAGCAGCAGGAACAGGCCGAAAGCATCCTCGGCGAGCACGCGTACCGAGGCCTGCAGCAGCGCGTCGAGCGCGGCACGCGTGTCACCCTCCTCGAAAGGGCCGAGATCGTCGGCGCCGGCGAGATGCTCGAGCCAGGTCCGCGGGGCGAACGCCCGCGGCGCGCACAGCAGGCCGCACAACGCGCCGTGGCATTCCGCTGCGCCCATGTCGCAGCCGAGTGCACCGAGCGCGCGCGCAACGCGGTCGTGCAGTTCCGCGCTCATGCCGGCGACGCCGCGCGGCGTAAAGTCGATAGGTTCATGGCCACCGATTATTTCACGCCAGCGTATGTCACAGAACCTCGCCGCGCGGCCGCCCGGACAGCAGCAGTCGTGTTGACCGTCGCGCACCTCGGGCTCTATAGTGGCCCGCACGATTTGCCCGTCTGTGAGACCGTTCGGCGCCATGACATCTGCCAGTAACGAACGCCTCGATCTGGCCGCCCTGGAAGCCCG
>JAUIFX010000267.1 GCA_030429865.1 Gammaproteobacteria bacterium | reverse complement strand
TCACTTATGGTCCGATAAGCAGCGCTGCTCGCCGGCCGCGCGCCTTGCTCGCGGACATGCTCGCTCGCCCCTGCGGCGATTTTTGGCGCCGTGCTGTGGATCTTCCGGCTGCGCTGCCCGCGTGCGGCGTTGCGCGGCCGGCTGCGCTGCTCACTTATGGTCCGATAAGCTCGAGGCGTGGTGTCTGACACTTTTGCTCAATTTTTGAGCAAAAGTGTCAGACACCGTCGGCGCTTCACCGTCGGCGCTTGGCGGGACTCAGCCGCGGCCGCGCTGCCACAGGACTTCGCCCGCGCCCGAGTCGCGCGCGACGATGCGCGAGCACACGAACAGCAGGTCGGACAGGCGGTTGATGAACTGGGTCGCGTGCGGGTTCACCGGTGCTGCGGCCGCCAGGGCGAGCACGCGGCGTTCGGCGCGCCGGCACACCGCCCGGCACAGGTGGGCGACGGCCGCGGCGCGGCTGCCGCCGGGCAGCAGGAATTCCTTCAGCGGCGGCAATTCCTCGTTGTAGCGATCGATGGCCTGTTCGAGCTTGGTCACGGCGGTGGCGGCGATGAACGCGCTGTCCGGGATCGAGAGTTCGCCGCCGAGGTCGAACAGGTCGTGCTGGATGTCGATCAGCAGTTCGCGCATGTCCTCGCGCAAGGTCTCGGTCAGCAGCAACCCGAGGTTGCAGTTCAGCTCGTCGATGTCCCCGATCGCCTCCATGCGTGGATCGTGCTTGTCGACGCGCGAGCCGTCGCCGAGCCCGGTCGTGCCGGCGTCGCCGGTGCGCGTGTAGATCTTCGAAAGGCGGTGGCCCATGAGCGCGTTACCCGTGGATTGGTGGGGCGCCACTCTAATCAGGCCCAGGCACCGCGGCAACCCGCAGCGGGGCAGGGAAATTTTTGCTCGCAGCAGCCTCGCGGCGGATCCCGACGCGGCAGCGGGCCGCAGCGTTCGGCGGGTTCGATGCATCCGGTATAAACTGCGCACCTCGAACGGAGCGCGCCGGGTGCCCGCTCCCGCGCCTGCCCGTTCGGGGCTTTCTCCCGGGCCGCCGCGTCGCGGTCCTGCGCCGCGGCGCCGCCGCCCTGCCGCGGCCGGCACCGGCCCCAACACGATCGGTTCGAGCATCCAGTGAGCACCCCGCAGTCCGTCCCCGGTAACGATGCGCCGCGCGAGCGCATCGATGTTTCCGTCGTCGTGCCGTTCTACGACGAGGCGGACAACGTCATTGCCCTGATCGACGAGATTGTCGCCGCCATGGGCACGCGGGCCTACGAGATCGTCGCCGTCGACGACTGCAGCCGCGACGCGACGTTCGAGCGCCTCGAGCAGGCCGCGCGACGCTACCCGCAGCTGCAGGTCGTGCGCCACGCGGTCAACCGGGGACAGAGTGCGGCGTTGTGCTCGGGGGCGGACCGCGCGCGCGGCGAATGGCTGGCGACGCTCGACGGCGACGGGCAGAACGACCCGGCGGACGTGCCGCGCCTGCTCGCCCGCGCGACGGACGCGCCGGCTTCCTGTCCTGACATGCTCTGCGGGCACCGCACGACGCGCCGCGACGATTTCCTGCGACGGCTCTCGTCCCGCGTCGCCAACGGCGTGCGCGCGCGCCTGCTCGGCGACGCCACCCCGGACACGGGTTGCGGCCTGAAACTGGTTCGCCGGCGCGTGTTCATGGCATTGCCGCGTTTCGACCACATGCACCGTTTTCTGCCGGCACTGGTCCTGCGGGACGGCGGCGTGGTCGAGTCCGTCGCGGTCGCCCACCGGCCGCGGCTGCACGGCAGGTCCAAGTACGGCATGTGGAATCGCCTGGGGGTCGGCATCGTCGACCTGGCAGGCGTGATGTGGCTCAAACGGCGCGCATTCCGTGCGCCACCTGCAAGGAACCAACGTGACGATGACAAGTGAGCAAATCTGGGTGGTGATCGGCCTGTCGGGGCAGCTGCTGTTTTCGGCGCGCTGGCTGGTGCAGTGGATCACGAGCGAGCGGGCCAGGCGCAGCGTGATTCCGATCGCGTTCTGGTATTTCAGCGTCGCCGGCAGCCTCACCCTGCTCGCCTACGCCCTGTACCGGATGGATCCCGTGTTCATTCTCGGGCACGTCGCCAACAGCGTGATCTACGTGCGCAACCTGGTCCTGCTGATGCGCGAGAAGCGGGCCCAGCCGCTGGCCTGAGTGGTGGTGCAAGGCGCATCGTGCCCAGCGCGCAGCCCCGCGAGGCGCGGCGGTTCATGATCCTGTCACGCTATTTCCTGCGTGAAGCGCTCAAGCTCACGCTCGCGATCGTCACGGGCCTTTTCGTGATCTATCTCAGCACGCGCTTCGCGACCTATCTCGGCGAGGCGGCCGAGGGCAAGGTGGCACCGCAGCACATCACGCGCATCGTGATGCTCAAGATGCTCGTTTCGCTCAAAGAGCTGCTGCCGATGTCGCTGTTCCTCGGCGTCTTCGGTGCGGCGACGCGCCTGCAGCAGAGCTCCGAATGGACCGCGATGCGCGCCGCGGGCGTGACCCACCAGCAACTGCTGCGGCCGACGTTGACGCTGGCCGCGACCACCGCGGTGATCGTCGGCATCATCACGTTGGCGGTCGGGCCGCGTGCCGAACTCGAACTGCAGGAGCTGCGCGAGCAGACCGAGAACGAGGCCACCATCGCCGGCGTCAAGGCCGGCCGCTTCCGCGAGTTCAGCGGCGGCTCGCAGGTCTTCTACGCCGAGGACCTGTCGCCGGACGAACGCTACCTGGTCGACGCGTTCGTGCGTTCCGAGCGCGGCAAGCGGGACGACGTGCTGCGTTCCGAACGGGCCTTCATCGAGACCGATGCGCGCAGCCGCGACCGTTTCGCGGTGTTCGAGGACGGCAGCAGCTGGTCGGGAAACGCCGGCCAGCTCGACTACATCGTGACCGATTTCGACCGCTACGCACTGCGCATCGAGAACCGCGAGCCGACCCAGTTCGGCGCTCACATCGGCTTCCTGTTCACCAGCGAGTTGTTCCGGCATGACGGGCCGACGTACGCCATCGAGTTTCAGTGGCGCCTCGCGCTGCCGATATGCACCTTGCTCGGTCCCGCCCTGGCGCTGCTGGTCGCGATGTCGAATCGCCGCGGACACTGGTACCTGGGCTTGATCGTGGCGATCTCGTTGTATTTCGCTTACACGAACCTGCTCGGGGTCGGGCGCGCGATGATGCGCAAGGAGGTCGTGCCGGCGACGCTGGGCCTGTGGCCGGTGCATTTCGCCTGCCTCGCGCTGGTCGGACTGCTGCTCGCCTGGCACCGGCGCTGGTTGACACGGCGGCGCCCGCCGCACGCCGCAGTGCCGCCGTCCGACCGCACGTGACACGCCAACGCTTAATGCGCTGCAACATGACGGCTCGAACGCGCTAAACTAGGCGGTCGACCCGGTGAGAACGACACGATGCACGGCAAACACCCCTTCCACACGCTCCTCGATCACAAGATCGTCGTGCTCGACGGCGCCATGGGTACCGTCATCCAGAAGCACCAGCTCGAGGAGAGCCATTTCCGGGGCGAACGCTTTGCC
>JAUIFX010000266.1 GCA_030429865.1 Gammaproteobacteria bacterium | reverse complement strand
CATCTCGTCGCCCTTGAGCAGCATGCGCGTGCTCTCCCACGTCTTGGACACGATGCGGCGGTCGGTCTGGCGCGCGTCGGCCAGGTTTCTGACGATCATTTCTCGATGCTCTCCTGTTCAGGCGGCGCGCGACGCGCCGGGACGATAACTCTCGACGGCCTCCCGGACCGCATCGCGCAGGATACCGAGCGCTTCGATCATGACCTCGCGCGGCGTCGTCAGCGGAGGCAGGCACTTCACGACCTGGCTCTCCGATCCGCTGGTCTCGATCACGAGCCCCTTGCGGAAGGCGCGTCGGCAGATGTCCGCGGCGAGCTTGCCGCTGTGGCAGTTGAGTCCCTGCATGATGCCGCGGCCGCGCGGTTTGATCAGCTCGTCATCGTAGTCGGCGCCGATCTCGCGCAGCTTCTCTCCGAGCAGCTCGGCTTTCCCGCGCACCTCGGCAGCGAAGCTGTCATCCTTCCAGTAGTGCTCGAGCGCGGCAGCGGCGGTCACGAAGGCGTGGTTGTTGCCACGGAAGGTGCCGTTGTGCTCACCGGGTTTCCACTCGTCGAGTTCCGGGCGGAAGATGGTGAGCGCGAAGGGAATACCGTAACCACTCAGCGACTTCGACAGCGTCACGATGTCGGGCTTGATGCCGGCGGGCTCGAAGCTGAAGAAGGTGCCCGTTCGGCCGCAGCCAGCCTGGATGTCGTCGATGATCAGCAGCATGTCACGTTTGCGGCAGACCTTCTCCAGGGCCTGCAGCCAGCGCGTGGAGGCGACGTTCAGACCGCCCTCGCCCTGCACCGTCTCGACGATGACGGCGGCCGGGTGATCGACACCGCTGCTGGGGTCGTCGAGCATCTTCTCCATGTAGGAGATGGTGTCGAGTTCGTCACCGAAGTAGGAGCAGTAAGGCATGTGGGTCACGCCGGACAGCGGCAGACCGGCGGCGCCGCGGTGATGCGAGTTCCCGGTGGCGGCCATCGCGCCGAGCGAGACGCCGTGAAAGCCGTTGGTGAAGGCAATGATGTTGTGGCGCCCCTTGATGTTGCGCGCGAGCTTGAGCGCCGCCTCCACCGCGTTGGTGCCGGTCGGGCCGGTGAATTGTGCGACGTAGTCGAGCCCCCGCGGTGCAAGGATCAGCTCGTTGAACGTGCTCAGGAACTTCTCCTTGGCGGTCGAGTGCATGTCGAGGCTGTGGGTGATCCCGCAGCTCGAGATGTACTCGATCAGCTTCTCGCGCAGGTGCGGATTGTTGTGTCCGTAATTGAGGCTGCCGGCACCGGCGAGGAAGTCGATGTACTTTCGTCCATTCTCGTCGTAGAGGTACGAATCCTCGGCCTTGTCGAAGATGACCGGAAACGACCGGGCATAGCTTTGAACGTTGGACTCGAGTTCGTCGAATGTGCTGGTTTCGGGCGGCTCCGGGGCGCGCGCGACGTTTTCCTTGGTCATGATGATTTCTCCTGCTCCTGTGCGATGAGCTTGCGGTCAAAAGGTCCGATGGCGAAAAGCTCCTCGGACTCGGCGTGATCGGCGAGATGAATGTGTCGGTCGAAACGGGGGCTTACCTCGACGGCGGCGCCGAGTGCGTCCGCGAGGCGCGAAAACATGGCCCGCGATGCCCGGTTGCTCGGCGTGACCGTGGTGTGCAGCATCGTCACGCCGGCGCAGGCCGGGCGCGCGAGGATGTCGGTGATCAGCCGGCGTGCGAGGGCCCGGCCACGTGCGGCAGCGTCGACGGCGACCTGCCAGATGAACAGGACATGCGGCTCGGCCGGTGGCCGGTAGCCGGAAACGAACCCGACCACGTCGCCGCCGAGGCGCGCGATCGCGCAGGTATCGGCAAAATCGCTGCACTGCAGTAGATTGCAGTAGAGCGAGTTGCGGTCGAGCGGCGGGCAGCGCGCGATCAACGCGTGCACCGCGCTGGCGTCCGTTGCGACCGGGGATGTGATGTTGAGATGAGAGGAAGCGGTGTCGGTGCTTGCTGCTTGTGTTGACATGGGAACTGGCGCCGCGAGTCGCGGCGCGTAGGCGATCCAGGTGCGAGATCAGCTCGCTATTATTTAGAATAACGAAATAAATATCAACCCGGATACTGCGGTACTTCTTTCAAAAACGATAAGTTACGAGAATTTTGAAGAATGGGGGCGGAAAATTCACTTTCAAGTTCTAATCAATTGCGGTGCCTGTGCCGCCGCTTGCCATGAGACCTCGAGGGGCACGTCCAGGTGCCGGAGCGAATGACATGCACGAGCAGACGACGGTGCCGGCGCAGGCCGGCGAGATGCCCGGGGGAGCGCCCGGCGTGGACGTGTACAAGGAAGTCCTCATCGCGCTCAGGCAGATTCTCAAGGCCACCGAGTCGCAATCGAAGCGGCTCGCCCGCGAAACCGGTCTGACCACCCCGCAGTTCGTTTCCCTGCAGACCATTGGCGCGGGCGGCGCGATGACCGCCGGCGACCTCGCGCGGGCGCTCAACCTCACCCAGGCGACCGTCACCGCGCTCGTCACGCGCCTCGAGAAGCGCGGGTTGATCGCGCGGCGGCGCGCTCAGGACGACAAGCGCCGCGTGATCGTCAGCCTCACGGCGGCCGGCGAAGCACTGCTCTCGGCGGCGCCGATCAGCCTGCAGACACGCCTCGAACAGCGCTTCGGGGAACTCGAGCCGTGGGAACGCCTGTACATCCTGTCTGCCGTGCAGCGCCTTGCCGGCCTCATGGATGCCACCGCATTCGAAGCCGCGCCGGTACTCGACGTCGGCAACATTGCCGAGGCCGCGACGGGCTGAGGGCCGGGCGGCGATACGCCTGTCACGGCGGCGGCGGATTGCCGATAATCCCGCCCCTCGAACAACCCTGGAACCGAGCCGATGAGCGCCTACCGATATCTCAGCGTCGAGCAGCACGACCACGTCGCGCTGGTGACGTTCAACCGCCCCGCGTGCTGCAATGCGCTGCACTACGAGCTCCTGGTCGAGATCGAGCGTTGCGCGTTCGCGTTCCGTGACGACGCCGAGACCCGCGTAGTCGTTTTCACCGGCGCTGGCCGGCACTTTTCCGCCGGCGCGGACCTCGACGAATTTCGTGCCGGCCGTTCTCAGCCGCTGGTCGTGCAGCGGCGCAGGCAGCGCGCCGGCGAACGTGCGCTGCACGCGCTGCTCGGCATCGACCAGATCACCATCGGGGCCTGGAACGGCGGCGCGCTGGGCGGCGGCGCGTGCCTGGCCACGGCGATGGATTTCCGCATCGGCGCGGAAGACTGCTTCATCCAGTACCCCGAGATCGACCTTGGCATGAACCTGATGTGGCAGAGCCTGCCGCTGACCATCCACCTGCTCGGACCCACGCGGGCCAAGCGGCTCGTCATCGGCGGCGAGCGGGTGCACGCCCCCGCCCTGCTGGCGTGGGGCCTGCTCGAGGAAATCGTGCCCGGTGCCGCGCTCGTCGAGCGCGCGTTCGCCTTTGCGCAGACCTACGTCGACAAGTCGCCGATCGCCGCACAAATGATCAAGCGCAGCGTGAACCAGGTCAGCGGCGCGCTCGACCGTGCG
>JAUIFX010000265.1 GCA_030429865.1 Gammaproteobacteria bacterium | reverse complement strand
CACCGGTGCTGCAGGCGGCGACGCGCGTGCTGCTGCCGTTCATGCTGCTGACCGCGTGCTACCTCCTGTGGGCCGGCGCGCACCGGCCGGGCGGGGCGTTCCAGGCGGCCGCCGTGCTCGCCGCCGGCGCCGTGCTGCTGGCGCTCGTCGGCATGCTCGACGGCTGGACACGGCCGGCGCCGCGCACGCGCCTCGCGATCGCCGCGGGCCCGGCCGTGTTCCTGCTCGTCGCCGCGCCGAGCTTCGAGCGCACGCTGTTGCTGCAACTCCCGCCGCAGCATGCCGGCTGGCTGATCCTGCTGATCGAGGCCGCGTTGACGCTGTCGCTCGGCTTCGTGCTGGCCGGCCTGTTTCTCGCCTTGCTGCGTGGCGACTCGGCAGGGGACGGGCAAGCATGAGCAGCGGCCTGTTCTACGCCATCCTCGGCTGCGCGCTGTTCGCGCTCGGTCTCGCCGCGACGCTGCTGCTGCGCGACGCGCTGCGCCGGGTGCTCGCGTTCAACGTCATGGGCAGCGGCGGCTTCCTCGTCTTCGTCGGCCTCGCCCAGCGCGACGGCGTGGCCGACCCGGTCCCCCAGGCGATGGTGCTGACCGGCATCGTCGTCGCCGTCGCCGCGACGGCGCTGGCGCTGGCACTGGTGCGGCGCCTCGAGCGCACCGATGCGCACGAGACCTGAGCTGCGTCCATGCTGATCGCCTGGCTCATCGTGCTGCCGCTCGCGTGGGCGACGCTCGCCTGGGTCGCCGGCGCGCGCCGCGGTGCGGCGCTCGCGCTCTGCGGCGTCCTCGCCCAGACCCTGCTCGCGCTCGCGCTCGCGCGCGAGGTCGCGACGCACGGGCCCGTCGCCCACGCCGTCGGCGGCTGGGGCGCACCGCTCGGCATCGATCTGCGCGCTGACGGCCTGAGCGCGCTGCTCATCGTGCTCACCCAGGTCGTGACCCTGCCGCTGGTGCTCTACACCCGCGCCTGGCTCGATGCGCAGGGCCGGGACGGAGCCATCCTGTGGCCCTTGCTGGGCCTGCTGCTCGCCGCGCTGCACGCGCTGTTCCTGTCCACCGACCTGTTCAATCTCTACGTCACGCTCGAGCTGCTGGGCCTGAGCGCGGTCGCCCTCGTCGCGAGCGGCGGCGAGCGCGCGCAGCTCGCCGCCGCGCTGCGCTACCTCCTCGCGAGCCTCGTCGCATCGGGCTGCTACCTGCTCGGGGTGGCCATCGTCTACGGCGTTCACGGCACGGTCTCGCTGGCCACGCTCAGCGCCGTGCTGCCGGCCGAACCGGTCACACCGACCCTGCTCGCCGGGGCGTTGATGTTGATCGGGCTGATGATCAAGACGGCGCTGTTTCCGTTCCACGCCTGGTTGCCAGCGGCCCACGGCAGCGCCGCGGCGCCGGTCTCCGCGCTGCTCTCCGCGCTCGTCGTCAAGGCATCGTTCTACGTCATCCTGCGCCTGCGGCTGACCGTCTACACGAGCTGGGCCGAGCAGCTCGACTGGCTGCCGGCACTGCTCGGCGGCGCCGCCATCGTCTACGGCTCGTGGCAGGCGCTGCGCGCGGAGCGACTGAAGATGCTGATCGCCTACTCGACGGTGGCCCAGCTCGGTTATCTCTTCCTGCTGTTCCCGCTGCTCGGCGTCGGCCAGCCCGCCCTGCTCGCCGGTGCGCTGCAGATCTTCGCCCACGCGCTCGCCAAGGCCGCGATGTTCGCCGCCGCCGGCATCGCACTGCTCGCGACCGGGCGCGACAGCGTCGCCGGTCTCGCGTCGCTGGCCGGCGCCGTGCCGCTGACCTGGTTCGCCTTCGGGCTTGCCGGGATGTCGCTGATGGGCCTGCCGCCTTCGGGCGGCTTCCTCGCCAAGTGGCTGCTCATCGACGCCGCCATCCTGCGCGGCCAATGGCTCATGATCGTGCTGGTCGTCGCGAGCGGCCTGCTCGCCGCGGCCTACGTCTTCCGCATCCTCTCGCGCGCGTTCCGCGACGCCGGGCGCGAACGCGCCGCCACGCTCCGGCGCGTGCCGCGCAGCATGGAATGGGTCGCCTTCGCGCTCGCCGCGGCGAGCGTCCTGGTCGGCATCGAGGCCGGCGCCATCGCCGAGCTGCTCGGCGCGCGGGGCGCGCCATGAACGCGATGAACATGAGCGCCGCGCTGCCGCTCGCCACGCTGGCCACCTCGCTGCTGGCCGGCATGATCATCTTCATGCTGCCCGAGGCGCGCAGCCGCACGCGCACCGCGCTCAACCTCGCCAGCGCGCTGACCAAGCTCGCGCTCGTCGTGGTGATGCTGTTCGGCGTGCGCGCCGGGCAGGCCTACGGCTTCAGGCACGAAGTGCTGCCGGGCGTCGAGCTCGCGTTCGAAATGGACGCGCTCGCGCTGCTGTTCGTCACCCTCTCCTCCGGGCTGTGGCTGCTGACGACCTTGTATGCGATCGGCTACCTCGAGCAGTCACCGCACCGCAACCGCTTCTTCGGTTTCTTCAGCCTGTGCGTCACCGCGACCATCGGCATCGCGATGGCCGCGAACCTGTTCACGTTCTTCGTCTTCTACGAGCTGCTCACGCTCGCCACGTATCCGCTCGTGGCCCACCGCGGCACGCCCCAGGCACGGCGCGGCGCCGCCGTCTACCTCGGCTACACGCTCGTCGGCGGCGCGCTGGTCCTGACCGGCATCATCTGGCTGCGTTCGATCGCCGGGCCCGTCGAGTTCACCGCCGGCGGCGCGCTGGCCGCGGCCGGCGCCGAACATCGCGGCGGTCTGCGCATCGCCTTCGCGCTGCTCGTCGCCGGCGTCGGCGTCAAGGCCGCGCTGGTGCCGCTGCACGGCTGGCTGCCCCGCGCGATGGTCGCACCGGCGCCGGTATCGGCGCTGCTGCACGCGGTCGCGGTGGTCAAGGCCGGCGCCTTCGGCATCGTGCGCATCGTCTTCGAAGTCTTCGGCGTAGAGCATGCGCAGGCGCTCGGCGTGCTCGCGCCGCTCGCCGTGGTCGCGGCGGCGACCGTGATCTGGGGCAGCCTGCGCGCCTTGACGCAGGACGAGCTGAAGCGGCGCCTCGCGTTCTCGACCGTCAGCCAGGTGTCCTACATCGCGCTCGGCGTCGCGATTATCGGACCACAGGCGACCATCGGCGGGCTGGTCCACCTCGTCCACCAGGGCATCATGAAGATCACGCTGTTCTTCTGTGCCGGCAACTACGCCGAAACGCTGGGCGTGCACCGGGTCAGCGAGATGAACGGGATCGCGCGGCGCATGCCGCTGACGAGTGTCGCGTTCACGGTGGGCGCACTCGGCATGATCGGCGCGCCGTTGACCGCGGGCGCCGTCAGCAAGCACTGGCTGACCGCCGGCGCCGAAGCCGCCGACATGGGCTGGGTGACCTGGGTGTTGACGGCCTCGAGCGTGCTCAACGCCGCCTACTTCCTGCCTATCGTCTACCGCGCCTGGTGCCGACAGCCGCCGACAGCCTGGCCGCACGAACACGCCCCCCGGCAAGGCTGGCGCGAAACCGGCTGGCTGCTGTTGCTGCCGCCGCTCGTGACCGCGGCGGCGACGCTCGGGGCCGGCGTGCTCGCC
>JAUIFX010000087.1 GCA_030429865.1 Gammaproteobacteria bacterium | reverse complement strand
GGCGTCACCAAGGGATGGGTGTCTGGCTCGCGGCGGCGCTGCCGGGAACGGCCTCGGCCGCAACGGCCGGCGCGGCGGGTTGGGTGTGGGTGCTGAAGGCGATCCTGGGCGTCGTCGTGGTGCTGATCGTGTTGTACACCTGCCGCCACGTCCTGTTCGCGCTGAACCGGCTGCTGGGACACCAGCGCCACCCGTATCTCGACGTCGATACGGCCGACTGGCCGCGGGTCGCGGTGGTCGTGCCGGCGCACAACGAAGAGCACGTCATCGGACACGCGCTCGAGGCCCTGGTCGACGTTGATTATCCGCGCGAGCGCTACAGCATCATCCCGGTCGACGACCGCAGCACCGATGACACCTGGGCGGTGATCGAGGCGGCAGCCGGGCGTGCGCCCGACCTCGTCCGGCCGTGGCGCCGTACCGGCGGCAGGCCGGGCAAGGCTGCGGTGCTCAAGGAGGTCACCGCGCACCTCGACGCCGCGGTGCTGATCGTCTTCGACGCTGACTACCTGCCCGGTCGCGGCCTGATCAAGCAGCTCGTCGCACCGTTCTTCGATGCCGAGGTCGGCGCCGTGATGGGCCGCGTGGTGCCGCACAACACCGATCGCAACCTGCTCACGCGCCTGCTCGATCTCGAGCGTGCCGGCGGCTACCAGGTCGATCAGCAGGCACGCATGAATCTCGGCCTGGTACCGCAGTATGGCGGTTCCGTCGGTGGGGTGCGGGTGTCGGCCGTACAGGCCGTCGGCGGTTGGAGCGAGAATGCCTACGCCGAGGACACCGACCTCACCTTCCGACTGCTGCTGCGCGGCTTCAAGACCGTCTACCAGAATCGCTGCGAATGCTACGAGGAGGTGCCCGAGGTCTGGCAGGAGCGCAACCGCCAGATCATGCGCTGGGCCAAGGGCCACAACCAGGCCGCGTTGCGTTACGCCTGGCGCACCCTGTTCAGCCCGATGGTCGGGCACCTCGAACGGCTCGATGCCGTGCTGCTGCTCGGCGTGTTCGCGCTCGCGCCGCTGCTGGTGCTCGGTTTCTGCTGCGCCTATGCGCTCTACCTGCTCGGTGAGCCGTTCCTCTCCAGCGAAGCGCTCGCCCTGCTCGGCGTGGTGAGTTTCAGTTCCGTCGGCAACTACGCGGCCTTCTTCGAGATCGCCGTGGCCTTGCATCTCGACAACTCGCGCCGGCGCCTGCGCCTGTTGCCGCTCAACTTCATCAACTTCCTCGCCAGTGTGCTCAACGTCTGCCGCGCCTGTTTCTCGCTGCTGTTCCACGACATGCTGCTGCGCCGCGAGCTGCGCTGGGAGAAGACCGCGCGTTACCGCGGCAACGGCAACGGCAACGGCAACGGCAACGGAGCGCGATCGTGAGCTGGGTGCTGGCTTTCTGGCTGCTTGCCGGGGTGTTGTTGATTGCGCCGTTTCTCCCTGCACTCATCGAATGGATCGCGCGAACCGACGCCGCACCGCTGGTCGTCGTACGCGAGCAGGACACCAACATCCGCCATTTCGCGCTCGGTTTCTTCGATCGCGTACAGGAGTTGCTGGAGCGCGAGGGCATTGATCCCCACGATCCGCCCGCCGACTACGAGGGCGAATACCGCCCCGGCGAACGTTTCCGCCTGCTTCCACACAGCTCGCCACCGCAATGGCCGGAAGCGATGCAGCGATCGCGCGTGATCGACGTCATGCTGGTCGCCGTCCGCGACGTACTGCTCGAGGGCGGATACGTCTACGCGCAGGAGGTCTACGCGGGTGGCAAGCTCGTCGGCGGCTCGAACGCCACCTACCGCGCGGTCTATGCCGGCACCGACCTGCTGCTCGGCGATGGTTGCACCGTGGCGCGCTGGCTGCATTCGCAGGGGCACGTGTACATTGGCGCCGACTGCATGATCTACGGGCGCGTCTCGAGCGGCCTGTCGATGACGCTGGGCACGGGTACCCGCTTCGAACGTCTCAATGCGCCGCTGATCCGCTTTGCCTCGGATGCCCCGGCCGAGGTGCGTGCGAGCGTCGCGCCGCACCCGCGCGAGCCCTGGCAGGTACCGTCGAGCCTGCACGAACTCGACGCGCACACGCTGCGCGCCGCGGGCGATCTCGACGTGCCCGCCGCGCGCGAGGTGCGCCATCACCTGGTCGCGCGGGGCAGCCTGAGCCTGGGCCCGTCGTGCCACGTCGAGGGCAACCTCAAGGCGCACGAGCGGCTGGTCACCGGCGCCGGCAGCGTGGTCCGCGGCGCGCTGGTTTGCACCGGACCGGTGCACCTGGGCGAGGGCAGCCTGGTCAAGGGGCCCGTGATTTCGGAGACTGAGATCGTCATCGCGCCGGGGTGCGTAATAGGCACACCGGCCTTGCCGACGAGCATAACCGCGCCGCTCATCCGGCTCGCGCCCGGATCACAGGTGTCGGGTACGATCTGGGCGGCCCGGCAGGGTGTGGTGGACACAGCGGCGCCCACTGACAAGCAAAATCTTGCAAACACGTGACGGCGGGCCGATGGTCGATCCCGGCAACACGCTAACGTTCAACGCAATCGAAGATTGACTGGAGCACCAACCGTGACAATTTTTCACCCTTCCGGCCGCGCGCACGCCGCGCTGCTGGCCGGCGCCATCGGCGCCGCGCTCGCCGGCAACACGGCGGCTGCACCGATCTCCTGGGCGAGCGGCGACGGCGCCTGGGAGAACCCGCTGAACTGGTCCGGCGGCGTGGTTCCGAGCGCGGCCGACTTCGTCGAAATCGCCTACACCGGTGCGGTGAGTTCCGGCGCACCTGCCAATGCCGCGCTCGAACTCGTGAGCCATGCCGCGCTGACCGTCGGCGGTGGACAGTTGAGCGTCGTGGGTACGGTCGACAGTTTCGGCGCGCTCACCATCGAAAACGGGGCGGGCGGCGCGTTCGGGCGCGTGTTCGTGCAGGCACCGGGCGCCCTTGACGTCTCCGGTGCGGGCACCATGGTGAGCGTGGTCGAAGGCGTGTTCAGCAGCGGCACCTGGCAGATGAGCCTGGGCGCCACGCTCGACGCGGAGAGTTTCGACAACTTCAACGTGCAACATTTGAACAGCGCCGCGCGGGCCACCGCGAACAGCATGATCAACCATGCCGGCGCGGTCGCTAGCATCGCCGATGCCGGCTCGCGCCTGGTCATCAACGGCAACCTGACCAACGGCGGTACGGTGCGCGCACTCGCCGGCGGGGCCCTGGAGACGGCGAGTCTCGACAATGGTGGCGGTATCGAGGTCGACGGCGGCGAGTACCTGAGCGCCAGTGTCGACAACCACGGCAGTGTCGTGGTGCGCGGGGCTGCCGGCGAGTGGCGCGCGACGGACGTGGTCACCAACAGCGGCAGCGTGCGCGTCGAAGCGGGCGCGCACGCCGAACTCGCGACGCTGGACAATCAGGACAGCGCGACAATCGAGGACGCCAGTGCGAGCATCGTGGAGCTCGACAACCGCAGCCCGGCATCGCTCGAACTCGTCGCCGGCGCGAGCGTCACGGTGGCCGATCTCGCGCTCAACCGTGGCCAGCTCATGATCGATGCGAGCTCGGTCCTCGCCAGTGCGCGCTACCAGCAGCTTGGCGGCGCCACCGTCCTCGGCGGCGGCGAACTCGGTGCCAGCGACGCCTTCGGTGTCGACATCGCCGGGGGCGAGTTGCGCGGACGCGGCACCATTGCCGGTAACCTGGGCGTCGGCCCGGGCGGAACGGTGGCGCCGGGCGATGCACTCGACGAGACGGGCCGTCTCGACATCCTCGGCGACCTCGCGCTGGCCGGCCTGTTCTCCGTCGACCTCGGCGGTACGGATGCCGCGGACTTCGACCAGCTCGCCGCGAGCGGCGACGCACTGGTCGGCGGCACGCTCGCGGTCAGCCTCGCCGGGAGCTTCATGCCGGTGATCGGGGATTACTTCGACATCGTCCTGGCCGGTGCGGTCGACGGCGATTTCGATACCCTGCTGCTGCCGGCTCTCACAGCCGGACTGCGCTTCGAGACCTTCGCCGGGAGCGATTTCTATCGCCTCGCGGTCACCGCCGTGCCGCTGCCGGCGCCGTTGCTGCCGGCGCTCGCCGCGGTCACGCTGCTGGTTCGCCTGTCGCGGCGTCGCGCCTGAGCGCGGCGACGATGCGGCGCGACGCCGCACCGTCACCGAAAGGATTGGCGACGCCGCACATCGCGCGGTAGCGCGCCGGGTCGTGCAACAGGTCCTCGACGTGCCGGGCGATGGCGGCGCGCCCGGTGCCGGCGAGCACCGCGCCACCGGCATTGACCAGTTCCGGTCTTTCGGTCACCTCGCGTGCGATCACCACCGGCAGGTCCAGCGACGGCGCTTCCTCCTGGATGCCGCCGGAGTCGGTCAGCACCAGCCAGGCGCGCCGTAGGAGAGTAACGAACGCGAGGTAGCCCAGCGGCGGCAGCAGGTGGATGCCGGGCACGGCGGACAACGCGGCCTCGACCGCGCCGCGCACGGCCGGGTTGCCGTGCACGGGCAGGGCGATGTCGAGCGGGTTGCGCGCGACGAGCTCACGCAGCGCCTGGCACATTTCCTCGAGATCGGGGCCGATCGATTCGCGCCGGTGCAGCGTGACGACCAGCAGGCGGCGTTCGGGGCCGGCTTGCGGCAGGCCAGTCGCCGCGCGCGCGGCCAGGACCGGGTCGGCGTCGAGGCGCGCCACAGTCTGCAGCAGGGCATCGACCACGGTGTTGCCCGTGACGTGGATGCGTCCGTGCGGCACGCCTTCTGCGCGCAGCTGCGCAGCGGCGCCGTCGGTGGGCGCGAAGTGCAGATCGGCGGCGAGCCCGGCGACGCGGCGGTTGAATTCTTCCGGCCAGGGCAGGTCCAGGCGGCCGCTGCGCAGGCCCGCCTCGACGTGCGCGAGCGGTATGCGCCGGTAGAACGCGGCGAGGCTCGCCGCCGCGCAGGTGCTGGTGTCACCCTGCACGATGACGCGCGCAGGGCGGGTCTCGGCCATGCAGGCGTCGAGCGCACCGAGCAATCGTGCGCACTGTGCGCCAAGCGAACCACTGCCCTGTGCCGGCAGGCCGATGTCCGGCACGAGCTCGAGATCGCGCAGCACCGGCTCGAGCAGTTCGCGGTGCTGTCCGCTGGCGCAGACGGTGACATCGAATGCGGCGTCAGCGCGCAACGCCGCGATCAAGGGTGCCATCTTGACCGCGTCCGGCCGTGTGCCAATGACGACCAGCAGGCGTGGAAGCGCCGCGTTCATGGCTGCCGCACACCGGGCGTCTGCGGGCTTCCGCCCCGTGCGACCGCCGCGGCGGCTGGCGTTCCGGCGTCTTGATTCACCGGTGCAACAACGCGCACGGCATCACCAGGGGACGACGCGCACCGGCAACGCCGCGTAGCCATGGATCACGTTCGAACACACGCGCCGCGGCGCGCCGACGACCTCGACGCTGCGGAAGCGTTCCATGATTTCCTCCCAGGCAATACGCAACTGCAGCTCGGCAAGGCGGAAACCGACGCAATGGTGGGCGCCGAAGCCGAAAGAACAATGACGCCGCGGACTCGGCCGATCGATGACGAAGGCCTCCGGATCGTCGAAAGCGTCCGCGTCGCGGTTGCCGGAGATGTACCACAGCGCGACGCGCTCGCCGGCGTGGATCGTTTTGCCGCCGACCTCGAAGTCGCTGCGCGCGGTGCGTGCCATGTGCGAAATCGGTGTCTGCCAGCGGATGATCTCGGGCACCATGCTCTCGATCAGCGACCGGTCGCGGCGCAGCCGCTCGTATTCCCCGGGATGTCGATTGAGCGCGACCACGCCACCGGTCAGCGAGTTGCGCGTGGTGTCGTTGCCGCCGACGATGAGATTGATGAGGTTGCCGAGGAACTCCGCCGGACTCAGGTCACGCGTCGCCTCCGAGTGAACCATCAGCGACAGCAGGTCGCCGCGCGGCTCGCCGGCAGCGCGTTCCTGCCACAGGCGTGCGAAGGTCGCAAAGCAGGCTTCCAGTTCGGCGCGGCGCGTTTCCCAGCTGTCGACGATGCCGAAGCCGGGCTCGGTGACGGCGACATCCGACCACCGGGTCAGCGCGCGGCGTTCTTCCCAGGGAAAGTCGAACAGCGTGGCGAGGACCTGTGTCGTCAATTCCATCGACACGCGGTCGACCCAGTCGAAGGTCTCGCCGACGGGCAGGGCATCGAGGATATCGCGCGCGCGTGCCCGGATCGCGTCTTCCATCTCGCGCACGCTGGCGCGCGCCACGATCGGCGCGATCGCCTTGCGTTGGGCAGTGTGTTTCGGCGCGTCGGTCGACTGGAACATGCGCGCGTCCACGCCGTGGTCCCGGAACAGGCGTTCGTAGCCGAGGATATGGCCGCCGAGTTCGTAGTCGCAGGAGAAGACCGCGTCGGCGGCGTTGACCTGCACGATGTCGTCGTACCTGGTCAGCGACCAGAACGGCCCGTAATCGCTGCGCGCGCAGAAATGCACCGGCGCTTCGCGGCGCAGTCGCGCGAAGTAGGCACCGGCGAGATCCTGTTCGTAGAGGCGTGGATTGCTGACGTCGATCGCGTCGAGCGGGATCCCGGCGGGATCCCCGGCTGGCGCTGCTGGCATCTGGCTCCCCTCCCATCGCATCACCGTCGGCGAAGATACCCACTCGCGGGATGTGCGTCGATGCCGGGCTCGCGCCGCCGGCACGCCGCGCGAAGCGCGGCAACGGTGCAGCGGGGCCCCGAGGCGGACGGCGGACGGGCGCCGCGTCTCGCCGCGTGCCCCGCACACGGCGCCGCTTCAGGGTTTCGGCAGCAGCTTCTCCTGCTCGAAGTAGCGGAACCATTTGCGGAACATCGCTTCGGTGTCCATTACTTCGTGGAAGCCCGCCTGGCGCAGCTTGATCGTCGAGACCACCGCGGGCTCGATGCTGAAGCCCTCGGCGCCGTAAGCAAAGCAGAAGTCGGCGTAGTGGAACGACTCGCCGACGAAGGGCGCGAGCGCCGGCGCGACGAGGCCGTGCTTGTCGCGGATGCGATCCCAGGCCGCCGCTTCCGCCGGCATCGTCTGGCCGAGCGAGCGCGGCTCCTCCGGGCCGGCTTCCATGCCGAGCATGTCGGCCAGCGCCGGCCAGAGGTTCTTCCAGGTGAAGACATCGCCGTTGGTGACGTTGAAGATCTCGTTGCGCGCCGCCGGGCTGTCCGCGCCCCAGACCAGCGCGTGCGCCATCAGGTCGGCGTCGACCGCTTCGAGCAGGTTGCCGGGACCGCCGGGGTAGATCAGCGGCTTGCCTTGTTCGCGCAGGATCGCGGCATACGCGCCGATTGCCGGGATCAGGTTCATCGCTGCGCCGAGCGCGAGTCCGAAGATGATCTGCGGGCGGAAGATCGTCCAGTGCCAGTCACGCCCTTCCTGCTTATCGCGCAGGTAGCCTTCGTGTTCCCAGTAGAAGTTCGGCAGGTCGTGGCGTTCCGAGCGATTCTCGCGCGCCGGTACCTTGAACGGCTCGATGTGTACGCCGTAAGCCTTGGTGCCCTGCAACAGGGCGACGTGCTCGAGCGTGTCGCCCGACGCGCGCTCGAGCGGCTCGAAGAAATTGCGCAGCATCTGTGCGTTGGTCTCGATCTGCTCGCGCTCGCGCCACCCCTCGACCAGCCCCGGTTTCTCGAACAGGGCCGCGTAGACGACATGCGTGATGCCCTTCATGCCGCTGAACAGCTCGGCGCAGGCGGCGGCATCCTGCAGGTCGGCGGGGATGAACGTGCCGCCGAAGGTCTTGAACGGCGCGCGGCGCGAAACCGCGACGACCTCGTAATCGCCGCGCTCGGCGAACGCGCGCATGGCCGCCTGGCCGACGAGGCCGGATGCGCCGGCAATCAGGACTTTCTTCTTCGACATGGGTGGCAGAACCTCCTTCGCGTGGGATGCACCCGCGGCGTACGTACCGCCGCGGTGGGCGCGAACTCTAGCACAGCGTCCGCCGCGTCAGAGGCGATGGGGACCGGCAGCCTGCTAGGGCGAATCGCCGCTCGCGAAGCGGCGCACGATCTCGGTCATGATCGCGACGCCTTGTTCGAAGGTCGCGATGCCGATGCGCTCGTCGTTGCCGTGGATACCGCCGAGGTCCTGTTCGGGGATGACGAACGGCGCGAAACCGTAGCTGGCGATGCCGCGTTCACGGAAGAAGTGGCTGTCGGTGAAGCCGCCGGCGACGGTCGGCACGATCGGCGCCGCGGGATGATGCTGCGTGATGACGCGTTCGAGGAGACGGTAGAGTTCCGTATCGGCGCTCGATTCGGCCGCGGCGAAGCCCAGGATCGGCTCGACGCGGATGTTGTCGTCGGCGACGCGCGCCTCGATGCCGGCGCGGAACGCCGCGGCGTCCTCGTCGGGCAGGATGCGGCAGTCGAGCTCGGCGCTCGCGGTCGGTGGGACGACGTTGATCTTCGCGCTGCCGCTCAGCACCGTGATCGAGCACGTATTGCGCAACAGTGCATGCAGATGCGGCTTGGCGGCTTGCAGCTCGGCCAGGAACGCGGCATCGCCGACGGCGCCGTCGAGGTCGGCGAAAGCATCGCTCCAGGGTGGGCCGACGTGCGCCGCGATGCCGGCGAACATGCGCCGCACCGGCGCGATCACGCGTGGTGGGAACGGGCGCGTGCGGATGCGCTCGAGCGCGGCGACGAGGCGCGCGGGCGCCGACGTCGGGCGCGGACTCGAGCCATGGCCCGGGCGATCGGTCGCAACCAGGCGCAGCCATTGCGGGCGCTTCTGCGCGAGCTCGACCTGGAAGCGTGTGCCGTGCGCCGAGGCGATACCGCCGCCGCCTTCGTTGAGCAGGAAGCCGGCGCCGGCGAAGCTCTCGGGGTGGTGCTCGACCAGCCAGCCCGCGCCGAGCCGTCCGCCCGCTTCCTCGTCGGCGGTGGCCATGAAGATGACGTCGCGGTTCAGCGCGCGGCCGTCGCGATGCAGCGCCAGGAAGGCTTCGAGGTGGGCAATGCCGAGCGCCTTCGTGTCCAGCGTACCGCGTCCGGCGAGCATGCCGTCACGCGCCACCGCGGTGAACGGCGGCGTGGACCAGGCGTCGCGATCGGCAGGCACCACGTCGACATGGTGCAAGAGCACGAGCGCAGGCAGCTCGCCGCCCTCGAGGCGCGCCCACAGGTTGCCGCGCCCTGGCGCGGACTCCGCCGTCTGGTAGGCGATCCCGGCCTCCTCGAGCACGCTCGCGAGGAACGCGACGCCGCGTGTCTCGTTGCCCGGCGGATTGGTCGTATCGATTTCGACGTAGCGCCGCAGGCGCTCCAGGGCCGGGTCCTGGGCGGTCGCGTGGCACGCGCCCGTGCAGAAGAGCAAGGCCAGCAGCACCGATTGAATTCTCGTGTTCAGGGGCATGGACAGCGTGCGCTCGTGATACCTGTGATCCAGGCGACACCATACCGCAGCCACCGGCGCGCATGGCGCAACCCGACGCCGGCGCGGACGCCCGACCCATCCGGAATCCATCTGTCGGAATCCTTTCGGGGCAGTCCGGGACACGCAATCCGGGACAGGCACGCAATCCGGAGCGGAATCCGCGGAATCCGGGACAGCCATGAATTCCCGATGGAGCGTGCGATCCGGGCCAGGCATGGATTCCGCCAGGACCGCAATCCGGGACAGGCAGGACCGCAATCCGGGACAGGCATGAATTCCAGGACCGCAATTCAGGACAGGCATGGATTCCGCGCAATCCGGCGCGCAATCCGGGACACGCGCAATCCGGGACAGGCATGAATTCCAGGGCCGCAATTCAGGACAGGCATGGATTCCGCGCAATCCGGCGCGCAATCCGGGACACGCGCAATCCGGGACAGGCATGGATTCCGAGCTTGCGCGGCGGTTGCGCGCCCTCGTCGGGACATCCTCGAACCCGCCGCCCGGGCATCGCGGCACGGTTCCAGCGCCTTGACGCGGCAGGGATGGGCGCCGGCATCCCGGCGCCCATCCGAGGCTGCATGTTGCACTGCAATTGGGGTAGGCTTCCGGGCGGTCCAGGCCAGCACTAACGAGAGGTTCCATCAGGCTCATGCGTCACGCTTCGAATCCCCGCCGCGCCACCAGCGGCCACCTCTGCGCTCTCTCGCTATTCGCGGTCCTCGCCGCTCCGACTCAGGCCGGCGTGCTGAGCGGCACGGTCACGGCTGCCGACGGTACGCCGATTGCCGGCGCCATCGTCAGCGTGACGGATGCGCAGGGCCGCTCGCAGGCGGTCTACAGCCTCGAAGACGGCACCTACCGTCTCGATACGGGCCTGTCCGGCGCGCTCGACGTCCTCGGCCGCAAGCGCTACTACGAGGATGCCCACGCGACACTCGAGCTCGGCGGCGAAGGCAGCGCCTCGCGCGACTTCACGCTGGCCGCCATCACCGATCCGAAGGCCTTGTCCGACGCCCACCCGGCACTCTCGCATTTCTCCATGATGGCGTTCGACGAAGATCCGAAGGCCCTGTTTTCGCGTCCCAACTTCGCCCGTGACTGCCTGACCTGTCACCAGCTCGGCAATGCGTTCACCCGCTGGCAACGGCCTGCGGAAAGCTGGGTTCCGACCGTGCAGCGCATGCACGGCTACCTCGGTGACGCCAGCGAGGAGGATATCCGCGCGCGCTCCGAGTTCCTCGCCCGCTCCTTCGACGGCCGCCTCGCGACGTCGCGCCCGACGGTGCCCTACGACCCGATGCTGGCGCAGGCAACCATCTACCGCTGGAGCCTCGAGGACGCGGTGGTCCCGCACGATGCCGAGTTCGACGAGGAGAACCATCGCATCTACATCTCCGAGATGTTCGCCGGCGAACTGCTCGAGGTGAATCTCGACAACGGCGAGGTCAAGCACATGAAGCTGCCGGACGACGGCATGCCGCCGGGCGGCATGTTCGCGAAGATGGGCCTGCCGTCGCCGTACGGCCTGACCATCTCGCGCTCGCCGCACAGCCTTACCAAGGGCCACGACGGCCGCTGGTACCTGAGCGACTCCATCGGCGCGGCCATCACCGCGTTCGATCCCAAGACCGGCGAGTTCCAGAACTACGACATGGAGAAGGGCTCGCTCTACCCGCACACGATCCGCACGGGGCTCGACGGCCGCATCTGGTTCAGTATCACGTTCTCGGATCAGATCGGGCGCTTCGATCCGAAGACCGGCGGGATGACCGTGATCGACCTGCCCAAGACGCCCTCGCTGAGCACGCCGGGCACCACCGTGCCCTATGGTGTCGCGATACACCCGGAGAGCGGCGACATCTGGTACGCGAAGCTCGCGAGCGACAAGATCGGACACATCGATCCCGAGACGCTCGAGGTCACCGAGTACGACTCACCGGTGAAGGCGCCGCGCCGCCAGCGCTTCGACAAGCAGGGCTACCTGTGGGTGGCCGGGTTCTCGGACGGCGCCATCGCGCGTATCGATACGCGCACCATGGACGCCAAGGTCATCCCGCTGCCGGTGTTTGCCGAAGGCGAAATCCCGGCGCCGTATGCACTCGCCGTTCACCCGGACACGCAGGACATCTGGATCAACGACACCATGAACGATGTCGCCTGGCGTTACATCCAGGCGGAAGAGCGTTTCGTCGTCTACCCGCTGGTACTGCGTGGGACCTATACCCGCGACTTCACGTTCACCCACAAGGGCTGGGCCTGCACGGCAAGCAACCCGATCCCGCCGGCCGCGCTGGAAGGCGGTGTGCCTGAGCTGATCTGCATCGATGGCGGCAGCGCCGGCGCCGTGGCGAGCCGCTGAGACGGCGCGCGGGATGCGTGTGCCGAACGCGCGCGGCCGGCTTGCGGCCGCCGTCGTGCTGCTGTTGTGTGCCGCGCAGCCCCGCGCGGCCGACGCGCAACGCCTCGATGCAACGGGCAGGCCGCTCGACGCCACCGCGGCGCCGTCCGCCGCGGCTTGCGTGGTCGACCCGGCCAGTGGACTGACCTGGGAAGTAAAGACACGCGACGGCGGCCTGCGCGACATGCGCTGGACCTACACGCCCTACGACAGCGACCCCGAGACCAACGGCGGTTTCGTCGGTTATCGCGATACCACCAGCGGTGACTGCGTCCGGGACGCGCTACCGGGCCGGTCGTGCAACACCGAGGCCTACATCACGGCCATCAACGAGCGCCGGCTGTGCGGTTTCGACGACTGGCGGCTACCCGCGACCGCGGAGCTGATGGCGGTCGCCGCGCACACCAGCAGCGCGCCGCCCGGTGCCGACGGCGCGATGCTGCCCAATATCGGCGAGGGCTGGTACTGGACCGGCGTGGAACGCTTCGGCGTCGCCGCCTTCTCGCGCGTGGTGCTGCTGCCACCCGCGGCGCAGCCGTCGTTCTACGATGGCAGCTACCTGCTGATACTCGTGCGCGACGATCCGGCCGCCGGGCCCTAGGGGCTGTTGCGCTTTCGTCGTTCAACGCTGCCGGGTTCATTGACGTGGCCCGGCAAGGCGACGTGCGCGACGTGCCGTCGGACTACGTGAGCGAGCGCCGACGAAGCCCGACGCAACAATGGACCCAGAGCCGGGATCGCGCACGCATCAGGTCTTGTAGAAGATACCCGGCTTGCGATCGCGCCACGGTTGGGCCTGCTCGATTTGCCCGGCCAGCGCGATCAAGGTCGCCTCGTCGTTGAGCCCCGCGGCGAACTGCATGCCGATCGGCAGGCCGTCCGGTGACCAGTGCAGCGGCAGCGAGATGGCGGGCTGCCCGGTGGTGTTGAACAAGGGCGTGAACGGAATCCAGTCGAAGACCTGCCGGCTCCATTCGCGCGCATCGACGCCGATAGCGTCCTGATCGAGTGTGCCGAGTGTCAGCGGCGGCTGCGCGATGGTCGGTGTCAGCAGCACGTCGAAGCGCTCGAACATCGCGCCCGCCTGGCGGCTGACCAGGTTGAAGTTGGCCATCGCGTTCTGCATGTCCATCGCCGTGAGGCTGCAGCCGTGGCGGTACAGTTCCCAGGTCACGCGTTCCAGGTTCTCCGGTGACGGTGCGCGACGCAGCGTCTTGGCGACGCCATCGATGGCCCAGGCGACGTAACTCGTCCAGATCACGATGAGTTGTTCGAAATAATGCGCCCAGTCGATCTCGAAGCGCTCTTCGATGACTTCGTGACCGAGTGATTCCATCAGCTTCACCGTCGCGTGCAGGCCGTCGACGACGTCCGCATGCACGGCGCCACCCGACGGCGGTGTCGCGGTCCAGCCGATGCGCAGTTTGCGCGGCGGGCCGGCGAGTTCGTCGAGGTAGGGGCGCGCCGGCGGCGCGATCACGTTGGGCGGGCCGATGTCAGGTCCCTGCACGGCGTCGAGCATCGCGGCGGTGTCGCGCACACTGCGGCTCACGATCAGTTCGGCGGCGTAACCGCTCAGCCAGTCACCGTAAGCGGGCCCGGTCGGCACCCGCCCGCGGGTCGGCTTCAAACCGACCAGGCCGCAGCACGAAGCGGGAATGCGGATGGATCCGCCGCCGTCGTTGGCGTGCGCGATCGGGACCACGCCCGCGGCGACCATCGCGGCCGAGCCGCCGCTCGAACCGCCCGGTGTACGCGCGGGGTCCCAGGGGTTGTGCGTCGGCCCGTAGAACACCGACTCCGTCGTCGGGTTGTAGCCGAACTCGGGTGTCGCGCACATGGCAGCGGTGACGACGCCGGCGGCGCGAAAGCGTTTCATGAGTTCGGAGTCTTCGCCGGCGACGAGCGCTTCGGTCAGCTTGCTGCCGCAACGCGACGGCGTGCCGCGGGCCTGCACGCCGAGTTCCTTGAGGAACATCGGCACGCCGTGAAACGGGCCCGCTGGCAGACCGCCCGCGATCTCGGCGCGGGCCATGTCGTCGATCCGCGCGGTAACGCCATTGAGCGCGCCGTTGACCGCATCGACACCGGCGAGTGCGTCTTCGAGCAGCTCGGCCGGCGTCACTTCACCCTTGCGTACGAGTTCCGCCAGCCCGAGGCCATCGTAATCCGAATACCCGTTGACGTTCGCCATGTGTCCGCTTCCCCTGGTCGTGATTGTGGTCAATCAAGCATAGGTAGGGTGCACGAAGCGGCGCAAGCTGCGCACGCTGTGCTCAAGGCCAGGCGATGACGATCGCGATGCCCGCGGCAAGCAGCGCGGCAAGGCGTGGCAACAGCGCGTTCCTGAGCGCCGCCCCGCCCATGACGGCGACGATGCCGCCCTTGAACACGAGGTTGGCGAGCGAGGCGACGAAGATCACGCGCCAGGCATCGTCCGCGGCCACGCGGCCTTGATCGAACAGGCCTGCGGTCGAGAGCGTGATCGCATCGACATCGGTCAGCCCGGAGAGAAAGGCGACGGGATAGAGTGCGGTGGTGCCGAAGTGATGCTGGGCCGCCGCGCTGATCAGCAGCACCAGCGAGAACAGGGCGGCGAAGGTGACCGCGATCGTGAGCTCCGCGGGGTTGCCGGGTTCGTCGATCTCGATGCCGCGCGTGCCGAGGCGCAGCAGGCTGGCCGCGGCAACCGCCAGGAACAGTGCAAGCATGACCAGCGCGGGCCCGGCGAGCGAAGGCAGCAGCTCCCGTGCGACGGCGCCGACCTCGACCAGCATGCGCGGATAGACCAGGCCGCAGGCGATCAGGATGATCACCGACGCGAGCGGCGCGACGCGCGCCTGGTCGCGCGCGCGGCTGGCGAAGCTCACCGTGGTTGCGGTACTCGAGACGATACCGCCGAGGATACCGGTCACCAGGGCACTGCCGTTGCCGCGGGCGAATTTCAGGGCAAGGTAGCCGACCAGGTTGATGCTCACGATCAGGACCACCATGAGCCAGGTGGTGTGCGGATTGAGCACGTCGTAAGGGCCGACGGTGCGGTCCGGCAACACCGGCAGGATCACCATGCTGAGCAGCACGAAGCGCGCGATGGCGGCGAACTCGTGCGGCGCGATGTGCTCGATCAGGCTATGCAGCGGGTTCTTGAAGTACAGCAGCAGGGTCACGCCACCGCCGAGGATGACGGCCAGCACCGCGTAGTCGGCGGTCGCCAGGGTGCCGACCAGGAACATCGCCATCGCCGCGAGCTCGGTGGTCATGCCGCCGACCGGCTCCTCGCGCGCGAGCAGCCAGCCGTGGGCGAGGACCGCCGCGGTGACGCCGACGAAGCCGGCCGCGAGCAGCCAGCCGCCGAAGTCCCTGGCCAGGATCCCGCTCATGCCGCCGATGGCGCTGATCAAGGCGAACGAGCGCAGGCCGATCGGCTTGCCGGGCACCCACTCGCGCTGCAGGCCGACGAGCAGGCCGAGGCCGACCGCCAGCAGCATGCCGAGGACGTGCTCTTCGATGAAATTCATGCTTTGCCAACATAGCGCCAAACGCGGCGCCGTGCACCGCCGCGCACCTGCCTCCGATCAAGTAACCGCACATGGACGCGCCCGCGGGCTGTGCGCCCGGAAGCGACGATGCGTGCCGGATCCGGCCGCACACCGCCTCGCGCTCCCGATGGCGAAGACGGCTGCCCGCAACGTAGCGGCGCAGCGCTTGCGTGTCCCTCGTGCTGCCCCGGCAAACGCGCGTGCACGCGGCTCGCCTATACTGGGCGCCACGACCATCCAGCGGAATCCTTCCATGGCCGACGACGCCCATGCCCGTTTGCAGATCATCGAGACCC
Source organism: Gammaproteobacteria bacterium (assembly GCA_030429865.1). Classification (GTDB taxonomy): domain Bacteria; phylum Pseudomonadota; class Gammaproteobacteria; genus JACKNG01. The sequence goes on along the minus strand of JAUIFX010000087.1, from coordinate 4,157 downwards.
TGAACCGCTATGCCTGGGGCTACGACACGCGCGACCTGGAACTCATGGGCGCGACTTTCGCTGTCGAAGGCTGCTTCGAGATCGCGCTCGAGGGCAGCGCCGGCTGGGGGCCCTACCGGGGGCGTGCCGCGATCGTGGAATGGCTGTCATCGGTGATGGCCGGCCAAGCGGATCAGCGCCGCCACTGCGTCAGCAACATCGTGTTTCGCGAACTCGACCAGACCCGGGCGCTGGTGGATTCCTACCTGCTCCTGACGGCCGTGGAAGATGGCCAGCTGCGAGTGGTGTGTACCGGCACCTACCATGACGAGATGATCGTGGAGGCGGGCAGGTGGTGCATCCGTCACAAGATCCTGCGTCTCGACAACCCGTTCTGAGCAGCGCGCCGCGCCGATGACCTCGCCGTTGTTCTCGCCGTTCGCCTTGCGCGGCATGCGCCTGCAGAACCGCATCGTCCTGTCGCCGATGCTGATGTACATGGCCGGCGAGGATGGCCGCGTTACCGATCGCCACTTCGTGCACTACGGCGCCCGGGCACTCGGCGGTACGGGACTCGTCATGACCGAAGTCGTCGCCGTCACGCCGCGCGGCCGCATCAGCCCCTGTGACCTCGGGCTGTGGCAGGATGAGCAGGTCGAAGGCCTCCGGCGCCTGGCCACGTTCGCCCACGAGTGCGGCGCCCGGTTCGGCATCCAGCTCGCCCATGCGGGTCGCAAAGCGCGCCTCGAGCAACGCCCGCAGGCACCGTCCGCCATCGCCTATGCTGACGACCATGCCCAGCCGGAAGCCTTGCGCGAGGCCGAGTTGGCGAGCCTGCGCGACGACTATGTCAGCGCGGCGCGGCGCGCTGCGGCTGCGGGTGTCGACATCGTCGAGATCCATGCGGCGCATGGCTACCTGCTGCACAGTTTCCTGTGTCCGCTGAGCAATACCCGCACAGACCGCTACGGCGGCAGCCGTGAGAACCGCGCGCGTTTCGTGCTCGACGTCGTCGAAGCGGTGCGCGCGGCATGGCCGGCGGAGCGGCCACTCGCGGTCCGCATGACGGCAATCGATCACCACGACGGAGGCGTAAGCGAAGCCGACGGGTTGTGGTTCGCCGGGCAGCTCGCTGCACGCGGCGTCGACCTGCTCGACGTGACCACCGGTAACCTGGTTCCAGGCTACGCAGCCGATGTCTATCCCGGCTACCAGGTGCGCTACGCCGAACGGGTACGGCGGGCGACCGGCGTTGCGGTGTCGAGCGTCGGATCGCTCGCCTCGGCCGACCTGATGGAGGAGATCATCGGCGCGGGTCGGGTCGATCTCGTTTGTGTCGGCCGCGAACTCATCCGCAACCCGAACTGGCCGATCGAATGCGCGCGGCGCGCCGGGATCGACATCGAGCTGCCGATCGGCACCTACGCGCGCGCCAGCGGGCCCTACGAGCGGGGTTTCTAGTCGCCGCCACGTGTGCGGCGGAACCTCGCCACGAGCGGGGTCGCGCCACGCGGAGGGCGCATGCGGTGATTACCCGCATCACCGCACGACCTGGAGCGGTCGGGCAGGGCGACGTCAACGCGCGAAGAGGACGCGCGTTCCCGCGCCGGTTTGGCCCGGCGCGGCGTCTCGTCTAACATGCGGCAAGGACCGCGGACGGCGGGAGCAGGGGGACGGCGTGAAGGCAACGCGGTGGCGCGTGGCATTCTGTTGCATGTTGCTGGGGGGCAACGTGGCGGCCGCTGGCGTCCAGCCGCGCGATTGGGACGGCGACAAGGCGCCGCCGGAAGGCGTCGCGGAGGCCTACTCACCCGACGCAGTTGCGCCTGATTTTCCCGACGGCTACCGGCCGCCGGACGGTGACGGCCCTTACAACTCGTGGACCGACCCCTACCATCCGCTCAAGAATCCGGACAAGGATCCCGGCGCAGCCTGGGACCGTCCTCCCGGTGCGAACCTGCCGGACAACAGCCCGGGCGTGCTCACCTCGACGACGGATTGGCCGTGGGGTGAGAAGTACTACGCGTCGGAGTTCGATGCCAGTCTCGTCGTCACCAACAACTGCGACACGCCGCAGCCGGTCAAGATCACGATAGACAACCTGCCCTACCTGACCCTGCCGGAGTCGGTCATCGTCCCCAAGGGCCAGACCGTCATCACGGGCAAGGTCAAGCTGCCACCCGAACCGCCACCGCCGATCCGGCTCGGCTTGCCGGGCGAACCCGGCTGGGGCCACGTGGAGTTCCCGCCCATCATCGTGCCGCCCGGCATGCCCCCGCCGAAACTGCACCAGCCCAACTTCGCCGAGATCAAGGGGACCGTCGTGACCTGGCATCCCTGGGTGCCTTCGGGCGGTGGGGCCGAGTGTTATCCCAAGCGCCAGACCTACGAGGCGAGCGGCCACATCCATTTCCGTCCACCGCCGCCCGACGGGGGCGATGGTGGACCACAGCGCATCGCGACACCCGACGTATGTGAAGTCTGGTGGAACATCGGCGTACCGCCGGCCCAGTGGGACGGCGAAGATTGCACGCGCAAGATCCGCGAACTCGCGCGCCGGTACATCGACCTCGTACTCGCGCCCTACATCCTCAACGCTCCCGAGGAATGGCTGTGGTTGCCGGAGGCCGGTGCGGTCGACACGATGAGTATCGAGGACCTGATCGCCGTGAAGGTGCGCGCCGACACCTTGCTGGGCCTGCCGCAATGATGCGCCGGGCAGCCTCGCGCGCGCTCGCCGTGCTCGGCGCCTGCCTCGCGCTCTGCCCGCTCGCGGCAACCGCGCAGGAAGACGACTGGGAAGCCCGTGCCGCGCGCGCTGCGGCCGAGGATGCGCCGGTCGATACCGGGGGCGCGCCCGGCACGCGCATCCCGGTCGACCGTCCGCCGCCACCCGCGGCCGTCACGCCCGACCCCCGGGCGCACATCCGCGAGGCGGATCGCAAGGTCGCGGAGAAACATGCACGGGAACTCGCCGCCCGCCGCACCGCGGAGCAGGAGGCGATAGCGCCGCTGGTCGATCAGCTGGCGCGCGGCCGCAGCGTGCACCGCGACACGCTGCGCGACCTGCGGCGTCGCGCCACCAACCTGCAGACCCGCCTCGAGGCCGCCCGGCAGGACAAGGCGCGCGCGGAGGCCGCCATCAAGGCCTACGACGACAATGTCGACTGGCTGACCGGCGCGGTCGAGACGGTCGGCGGCGCGCTTGGCGGGCGTGACCCGGAGGCTGAGGCCGAGGCGAACAAGCAGGTGGCGGAACGCAACATCGCCGAGCTCGAGGCGCAGCTGCGCAACGTCACCGGTGCTTACGAGGCAGAGGTTGCCGAGGCCCAGGCGTTCGAGCGCAGGCTCAACATCGAAATCGCGAAGCGGCAGGAGGACGCCCGCAGCCAGCTCGAGGCGAGCCGCATCGACGCCGCGCGCGATCTCGCCGTCGCCTATCACACCGAGGCCGAAGTCCTTGCCGAGGGCGCACGCGAGTTCGAGCAACGCATCCTGCTTACCGACGTTGCGATACGCCAGGCCGAGCGCAACGGGCTCGAGGATGTCGCCGAGCAGTTCCGCAAGGACAAGAAGAAGCGTATCGACGCCTACGAAGCCTGGTTGGAACGGCACAACGCGATCCTGTCCGGCCGCCGCGCCGAGCTCGATCGGGCCTATGCGCAGAACCGCGCCGACGGGATCGGCCCGACCAATGATTACCTGCTCGAGAGCAAGCTGCGCACGCAGGCCCGTGCGGACGGCCGCGACCCGCTCGCGGCAACGGATTTCGTCGATCGCGCCGCCGTCGAGCGCAGCCGCGAGAGCGCCGAGTCCGTCGTCGAGGGGGCCCCGGGGAGTAGCGAGCATCTCAGCATCTTCACCGAGGTATCGGGTGATTCGCTGCTCGAGTTCGCGCGCGACTACGGTGATGAGGCCGGGAAGACCTACGGCTCCTGGGAGGGTTTCTACAATCGCGTTCTGCGCGGCGCGGTATGGGGCACGCTGAAGGGTGTCGGCAACCTGGTCAAGGACTTGTTCCTGCTGTTGGTCGAACTGGGCGACACGGCGGGCGAGGGGATCGAGGACATCATCGAACGCCTCACCGGAGCGGAGCTCGACCTGTTCGGTGACGAGAACCTCGCTGCCCTGCGCAGCTTTGCCGTAACCGCGCACAACCTGGCGGGACCGGACGACCA